>JAGHSJ010000115.1 GCA_018065935.1 Candidatus Kurthia equi
TAATATGGAGACGGCGGGAGTCGAACCCGCGTCCAGAAACTCCAGAACTTAAGCTTCTACGCGTGTAGTTTATTTATTTACAGTTCACGTAACATTATGCCAATAAACAGGCGTCCTGCACGCTAACCTTATAATCTCTTCTGTTAGACTAAGGTGGCGCCTAACATCGTATCCCACTGAGAGTGAGCCTAAACTACGCTACATGGGCGATAGGGTAGATAGGCAGTTTCGTCAGACTAAGCTGCGAAAGCTAAGTTATTGTTTGTTTTGCCAGTTATTATATAACTTCCGTTGGTGACGAAGCCGAGACCTCCGACGCGCAACCTAAGCCGAGACATCCCTGTCGAATCCGTAACGTCCCCTTGATATAAATTTCAATCTACTGCGCAATACTTCGTCAACTGCGTTCGTCGTTATTCGTCACGTACATGCGTACGCTCCTCTAACTTCTCGCTTGTTTCCTCGTCTTGCTTGCATCTTGAAATTTCTATTCCTTTTTCAGAATTGAAGTCCAAAATACGGTGCAATTTGATTCTACTAAGTTCGTCGTTATTCGTCACGTACATGCGTACGCTCCTCTAACTTCTCGCTTGTTTCCTCGTCTTGCTTGCATCTTGAAATTTCTATTCCTTTTTTTAGGTTAGAAAAATCATAATACTAGATTAAAATCTCCATCCATTAGGTGGTCTCGTCAGTAGAGTTGCCGACATCAATAACAATGTGGTGGCTCTCAGAGTACAAAATAGATGTTACAAGGTTCTATTAGGAGTCCAGTAAGTGAATACTGGATAATCAGATAAAATCTGATACTAGCTTGTGTGCTGTCATTATTATATGACAAAAGTAGTTCTAATTCAAGGGAAATGCTTGTGGTTACTGGTTTTTCTTGTTATTTCTCGTTTCAACTACATAAAAAATCATTTCTTGTGTACCAAATCGACTTCTTTATCAAAGATAGTTTGCTAGCTATCCGACTTGGATCATGCCACTAGCTTAATATTGATTTTTCGCTTTAATGGCGCGGTCAATATTACGTTTAGCTTCTTTTTTCTTCAAGTCATGGCGTTTATCATAGGTTTTCTTACCTTTACCGACGCCGACAAGTAGCTTGGCAAAGCCGTCTTTTAAATACATTTTTAGCGGAACGATTGTATAACCGTCACGTTTCACATCTAAATTGAATTGTTCAATTTGTTTTTTGTGTAGCAATAGTTTACGTGTACGTAATGGGTCATGGTTGAAGATATTTCCTTGTTCAAACGGGCTAATATGCATATTTGAAATATAGGCTTCTCCTCCACGAATAACTACGTAAGAATCTTTTAATTGGACTTTGGCTTTGCGGACAGATTTGATTTCAGTACCTGTTAATACGATACCTGCTTCCACTGTGTCTTCAATCGCATAGTCATGGTTGGCTTTTTTATTCTGTGCTAATACTTTACCTGAACCTTTTGGCATATGTATCACCCCATAGTTGAGCTGCTTCACTCATGAGGTTGAGAGTGGTTAGCTGAAAAGTAAGTAAGTTCACTTACTCTTGCTTAGACCACTCTCCTCAATTGAGTTTATTCAGCCGTTATTTTTTCTTCGACGTGCGTTTTCTTTTTTGAGCTTGTTTAGCGATACCTTCATAGAACTTCTTACCGCCGTACTCTTTTTTTGGACCATCTGTTGCATCCGGATTGCGTTTGCGATCTTGTTTACGTGTTTTACCACTTACTTTTGGACCGCTTGGTGTGAATTTTTTCGCGCTTGGTTTATCACTGCTTGGGTAAGATTTTGGTTTGCCTTTATAGCCACCAGTTGGTTTCTTACCGTTTGCACTACCACCTTTACCACGAGAACCGCCTGCACTAATGACACGTGATGGACGTGAAACTCTTGGACGTGGAGCTGGCATGCCAACTACGATGAAATCAACTGTTGATTCCTCAAGATTTACTGCTAATACTTTGATTGTTACTTTATCACCCATACGGAAGATACGTCCAGTGCGTTCACCAATCATCGACATTGAGCGTTCATCAAAGTTGTAGTAATCATCTGTCATATTCGTATTGTGGATAAGACCTTCAATTGTATTTTCAAGTTCAACAAACATACCGAAGTTTGTTACTGAGCTTACGATACCTTCAAACTCTTCACCAATTTTATCGGACATGTATTGTGCTTTCTTGATTGATTCTGTGTCACGTTCTGCATCAACTGCACGACGT
This sequence comes from Candidatus Kurthia equi, assembly GCA_018065935.1. Classification (GTDB taxonomy): domain Bacteria; phylum Bacillota; class Bacilli; order Bacillales_A; family Planococcaceae; genus Kurthia; species Kurthia equi. Next base: position 2,220 of record JAGHSJ010000115.1, read on the forward strand.
TCGCGTTCAGATGTATGTGTAGCAATCTCATCCATATGTGCGCCCCAGTATGCGACTGTTTTGTTTGAAGTGTCTTTGTTAATTACGTATGTGCGTAATAGACGGTGGACAATTAAGTCAGGGTAACGACGGATTGGTGATGTGAAGTGCGTGTAGAATTCAGTTGATAAGCCAAAGTGACCTAATGATTGTGGGCTATATTTCGCTTGTTGCATCGAACGTAGCATCATTGTTGAAATCATTGGATATTCTGGTTTGCCGACTACTGATTCTAAGATTTGTTGTAATGCTTTAGGATCCACTGTATCGCCTTTACCTTTGACAACGATACCAAAATTCGTAATGAACTCGAAGAAGCGTTGTAAGCGTTCTGGTTTCGGTTCTTCATGGATACGGTAAATGAATGGTAGGTCTAATTTGAATACATGCTCTGCTACAGTTTCATTGGCAGCTAACATGAAGTCTTCAATTAGTTTTTCGGCAATTGTACGTTCGCGGATCACGACGTCGATTGGCCAGCCTTTTTCATCTACTACAACTGCTGATTCTTTGAAATCAAAGTCTACTGCGCCACGTTTTTCACGGTGACCACGTAATAGGTTTGATAATTCTTTCATATGCTCAAACATTGGCACTAATTGTTCATAACGAGCTAGTAACGCTTCGTCTTTTTCTTCTACAATTTTGTACACATCTGTGTATGTCATACGTTCAGTTGTTTTGATTACACTTTCGAAAATATCGTGTGAGATAACCACACCGTTTTGGTCGATAATCATTTCACAAGATAATGTTAAACGATCTACCTGTGGATTTAATGAGCAAAGTCCATTTGAAAGACGATGTGGAATCATTGGGATTACACGGTCAGTTAAGTACACAGAAGTTGCACGATCGTATGCTTCCTTATCTAATACTGAATCCTTTGTAACATAGTGACTTACGTCAGCAATATGCACACCTAATTTATATGTTCCGTCTTCATTTTTCGTAACAGTCACGGCATCATCTAAATCCTTCGCTGTTTCGCCATCAATTGTTACGATTAACTCATCACGTAAATCACGACGACCGATATAATCTTCTGGAGAAATTTCATCAGGTACAGCTTGTGCTGCATCTAAAACCTCTTGTGGGAAGTCAACGTCGATATCATGCTTGTGAATGATTGATAAAATATCTACGCCTGGGTCATTTTTGTGACCTAAAATAGATGTCACCATACCTGCTGCTGAATGATTTTCATCTGGCCATTCTGTAATTTCTACGACTACTTTATGACCATCTACTGCACCAAGTGTGTGGTGTTTTGAAATAAAGATATCTGTGCCGAATTTTTTATCGTCTGGTACGACAAATCCAAAGCCTTTGTTTGCTTGGAATTCACCAACGATTCTTGAACTACCGCGTTCGATAATTTCGATGATTTCGCCTTCACGACGATCACCCGATTTTAATTTTGAAATACTCACTAAAACGGTATCTCCGTTTAAAGCACCCTTTTTAGCAGTTGGTGGAATAAATACATCATCCATACCTTCTTGTTCTGGTGCAACAAAACCAAAGCCTTTTGCGTGACCGATGAAACGACCTTTGACTTCATTCATTTGTTGTGGCAGACCATAGCGATCATCCGCTGAGCGAACGATTTTACTTTGCCCTTCTAATTTCACAAATGCCTTCACTAATTCTGTAAAATCATCCGCGTCTGTTAGACCTAATTGTGCTTCTACTTGTGCGACTGTGGCAGGTGTATAACCATCCTGCTTCATAATGTCTAAAATTTGTTGTTCGAAATTCATAAATCTTCCCTCCTTGTACAGCTCGTTGTTCTTCGATTACTCTGACCAATCAAGTGCTTGTAAAAAGTCTAGAATATCCTGCTGTAACTCTTTTCTTTCTTTATCTAAAGTAATGACATGATGCGATTGCTCATACCACTTCATTGATTTTTCATTGGATTCTACTGTGTCAAAGAGATATTGGGCTGAGGTGATATCAATCACTTCATCTAATCTTGCCTGTGCGACAAAAATCGGCGCATAGATTTCGTCTACATGCTGTCTCACATCGACAATAAGCTTCTGTAAATCTGGCAATGATGGCATCCCTTGTTCTTTAAGTCGCGTTTGTAATTGTTGTTGTTCCACATCAGACTGACCAAATGCACGAGAAAAATCTCCCGCATACTTTAGCACGCCTTCAAACATCGTGTCGGTTGTTCGCATAGACATAGGTGCACACATTGTGACAATTCCCTTTAAAGCAGTCGTATAACCCAGTTTTAGTGAAAAAACACCGCCAAGTGATAGGCCTGCGACAGCAATTTCTTTATAGCCTTTATCCACTAGGGATTGATAAGCCTGTTGCACATCCTGCCACCAATCAGCTGGTCCAGTGTGAATTAACTCTTCAGGTGATACGCCATGTCCTTTATAATGAGGTGCCATAGTTGTGTAACCGTTCTTCTGTAAAAAACGCCCTAACATATGCACATCCGCAGAGTTCCCCGTAAAACCATGCAATAGTAATACTGCTCGTGGTCCTCCTTCGAAGAAGAATGGCTTTGGTAAAGATATACGCATTTGTCAAACCCCCGATATTTGTGAAAATGATGTATTAAAACAGAAAACGCCTAACCTTTTGGTGGTTAGACGGTTATGATCTGTTTGTTATAGTTTCGTAATTGCAATTGCTGTAATGAAGAAAATAACTGAAAGTACAATTGTGATACGATGTAAAACTAGGTCCATACCTCGAGCTTTTTGTTTACCAAAAAGTTGCTCAGCTCCACCAGAGATGGCTCCCGAAAGACCTGCACTCTTACTTGATTGTAGTAATACTGACACAATCAATAATACTGAGACGATTAATAATAAGATTAAAATCGCTGTATGCATACGTTCCACCTCCTGAATCTCAAAAACAATACAACATGCTTATTCTACCAAAAAATGAGAGACCTTACAATGTTGCTTGTGTTCACACGAATACAATGATACTTATATTTTAACATGAAGTTTTGTGCTTACCTAACAATATATATTATTATTTCAGCATTTTATAAAATTAAAGATAATTGAAAGATTATTGATATCTTTTTTGACTAACGTGCTAGCCAGCTAGCCAGCCACCATCCACAGCTATTGTGAATCCATGTATGTAATTCGAAGCTGCTGAAGCTAAGAAAACAGCTGCACCTTGCATGTCTTGTCCACTTCCCCATTGCTGTGCTGGAATACGTTCAAGAATTTGTCGGCTTCTTGTTTCATCATTGATTAACGCATCATTCATCTCTGTCGCCATATAGCCTGGCGCAATTGCATTCACATGAACACCTTTAGATGCCCATTCATTCGCTAAAGCCTTTGTTAACCCTGACACAGCGTGCTTACTTGCTGTATATGCTGGTATATTTACTCCCCCTTGATAAGATAATAAAGAGGCTATATTAATAATTTTTCCTGCTCCACGGGCTAGCATTGGTCGGCCAAATAGCTGACATAGACTAAAGACAGCATGAAGATTAATGTCCATCACTGCTTGCCAATCCTGTTGTGGAAATTCTGCTGCTGGATGACGTTTTTGAATCCCTGCATTATTGATGAGAATATCTACCGGACCTAATTGTGCTTCTACTAGGTTGACTAGCTCCTCATGTTGCTCAATCTGTCCAATATCAAATGCAATAGATACAGCGTGTACACCATATGCTTTTAATTCTTCCTCAACTTCTGGTGCTGATTTTCTAGAAATAACCGCCACATTCGCTCCTGCTTGTGCAAGTCCTAATGCCATTTCTTTTCCTAAACCTCTACTACCACCTGTAACCACTGCATTTTTCCCCTGTAAACTAAAAAGTTCATTCATACACCCAGCCCCTTTTTCCATAAAATACCCAACAGATTTATTATAAATAAAACTACCTTTTCTTCCAATAAAAAACATTCCCGCGTTTTCACGAGAATGTTTAATTAGCGATTAAAAAATAGTTAAATGGAATCCTTCAGATAATCGTTTGAGGAAGCTCATCCCGACGATACTATTGCCGACATCGTCTATTGATGGACCGAATGTAGCAATGCCTAATTTACCATGTAAACCTTCCATATTCGCATGATTTGCCATCGTTAAAATACCGCCTGACACTCCGCTTTTAGCTGGAATCCCTACAAATGCAGCAAATTTTCCTGAATCATTGTACATGCCACAAGTAATCAGTAAGGCTTTGGCAATTTTAGCGATTTTCTTTGAAAAAATTCGTTCACCTGATGTTGGATTCACACCATCATTGACGATGATTAAAGCAATGCGTGCTAAAATTTCTACATCTACAATAATTGCACATTGTTGTGTGTAGATATCCACCGCATCTTCTACATCACCCTTCAGAAAATTTTTGGATTTTAAATAATAGGCAATCGCACGATTACGGTAGGCTGTTGCTAATTCTGAACGATAAACTTCTTCATTGATTGCTACTTTTTCCCCCATCATTCGTTCGATAAATTGCCATAGTCCTTCTTTCCGTTCTTCTTTTTTTGCCCCTGGAAGTAAGGAGCAGACCGCTATGGCCCCAGCATTTATAAGTGGGTTAAATGGCTTACCTACTTCTGTAATTTCCAATCGTACCATCGAATTAAATGCATCTCCTGTTGGCTCCATATCTACATATTCAAGTACTTTCTCAATCCCTAGGTGTTCACATATATAAATAAAGCTAATAATTTTAGAGATACTTTGTAAGGTGAATTTTCCCTTTGTATTTCCAGATAAAAATTGATTTCCGGATTCATCTAAAATACAGACCGTAAATTGATCTACTGGCTGTTTTGATAAGGCTGGAATATAATCTACGGGTTTCCCAAGCTTAGCTAAAGGTTTACTTTCCTCCACATATTGCTGTAAGCGACTCATTTTTTCAGCCTCCAAAAAAGAGTAGAACAATCACTGGCTAGTAATCATTCCACTCCACTATTTTTATACACTTGGAATTAATGACTCGTAAGAAACGCCGTTTAGACGTTCATGTAGCTCAGCTTTCGCCTTTTCAATTACTTCAGGATTTTCGATGCAACTAATTGCTGTACGCGCCATAACTTCAGCGGCAAATAGCATACCTTTTTGCGCTACTGGCGATTGTCCTTGCGCAACCACTTGCCAAGTATGCATCGGCGTCCCAATTGCCCAACAACTTCCAGCAAGCTGTACAGTTGGTGTTACCCAGCTAACATCCCCTACATCTGTTGATCCATACATAATCATTTCAGGCAATAGAGGCGTTACTAAATTATTAATTTTACGCTTGCCTAGTGCTTCTTTTTGATGTGGTGACATCATATCATAGGCGCCTGTTTTGCTATCCTCGTCTAATGATTCATAAATAGATTCAGCAAATTCATAGTCTTTTTCAGTTAAAGTAATTTTTTCAGATTCTTCAGCAGCTTTTTGCATCACTTCATTTAATACTTGATTTGGTATTAAATCTGAAGCGGCCCCTTCAAAATGTTCTTTAAAAGAAGTTTCTGTCATCAAAGCGGCTCCTTGAGCAATTTTTTGAATACGATGATAAATTTCAATCACTTCTTTTTTCTTAGGTGCGCGGATTAAATAGGTTACCTCTGCGTATGGTTGTACTACATTTGGTGAAGTTCCTCCACTATTCGTAACCGCATAATGCACACGCGCATCTTGAATAATATGTTCACGTAAATAATTAACTCCGACATTCATTAATTCAACTGCATCCAATGCACTTCTTCCTAACTGAGGTGAAGCGGCTGCGTGTGAACTAACACCTGTAAATTGAAATGTAGTCGCATAGTTTGCTAAAGACCGTGCGTTCATTACGGCATTTATTACATTTGGATGCCAGCTGATTGCTACGTCTACATCATCGAATACACCAGCCTTCGCCATATAAGCTTTCCCTGATCCATTTTCTTCTGCAGGACAGCCATAAAAACGTACCGTTACATCTGCACCTGTTTTTTCAATATAGTCTTTTAATGTACATGCCGCCGCGAATGAACCTGTTCCTAATAAATTATGACCACAGCCATGTCCATTGCCGCCCTTTTCTTTTGGATCTAAATGGGCGACACCACTCTTTTGGCTTAAGTTTGGCAATGCATCATATTCACCTAAATAAGCAATGACAGTTTTGCCATCTCCATAGCTTCCTAGTAGCGCAGTTTCTAAACCAGCAACATTTTCCGTTACTTTAAATCCAGCATCTTTCAACGCTTTTCCTACTAAAGAAGCCGCCTTTTTTTCTCTAAAATGTAGTTCAGGTACTTCCCAAATTTGATTACTTAACTCAGTAAATTTTTTTCGATTTGCTTGAAGAAAATCATATGCACTAAATTGTTTCATATTCACTCTCTCCCTCACCAGTTTTTGTCTGTGTCAAAAGAATAGCTACAATACAAATAGCTGCTAATACAACTAATATCCAAACTGCTGCATTATATGATCCATCAAAAGCATCAATCATAAAACCAATTAGCATTGGTGTAACAAATCCAGCCAGTTGTCCACCAGTATTCGCCATCCCCATTGCTGTCCCTGTTACTTTTGCAGGGATTAATTTTAAAATAAAAGATGGTAAAAGTAATGTCACATACGTCATCAATAAAGAAATAATCGATTGATACGCAATAAACATAGGCATTGAATCTGCATTAAACATTAAGAATAAAAAGAGTGCTAATAAAGTTGCACAACCAGCGCCTACAATTTTATTCGTTTTTAATGTTAATTTATCAATGATATAACCCGAAACTAACATACCTATTACCATTGCGAATCCTGGAATCAATTGTAACCAGCCAATTGAAATAATATCTAACGAACGGATATCAGTTAAGTAAGTTGGTAACCAAGAATTTAATCCCCAGTTCACCGCATAAATAGTAAAGTAGGCAACTAATAACGTCCACATAATAGGCATTTTAAAAATTGTCATCAAAATACCTGTATGTTCAACATTTTCTTCTTTAGCTTCTGATGCCGATACTGTTTCTGATGCTGAAGTCGAAGTTGGCTCTGATGCTTGTACTTCCTCAATTGTATCCTCCTCTGCTTCTTCATTTGGCAACTTAATATACTTCCAATAAAGGAACGTAATCAATAAACCAATTAAACCTGCAATTACGAAGAACCAACGCCATCCAATACTAACTAATAACCACGCAGAGATAATTGGTACAATCATCGCCATAATTGCGCCTGAAGAAAGAAGCACTGACATTGCTTTACTCCGTTCATCTGATGGAAAAACCGTCGCTATAATTTTTGATGCTGATGGTTGGAACCCACCTTCACCAATACCAAATAAGAATCGAATGACTACTATAGCTACCAATGACCATGCAACTGCTGTTAAACCCGTAAAGATTGACCAACTAAGAACAGCGATAAGAAGTACTTTTTTCGCCCCAAATTTATCTGCTAAAAGACCACCAGGCATTTGCATGATGGCATATCCAAGAAAGAACGCACTAAGAACAATCCCAGTTTCTGAACTAGTTAATGTTAAATCATGTCCAATATACACAATCGCATAGTTAATTAAATAACGATCCAAATTCCCTAAGGCCCATCCAAGAAACAAAAGAATTAATACAACTTGACGTGCTCGCTTAACTTCACTCTGAGCTTCCATCAAACTCCTCCTTTTATTTGACGACATTATCGTTAACTATGCGTTAATTATACTCCTAAATGGTAATTTTTGTCATAATTTTATTAAAAATAACAAAAAATTCACAAATAAAAGGCATAAGATTTTCTCTTATGCCTTTAAACGATAAAGTTTAGTTGAACGACCGCGTGTATTTCTATTTTCTTCTCCATAAACTTCAAGCAAATTAATTTTTAAAAGCTCCGCTACAATCCGTTGACCATTTCGCTGACTCATACTAAGCTCATGTGCTATATCCTTCGTCGTAAATATGTGATTTTTCATTTTGGAAGCCATTGATTCAATTTTTGAAAATACCTTCACACTTATATTTGTCTGATTTAACTTATGTATAACTTCCAGATTATCACTTCTCGAACTATAATTTGCAACGCTATTATTTTTCTTATATTCGATAACTTCACCATCATCATTCATCACAACTACTTTTATTGTTTCCACTTGTCCTGCATGCTGTAAAGCTTGCTGTGCAAAAATCTCTGCATGATATACAGTGCTTGCACTTCCAATTCCTACAGAAACTATGCAGCCTAATTCCCTTTCAATTCGCTTTAATAAGTTGAACATTTGAGGTAGCTTTTCCTCTGTCACTCCTCTTGTTGAAAAAATAGTATAGCGCCCTACACCATTGTCGAGTAGATAACCGTCTGTTATTTCACATACCTCAAGTAAGGCTCTTTTTAAATCTAAATCAAAAAAATGAATTTTATAGCCACTTCTATTTTCCACCTTTACTTGTTGATAATCTTCCACCTGTAAGACAATCGCTGTAGCCTGTGATCCTTTATAATAAAGTGTTTTCACCTTTTCAGTTAATATTTGTAGTGAATGATAAATCTCTGTATGCTGTGGTCTAATCCAGTAAGATGGGATGCCATTTTCTTGTAGCTTTATTTGTACTGCTGGATATGTAGTAATGGCTAAATCTATCGTGCCTTGTTTAAATAAATTGTAGTGAAACGAAAAAATCTGTTCCACTTGATCGTCAATTTCATATTCAAGCACCGATAGATGAGGAATAATTTTATTCAAGCTATCAATTTCTTCAAAACTTTCTCTATAAAAACGTGCCATATCAAAACTCACACCATTAGGTAGATGACCAAGTTCATATGTTTTTTCTAAAATCCCTTGAAAAGCAGCTTCTCCAGACATATAAATATATTCCATCTTTTCAGCAGATACAGTTGATTTCAAAGCAATTGTATAGGGGATTTGACCAGAAAATAGCCAAAAATCCACCTCTGAATCATGAGTCTCAATAATGCTTAGAGTTTCGCTCATAATCGTATATGGATACGGTTGAAAGAACATATCCGTCTGCATTTCTTTCGCATGTTCAATAATTAAATGAACAGATACCAAAGGCCCTACCACACCAATTCTATACATCTTTGAACGCCTCCTGCCTATATAAATTCTCTACCGCACCAAGGATAGTTTCAGCTTTCTCATGTAAACTAAAGAATTCATTCATACACCACCCCCAATTTTCCAAAAAATATCCAATATCTTCATTATAGTAAATCTAATTTCCCTTTACTATTGAAAAGCCAATTCATAGGCCTATTCCAATGAAAAAACGTCTCTTTTTCAATATAGAAAAAATCTAGACAGCATACTATTTTTCATCGTTTAAAGTTCAAAACAAAAAGCAAAAATCGCATCAGTAGCTCACGATTTTTGCCCTTCGTATACTTAGCGCATATTTCTCATTTCACCATTTACTTTTCTGTTGGAATAAGCGATAGATAACTCTCTCCACTTAGTCTATTGACTAAATCTTCTTTCACTTTCTCAATGATAAGAGGATTTTCAATGCATTCAATAGCTGTTTTTGCTAAGACTTCAGCTGTAAATAACATCCCCTTATGTGCAAGGGAAGATTTTCCCTGCGCCACAACTTGCCATGAATGAAATGCTGTACCGATTGCCCAGGTAGCACCACCGAATTGAACAGTTGGCTTTATCCAACTAATATCTGATACATCTGTAGAGCCATACATTAGCACTTCTGGAGCAATGGGTCGCACATGATGATCGAATTTACGATTCCCTAATTTTTCTTCAGCTGGGCATGCATAATAACGTACAGTCGCATCTGCGTCTGTCTCTTCGATATATTGTTTTACTGCACAAGCTGCTGCAAAAGCCCCTGCCCCTAATAGATTATGCCCACAGCCATGACCATTTCCTCCCTTTGTGATAGGTGAAAATTGGCTAATACCTGCTTCTTGGCTCAAATTAGGTAACGCATCATATTCCCCTACAAAAGCAATGATTGATTTACCTGAACCAAAACTCCCCATTAATGCAGTTGGAAGTCCGCCTGCATTGTCAGTTACATCAAACCCTGCCTCCTCCATCGCTAATTTTGTTAAACGGCAAGATTCCACCTCTTCAAAATGCAATTCAGGCACCGCCCAAATGGCATCGCTTAGATTCGTAAATCGGCTTTGATTTTCATATAAAAATTTGCGTACATTAAATTGCTCCATCACTGGTCTCCACCTCTACAGTTTTAATTTTCATTGCTAATAATGCAATAACGCATAAAATCGCGAATCCAACTAATAGCCAAGCAGCTGCATCATATGAACCATTGAATGTGTCAACAAAGAAACCAATTGCCATCGGTGTAGCAAATCCTGCTAATTGTCCACTTGTATTCCCTATCCCTACAGCTGTTCCACTTATAGAAACAGCGACTACATTCATTATCATAATTGGCAGTAGCAGTACCAAATATGTAATACCTATGGTAATGAGTGATTGATAGGCGATGAAGAATTGAAATAAGAATAATTTTTTTGGCACCATATTTATCTGCCAGTAACCCTCCCGGTATTTGCATAATGGCATAGCCTAAAAAGAATGCACTTAATACTAAACCTGTTTGCGTATTCGTCAATACTAAATCTTTTCCAATGAACACAACTGCATAATTAACCACATAGCGATCCATATTCCCAAGAGCCCATCCTAAAAACAATAAAATATACATTGTTCTTTTTAACTTTATTGTACTCGATACGGGCATATTCTTTCTCCTTTCAAGTTCTATCTTGTCTCACTATAATGGTAAAAAATGACAAAAGAAATAGTTTTTCTGAATTTTCAGTTTTAAAAGACAAAAAAGTTCTTAAACAGAATAAAAACTCCCTCGATTTATTAATCGAAGGAGTTTTGAAAGATTTATTTACTTATTTATTTAAGTTGTAGAAAGATTGAAGACCTTGGAATACAGCTGTTGCACCAAGTTCATCTTCGATACGTAGAAGTTGATTGTATTTCGCCACACGGTCCGTACGTGACGGAGCACCTGTTTTGATTTGACCCGCATTAGTTGCAACTGCGATATCAGCAATTGTTGTATCCTCTGATTCACCAGAACGGTGAGAGATGATTGCTGTATAGCCTGCACGTTTCGCCATTTCAATCGCATCTAAAGTTTCAGTTAGTGTACCAATTTGGTTTACTTTCACTAAGATTGCGTTCCCAACGCCTTCTTCGATACCGCGAGAAAGTTTAGTTGTATTTGTTACGAATAAATCGTCACCAACTAATTGGACACGGTCGCCGATTCGTTCTGTTAATAGCTTGTGACCAGCCCAGTCATTTTCGTCAAGGCCATCTTCAATTGAGATGATTGGGTATTTATTAGACATTTCTTCATACCAAGCAACCATTTCTTCAGAAGTTTTCACAACGCCTTCACCAGATAAGTGGTATTTGCCATCTTCTTTAGAATAAAGCTCTGAAGCAGCTACATCCATTGCTAACTTGATTTCTTCGCCTGGTTTGTAACCAGCACGTTCAATCGCCGTAATGATTGTAGATAAAGCTTCTTCATTAGAAGTTAAGTTTGGTGCGAAACCGCCCTCATCTCCTACTGCTGTATTGTGATTTGATTCTTTAAGAACTGATTTTAATGAGTGGAAGATTTCAGTACCCATTTGTAATGCTTGCTTGAAGCTAGTAGCTCCTACAGGCATTACCATGAATTCTTGAATATCTACGTTGTTATCAGCGTGTTCGCCACCATTTAAGATGTTCATCATTGGCACTGGAAGTTGTTTTCCGTTGACGCCACCGATGTATTTGTAAAGAGGTAGACCATGTACTTCAGCTGCTGCACGAGCTACTGCAAGAGAAACACCTAGGATTGCATTTGCACCTAAGTTCCCTTTATTCTCTGTGCCATCAAGTGCGATCATTTTTTGATCAATTTCAACTTGTTCAGTTACTGCATAAATTCCTACAAGAGCTGGAGCGATTACTTCATTAACGTTTTGAACGGCTTTTAAAACACCTTTTCCAAGGAAGCGTTCCTTATCTCCATCGCGTAATTCTACGGCTTCGTATTCACCTGTAGATGCACCTGAAGGAACGATTGCGCGTCCGAATGCACCTGATTCTGTTAATACTTCTACTTCAACTGTTGGATTACCGCGTGAGTCTAATACTTCGCGAGCATATACGTCTGTAATGATTGGCATGATTAATAATCTCCCTACTGTTTTAAAATAATGGTGTTCCTGTCATCTCTACAGGTTGTTCCACTTCTAATAATTTCAACATCGTTGGTGCTAAATCACATAACTTACCTGTCGCATTTAACGTAACACCTGGTAGTGTCACAATAACTGGTACTGGGTTCGTTGTATGTGCAGTCATTGGTTGACCTTGCAGTGTTACCACTTCATCTGAGTTTCCGTGATCAGCCGTAATAATAGCTGCGCCACCTTTTGCAAGGATTGCATCTACTACTTCACCTAAGCACTCGTCAACAGCCTCAATTGCTTTAATTGTAGGCTCTAACATCCCACTATGTCCAACCATATCTGGGTTAGCGAAGTTTAAAATAATTGCATCTGTGTGGTCACCATTAATTTCGGCAACTAATGCATCCTTCACTTCATATGCACTCATTTCTGGTTGTAAATCATAAGTCGCTACTTTTGGAGAATTAATCAAAATACGATTTTCTCCTGCAAATTTCTCCTCACGACCACCACTCATAAAGAATGTAACATGTGGGTATTTCTCAGTTTCAGCAATACGTAGTTGGCGTAAATTAGCATTTGCTAATACTTCCCCAATCGTATTTTTCAAATCGTCATCATTAAATGCGATGTCGCCTATTACTGTTTCACTATACTTCTTAAAACTAACAAATTCAATATTTTTCGGATGATTTTTACTTAGCTTAAAGCCATCAAAATTTGGATTTGTTAATGCTGTAGATAATTGAATCGCGCGGTCTGGACGGAAATTGAAGAAAATTACCGCATCATTTGATTCCACTGTCGCTACTGGTTTACCGTCTTTTTCAATAACAAAAGGTTCTACAAACTCATCAAAAACATTCTTCGCATATGAAGCTTCAATACCTTCTGAAACGGTTGTAGCTGTTGGGCCTACGCCATCAACAATTACATCATATGCTTTTTTCTGACGATCCCAACGTTTGTCACGATCCATCGCATAGTAGCGACCACTAACAGATGCAAATTCCCCTACACCAATTTCTTTCATTTGGCGTTGTGTTTCTACTACATAGCCTAATGATGTTTGTGGACCTACATCACGACCATCTAAGAAAGCATGTAAATAAACTTCTGTTAAACCATGATCTTTTGCTAATTTTAATAGGGCAAAAAGTTGATCGTAGTGGCTATGTACACCACCATCAGATAATAAGCCCATCAGATGCAATTTCGAATTATTTTGCTTCGCATAATTAACTGCTTTTAATAAGGCTTCATTCGTAAAGAAATCACCATCTTTAATTGCTTTTCCAATACGCGTTAGACTTTGATAGACAACTCTTCCTGCACCAATATTTAAATGTCCTACTTCTGAATTACCCATTTGACCATCTGGTAAGCCTACAGCTTCACCTGATGCTAAAATTTGTGTATGTGGGAATTGATTGAAATAACGATCAAAATTCGGTTTTTTCGCTTGTGCAACTGCATTACCGAAAATTTCTTTTCGACAACCAAACCCATCAAGAATGATTAGGGCGACTGGTCTTTTAGGCATTTGCTCCCGCCTCCAATAGTTTTAGGTATGAATCTGTTTCAAGACTTGCTCCACCTACTAGGGCTCCATCAATATGTTCCATTGCTAATAATTCCACCACATTTGCAGGTTTTACGCTGCCGCCGTACTGAATACGTACTGCTTGTGCTACTTCTTCACTTACTGTTTCAGCAAGTACTTTGCGGATTTCGCCACATGTTTCGTTTGCATCTTCAGCAGTTGCTGTTTTCCCCGTGCCGATTGCCCAAATTGGTTCATAGGCAATAACCGCTTGTTTTAATTGCTCATCAGTTAAACCAGCAATCGCAGCTGTCACTTGTTTAGAAACTTTCGTTACCGTGTGACCGCCTTCACGTTCTTCTAATGTTTCACCACAACAAATGATTGGTGTTAAGCCATTAGCAAATGCTGCATGTGCTTTTTTGTTTACTGCTTCATCTGTTTCATTGAAATATTCACGACGTTCTGAATGTCCTAAAACGACATACTGAACAGCGATATCTGCTAATTGCGATGGACTAACTTCGCCTGTATAAGCGCCTTCTAATTCAAAGTGCATATTTTGAGCGCCAATTGCTAAATCTGTACCTTTTGCTGCTTCTACCAATGATGGTAAGAAAATAGCTGGTGCACAAATCACCGCATCTACTTTATTTGAATCAGGTAATTGTGTTTTAACATTCTCTACAAATTGAACAGCCTGTGATAATGTTTTATACATTTTCCAGTTTCCAGCAATAATTGGTTTACGCATGTTTTAGTCCTCCTAATAATAAAAAATAATATATGTTATCTACAGAAAATAAGTATGCCTTTATTCTGTATTCATTTAAACGGACGAGTATTTAGATGGAAAGTTCATTCCATAGCCTTTTAGCACTTCGTATAAAATAACTGTGCAATGATAGACAGAAAAAATCATGGCAGATAAATGCTATAATCACTTTCTGTGACAGCATTTATCTTATCAGCTTCCTGTTGAAGCTCAGGTTTAGTATCTAGTAAAAACAGCTATATGTTTTGTGTCACTTCAATCCCTCTGTGAAAAATGGTGGAATAAAGGGAGACAGATTGCTAGTAGCCACACCTCTGCGGCAGCATCTGTCCGCCTGCATCCTTGCAGGTGTACTTTTCATTCGGGGTTTCCAGTGCACTTACGTGTAAAAGCGTATCAAGACTGCTAAACTCTTAAAAGTGAAATAATTAGAAACGTGACGTCGTGTCGCTATGCATAGCCAATCGGCGTCAACCGACAGTTACTTTTCTTGAAGGGCTTCTACTCCTGGGAGTTGTTTGCCTTCCATGAATTCAAGTGATGCGCCTCCACCTGTTGAGATGTGATTCATTTTTTCGGCTACTTCAAATTTTTCAACTGCTGCTGCTGAGTCACCGCCACCGATGATTGTGTATCCTTCGGTTGCTGCCATTGCGTTTGCTACGGCTTTTGTTCCGTTTGCAAATGCGTCCATTTCGAAGACACCCATTGGTCCATTCCAAATAATTAATTTAGAGTTTTGAATCGTTTCTGCATAAATTTCAGCAGTTTTTGGTCCGATGTCTAGGCTCATCCAATCAGCTGGAATTTCATCAATTGCGACTACTTTATTTTCTGCGTCTGCTGCAAATTCTTTTGCTATAACTGCATCTACTGGCATTAAGAAGTTAACGCCTTTTTCTTGTGCTTTTTGCATAAATTGTTTAGCTAATTCAATTTTGTCGTCCTCAACTAGTGAGTTTCCAATTTCATAGCCCTGTGCTTTGATAAATGTATATGCTAATCCACCGCCGATAATTAAATTATCAACAAGGTCTAATAAATTATCGATTACACCAATTTTATCTTTTACTTTCGCCCCACCAATGATGGCTGTGAAAGGTCGTTCTGGTGTTGATAATGCTTTTCCTAAAACATCTAGTTCTTTTTCAAGTAAACGGCCAGATACTGCTGGTATATACGCTGCAATACCTGCTGTTGTTGCATGTGCTCTATGTGCTGCACCAAATGCATCATTTACATAAACATCTGCTAATTCAGAAAATTCTTTCGCTAAAGCCGCGTCATTTTTCTCTTCACCTTTATGGAAACGAACATTTTCCAATAACACAATATCGCCGTCTTGCATATTCGCAACAACATTTTTCACATCATTGCCTACTGATTCATCAAGCTTTAATACTGGCTTTCTAAGAAGTTCTGCAAGTCGTAAAGCAACTGCATCTAAACGCAATTCTTCTACTACTTCACCTTTTGGACGTCCAAGATGACTAGCTAAAATAATCTTCGCGTTTTGCTCTATTAGATGTTTGATCGTTGGTAGTACTGCACGAATTCGTGTGTCATCTGTGATGTTCCCATCTTCCATTGGCACATTAAAGTCTACACGTACAAAAACGCGTTTCCCACTTAATTCTACGTCATTCATCGTTTTCTTCTCGTTCATTGAAGAAAGCCCCCTTGAGATTTAATTTATTATTTTCATAAAAAAAGAAGAAGCGTTTCGACTTCTCCTTTTTTTTAAATTCATTATATACAATCCAAACCCTATTGGCGAACTATTTTTTTATTAAAGACCTTTTGAAGCGATATATTCTACTAAATCCACTACGCGAGTAGAGTAGCCTGTTTCATTATCATACCATGCTAAAACTTTTACAAGATTATCTTCTTGAACCATAGTTGATAAAGCATCAACCGTTGAAGAAGCTGTATTTCCGTTGTAGTCAATTGATACTAATGGTTCTTCTGTATAGTATAGAATACCTTTTAATTCATTTTCAGAAGCTTCTTTAAGCGCTGCATTTAATTGTTCAATTGTTACATTTTCATTTAATTCAGCAACTAAGTCTACTAAAGAAACATTTGGTGTAGGTACACGGATTGCCATACCATCTAATTTACCATTTAGTTGTGGTAAAACTTTTGCTACCGCTGCTGCTGCACCAGTTGTTGTTGGAATCATTGATTGACCAGCTGCACGAGCACGACGGTAATCTTTATGTGGTAAGTCTAAGATTTTTTGGTCATTTGTGTATGAGTGAATTGTTGTCATCATACCACGTTTAATACCGAATTTTTCATCAAGAACTTTTGCTACAGGTGCTAGACAGTTTGTTGTACATGATGCATTTGAAACAACAACATCTTTTGCTGGGTCATAATCTGTGTGGTTAACACCCATTACGAATGTCGGCATATTTTTACCTGGCGCAGAAACGATAACTTTCTTAGCTCCAGCTGAAATATGTTTGCTAGCAGATTCATGATCTGTGAAGAAACCAGTTGATTCAACTACGATATCTACTTTTAGTTCTCCCCAAGGAAGGTTTGCAGGATCTTTTTCAGCATGTACGCGTACTTTATTACCGTCTACAACTAAGTAGTCGCCTTCAGAAGTAACTTCGTTTGGAAGAATTCCGTGCACTGAATCATATTTTAGTAAATGTGCAAGCATTGCTGCATCTGTTAAATCATTTACTGCTACGATTTCAATGTCCTTACGTTCTAAAGCCTTACGGAAAACTAAGCGTCCAATACGTCCAAAACCATTAATTGCTAATTTGATTGTCATAATCTATTCCTCCAGTAAATATGTTTGTTATTTTTGAATAAGCTTAAACATTTGCTGTGCAGCGGCCATATCCGTAATGAAGATGGTTTGCTTCGCTGCATTTTTGAAATATGATAAAATAGCTTTCGCCTTTTTCGTACCTCCGGCTAAAGCAATCACAGTGGGACAGTTATTGACCTGTTCTATTTGAAGTCCAACTGTACGAATCCTCTGTACTGCTTTACCCTTTTCATCAAAGTAGTAACCAAACGCTTCGCCTACAGCACCTAAACGCTGTAATTCTTCACGCTCTGCTTGTGATGAATTTCTACGATCTGACATTTCTTCTGCAGAACCAATCCCATGAATGACTGTCGATGTACGTTCATACATTTCTAACATTTCTTGGACAATTGGCTCTTCCTTCATCATGTTGTAAGCAGCTTCGCTTAAATGCTCTGGTAAATACAATGTACGATATTCATTACCTGAATTCGTGGCGAAATTCGCTGCGATTGTATTTGCCTGCATTTTCACATCCACGCCCATACCTCCACGAGCCGCAATAAAGGTCAATTCCTTTAAGTGATTCGAAGGTTTAATTGCGTTTGCAACTGCAGCAACTGTACTACCACCTGTAACAGCAACAATATCGTTCGGTTTAGAGAAAATTTCTAATTCCGAGACTGCTTCAGCTCCCATCAATGCTTTGACTGATGGCTCGGTGTCAAGATTACCATCAACGATTGTAACCTTTTGAATACCAAGTAGCTTTTGCAATTGAATTTCTAAATCTGAAATTCCAGACCACTCATAAACAAGTGGTTTCAGCGTATCTAATACTTGAATGCCTAAATTTGTAATAGTCATTCCTGCACGACTAACTGCCATTAGTGATTGCTCACGAAGCAAGTCCGTTTCTTTACGAACTTCACGTTCAGGAAGCGATAAACTATCTGATAAAGATCGACGCCCGATTGGGCCAAGCATTTGAACCATCTGTAAAATTCGATAACGAATTTGTAAAGCTTCTGACATCTCTGGGAGCATCTTTAATTGTGCTTCTGTTAACGAGAGCATAGTAATTCTCCTATCCTCTAGGGACGAATTATAACCCATGATGATTATTTTTGTCCCACTTGGTGTAAAAAATATTTCCTAACGTCATTATACCATATTCTGATTATTTTGCAATAATGGGGTTATTTTCATCCCACACTATATAATCCCTCCAAAATAACATAATTTCTCCCTTTATTTTAGAGGGTCTTCGCCTTACTCGATTTCATCTAATAACGTCACGTAATCCAGTAAGCCTGCTTGAATGATTTTCCCATTCTGCATGACAACTGGTATTTGCATTAAATACCTCTCGTGTAAATCATCGTCTTCTTCAATATTGATTTCTTCTATTGTAAATCCCTTGGTCTCTTGTACTAATTTTAATAAACTCATGCCTTCTTCACATAAACGACAATTCGGTCGACTATAAAAAGTAATCATCTACTGGCCGCTCCTTTATCATTGAATAGTATTTCCACAATTGAAAAGAACCTAATAAATTACGGTTATTGCTTAATAACTATTATTATAGAAGAAACTCAATTTTTTTCACATTAAAAAGGCTCTATTTTCATATAAATCTCTCCCTCAAATTTCAAGAACCTTCCATTTCATCTTCACTCTTCTCTAAATAAACGACTCGCTTTCATCATGTATTTGAACCTATTGATCATCGAACAGATTTTTTCAGCATAAAGAAATACGTATTATTCATATCAATTTGGTTTTAGTCAATAAACCATCTAAAACATAAAAAATGCACCTCCAATTTAATGGGGTGCACTTCCACACATACGATTTCTGTTTTTAGGTAATGCGTTCTTTTAATGTTTTACATTCTACGTCTAAAAATGAATAGTGAAGCTAATAAGATGAGAGCGCCAAATGCTGATAAATATTTTTGTAGTCCATCATCAGCACCTGTTTGTGGCAACATTGCCGTCTTATTAACTGCATTTGTATCATCTGTTGTTGTGCTTACATTTTTACTGTTCGATGTTTTATTTGACGTATTTGAACCTGACGTAGGTGTAGTCCAAGTGCCGCTTAAGTCTGATACTTCGTCAGAACTTGTATTATCAACAACCGGTGTAACTTCTTCAACATTTAAACCACTGTTAGATGCAGGTGTTTCACCATTATCTGTAGTCACGGTTGCGTCATTTTTTGAATCATCTAGTGTTGCTTTGTCTTCTTTACCAGTATCCGTTGTTGCATCATCTTTGTCTTTTGGAACTGGTATTTCTTCATCATCTGTAGAAGGCGTATCTTTTCCATCATTCGTTCCTGTATCTGTTGTACCGACTTTTTTCTCATAGACATAATCTACAAAAATATCATCTTTCGTATAGACACCAGTTGCGTTCGTTGGATTTTTAGAAGTTACCAATTTGTATACAACACCATCCACTTTAATTTCTTTCGGAGCTGTAGTTGTATACTTCGCTTTTAATTCGCCTGTTTTTGTCGGTAGCTTTTGTAGCACTTTTCCATCTTTATCTACATGGCGAACAATGACATTTCCTTTTTCTGCTGTTTGAAGCTCATATACATAATTTACAACAATGTCTTTACCTGTATATTCTCCACTCGCATTCGTTGGAGTTGCGACTAATTTATAGGTTTTTCCGTCGACTGTCAGTGTGTCATATTTAGTCGTCGTATATTTACTTTTGATTGCGCCACTTAAAATTTCATTTTTTTTAAGTTCTGTTCCATCTTTTGTTTTATACGTGACAGTTACTGAACCGTATGGGCGATAAACATAATCTACATTGATATTTCCTAACTTGTATTCCCCCTTACTATTGTTTGGAACTTCTATTCTTTGATAGTATTTTCCATCCTTCATATACACTGCTACTGCTGATGTTTGATACGTTTCTCCAACATTACCTGTTAGTTGTTCTTTTGTAGCTAAAACATTTCCAGCTTCATCAACATAGCGAACGGTTACCGTACCTTCCTCCTTCACTTCTGGAGTTGTACGTGGTTTATAAACAAAAATTACTGGTTGATTGCTCGCCGCATACGTTCCATCTACTTTTGCTGGTGTTGTCACTAGCTCATAAATTACACCATCTTTTTCATACGTAGCTGGGGCTGTATGTGTAAATGGTTCACCTACTGTACCTGTTAATTTATCAGTAAATAGTGGGCTTCCTTCTTCATCACCTTCTACGACATAGCTTATATTCACCTCTGCTTGTGTTTCTGGTGCTTCTTTCACTTTGTAAACAAAAATTACTGGTTGATTGCTCGCCGCATACGTTCCATCTACTTTTGCTGGTGTTGTCACTAGCTCATACTCGACACCATCTTTTTCATACGTAGCTGGAGCTGTATGTGTAAATGGTTCGCCTACTTTATCTGTTTTTTTATCAGTAAATAATGGCGTTCCTTCTTCATCACCTTCTACGACATAACTTATATTAAAGTCACTATATTTAATTTCTTTATAATAAAATTTAAATGTTTGCGGTGTTTCTTTGTACACTTCACTCACGCTATTTTCCTCTGTAACTAATTCATATTCCACACCATCTTTTTCATACGTAGCTGGGGCTGTATGCGTAAATGGATCTCCTAACTTCCCTTCTTTTGTTTCACTAAATAGTGCAGGTTCATTGTCTTCTCCTTCAATTAAATATTGAACAGTGATTTCTTTGGCAGCTGCCACTTTTACTTGTTTCAATAAAGGGATTGCATATGCACCTGTATTATCTTTAATCTCTTCTGGTAATAATCCGACATTATCTGCCTCGGCATCCGTTGCAGAATACACATAGGCAATATCTAATGTTTTGCCTGCATAGTCGCCAATTGATGTTTTCAATTGAGCTAAAGTCATCGCTGGTAACCATTCTTCAGCTGTTGCTTCTTTTACACGAACACGTAAATTTTCATTGTCCACTTCAACTGTTTGTGGTTTTCCAGATGCATCTGCAAACATTGATACACCCTCATCTTCGATTTTGATACTGTCTTCTCCAAGTAAATCATCAAAATCATTTACCTCTGGATCAAAGTTAAAATCAACTGCTTTTTCCATTGTTATCGTTGGGCGCGTTGTATTTAATGCAAACTTTGAAATTTCTGGTGTCAATACATTTTTCACGCCATCAATTTCATCATTTAAAGCCGCATCTCCCCATGCCCTAGCCTTTACAACTGTCAAACCTGATCTTGGATTAGTTTCCGTTTGTAGCATATAGAATTTTACTTTGGTTGTCTTTTCTTTGTCATCCATTCTTTCAGAGGTTGTTGCTGTAAACTCTTCTAAACCATTACGATAGAACCCATTTAAATTTACAGATCCACCGACCCCCATCACAATTCCCTCTCTACTTTTTGTCTTAACAGCACGCAATAAAGTATTCATTTCACTAGTAAATTTATTAGCTGCTATCTCCATACCATTTATTTTATTATTGAAAGCAGGAGCTATATTATTTGCAGGATCTAAACTACGATACCCATTCATTCCTTCATCACTTAAACGATTATAAGAGTATTCCGTTAAGTGCAAGGAAACCTTCGTATCAATATAATATTTGGAGTTTGTTGCTTTCCCAACTACAGGGTTATTATCTTCGTCTAAAACATCTAAATACACATTCGGTGTATTTGTATTGTGTTCTGTTTTTGAACGCATCAATAATGTAATATCATCTCGTGCAGCATTATAACGTGTAGGAATGACAAAATTATTTTTATCACTTAATAAATAATCAGAAACTTTATTTGTTTCATTGTAACCAATTGTATCTGGGAACAATATATTTGTATTGTATTGATAATTATTATTTTGACCTGAAACCCCATCCCCTACATATAAATAAGAAAAGAAGAGTGGTTTTATAGGGTACGTTCCTGTTTGAGCTCCAAAACTATCTGGCACTTGAGGCACGTTTTCAGTTACACGAAAAATTTTATCTGCAGGTGTTGTTTCATATTCTGTATACGGATCTGGCGTTGTGATTAAATTAGCATGTGAATCAAATTTTTTTAAGATAATAGTTGAATTTCCCCGCTCAGCTGCTCGTAGATAATTATAGGGATTTTCCCCGTATCGATTACTAATAATATTTGACATCTCTGGTGAGAAATTATATTTCATATAAAATTCGTTATACGTCAATTCTGAATCTGGGCCATCTTGATCTCTAGATTTAGTCATTTTCCCACCACCTATGACTGCATCTAATTCTCCTTTATCAATTGTTGGATCTTCGAAATAATTTTTACCAATTAAAAAATAATTTTTCTCACGCTCATTTGTTTGTACATTATTATCATTTTCCTCAGCTTTAGAGATGATACTCTTAAAAGCTACTTGTACGGAAATTACTAATGTTAGTATTGCAAGTATAGGTAGTAATTTGAATTTTCCTATAAGTAACACTCCAATCTAAATTATTCTCACTGATTGATATATACCCGCCACAACAACATACCTAATCATTTTATAATACTTTTTAACCAAAATAACGAAAAAGAGTGTTTAATTCATAATGTTTTTACTATTATATACACTTTAAATAGGTAAAAGTACCTAAAAACAGATGATGTAACTAAGGGTTGAAAAGCATTTTAAAAAATCCCATCACTTTTTGATCAATAAAAAAAGAAAAATCGCTGTCACACGATTTTTCCTCTATCCTAAATATTTGATTCAAAGAGCAGTTTATTCTTTCCCTGTCACTCGAATCGTTTTTTGTGCCACTTTATGTCCAGAAACTTTTACTCTTTTAACGAATAATGCTAAAACAAGTCCTGCTATCGTGATAAACATGGCAATCAAAAATGAATAGTTAATCCCGTCAACCATTGCTTGATTTACAAGAGGATCCGCAATTTTCGTTGCTAATTCTTTTGCCTGTTTTAAAATAGTCGGATCTTCTGCTAATTGTTTTCCATAGCTTGCCAACTCTTCTTTAGACATTGGTGTGCCTACTTCTGTAGCTGATTTTGCTTTTATTGCTACTTGCTCAGAAATTGTTTTTTTCATGTCAGCTGCTACTTGTGATTCCACTTCACCCTCAATTCCGGCAGATTGCGTTTTTGTATGATGTGACATAATAGTAATCATTATTGCCGAACCGATTGCCCCAGAAACTTGCTGAAGTGTATTATTCATAGCTGTACCATGCGGATTTAAATTCTGTGGTAATTGGTTTAATCCATTGGTCATCATCGGCATCATTACCATAGACATCCCAAACATGCGGATTGTATAAGCGAGCATTAAATATATGTATGTTGTTTCTAAAGTCAATTTTGATAAATAGTAGGTTGCTGCTGACACGATTGTAAGGCCTGTCAACACCAATATTTTCGGACCATATTTATCAAATAATTTACCTGTAACTGGTGACATTAAGCCCATCACAACTGCACCTGGTAACATTAATAGTCCCGAATCAAGCGGGGTAAAACCACGAATATTTTGTAAGTAAATGGGGGTTAAAAGCATGCCTGAAAACATAGCCATCGAAATAATGACGGATATAACGGATGATAATGCGAACATCGGATACTTATAGATATGAAAATCCAACATAGGTTGTTTCATTTTACTTTGCTTTAAGACAAATAAAATAAGTGAAATCATACCGATTGAAATGGTTCCCCACACTTCAAATGCATCCCATCCTGCTGAACTTGCCGTACTGAAGCCATATAATAATCCACCGAAACCAATGGTTGAAAGGATTAATGATATAACGCTTAATTTAACCTTTCTTGTTTCCATGACATTCTCAAGTTTAAATATGGCGACAATTAATACTAGAATGGCTAAAGGAAGAATCATTTCAAATAATACATGCCAAGAATAATTTTCGACAATCCAGCCCGATAAAGTTGGGCCAATTGCTGGAGCAGTAATCATAACGAGCCCAAATATCCCCATAACTGATCCCCGTTTTTCAAGAGGGAAGGATACTAACATAACGTTCATAAGTAAAGGTCCCATAATGGCACCACCAGCGGCTTGAACCATTCGAGCTACGACTAGCATTTCAAATGACTGTGACCAAACTGCCAATGCAGTCCCTAGTGTAAAAAGGGATAAAGATGTAATAAATAACGTTCTGTTTTTAATTCGAGTAATAAAGAAAGCACTTGCCGGTATTAAAATACCTGAAACAAGCATATAACCTGTCGTAAGCCATTGAACAGTAGGAGCCTCTACATTAAATTCCTTCATAATAGAAGGTAGCGCCACATTTAATAAAGTATTATTTAGTAATGCGATGAATGCACCTATAAATAATAAAATAATCATTGTGTATGGCGGCTTTTTATGCAAATTAACCATATTTCATTCCCTCTTTAATAAAAAATTTTCTCTTTTAAGCGCTTCCGTCCCCTATAATATACTCACAGTCCAATTTTGGCAAAGGATAAAGAAGATAGGATTAAAAATCCTTTGCTATTGCTCTATTTTTGTTTTAAAATAACATTATACTACGAGTTAAAAAAAGGTGGGTTTATGAATAATCGAAAAAGACAGGTGATTCTTGCATCACTCAAATTATTTGTTGAAAAAGGATTTAACAGCACGTCGATTCAAGATATCCTCGATGAGGCACATATATCCAAGGGCACCTTTTACAATTACTTTTCTTCTAAAAAAGATTGTCTAAGTGCAATTCTTGATATCGGTAGCTCTGATGCAGCACTTCGTAAAGCGGAATTATTAATAGGAAAAAGTTTAAGCGATAAAGATGTGCTAGCATCTCAAATCGAAACGATTATGCAAGTAAATAAAGAGCGTAATCTATTACCTATCTTTGAATCTATATTACATTCTGGTGATATAGAGCTGAAGAGTACGGTTCAGAAGTATCATATGAAAGAGATAGAGTGGTTATCTAAACGTCTTTTAGATGTGTATGGTCCATGCATTGTTTTATATCGTTATGATGCGACGATTCTTCTATTTGGTATGATTAATCAATTACTTCATATTGGAACAGCCATTAAAGTTGAAAACACTTCACCAATTGATGCCATCAAATATGCATTGAGACAGTTGGATACTTTACTTCCATCCTTAATTGCAAACAAAGATGCATTTATAGGGAAGGATTTACAACGTTTCATATGTGAAAATAGAGATCATGAACCAATGACTTCAGAAGAAATTCTAAACCAGTTAATTGGCTTCCGCTTGGTGTTAGAAAGCGATTTAAATGAAGCTTGTATCGAGTTCACCGATTGTTTAATCGAAGAATTTTCCAGTGAAAAACCTCGTTATTACATTATTAGCTCTATCGCCTATAAATTTTATGATAGCTTCCGTGATTCCAAACATGAACTTGAAGCAATTGAAATTGCGAATAGTATTTGGCAAATTACACGTGCTTATAAAGAACGTAAACGCGAAAAACAACTACAATAAAGTAAAAATCCTCTTTCGATTTATTAGCGAAGAAGGATTTTTTTATATTAAGAAAACAATTATAGATTATTAGTTTATTTATTCTAATTAAGGGAATTTATGCAAAGAAAAAGCAAAACTCATACGAACGAGTTTTGCTTCAAAATGCCCTAGGAGGGAATCGAACCCCCATCATCAGAATCGGAATCTAACATTCTATCCATTAAACTACTAGGGCGTACTTAGTTATTATACAAAGATAAGGCGTTAAAAACAATACGATTCCTTGAATGTAGCTAAACTTTACGTTTAGGACGCGCACTTTATCTAGAAAAATTAAGAAAATAAGTTCTTCTAGAATATTGTTAAAGTAATCGAACGATTCATTTGACCTTATTTGACTAAGCAAGGTACAATAGACTTAACGCTGATATACTTCAGTAATTAGATTGAACGGAGGAGAATTAAATGAATTTAATTCCTACAGTAATCGAAACAACGAATCGCGGAGAACGTGCATATGATATCTACTCACGTCTTTTAAAAGACCGTATCATAATGTTAGGTAGCGCTATTGATGACAACGTGGCAAATGCTATCGTATCTCAACTACTATTTTTAGAAGCTGAAGATCCAGAAAAAGATATCCACCTTTATATTAATTCTCCTGGCGGTAGTGTAACTGCTGGTATGGCAATTTTTGATACAATGCAATTCATCAAACCTGATGTACAAACAATTTGTATCGGTATGGCTGCATCAATGGGTTCTTTCCTATTAACAGCTGGTGCAAAAGGTAAACGCTATGCATTACCTAATGCAGAAATTATGATTCACCAACCACTTGGTGGTGCTCAAGGACAAGCAACTGAGATTGAAATTGCTGCTCGTCATATTTTAAAAACTCGTGAGAAATTAAATAATATTCTTGCTGAACGTACTGGTCAACCAGTTGAAATCATCGAAAAAGATACAGATCGTGATAATTTCATGTCTGCTGAAGAAGCACTTGAATATGGTCTTATCGACAAAATCATGGTTAGCAACGGCGAGAAAAAATAATGCCCTTTAAAAAGAAAGTAATCGCTTGTCGATTACTTTCTTTTTTATTTCCACTAAAAAAAGGTGAACCACATTCATATGTGATTCACCTTTTTTTAAAATTAGATTATTTATAAACTACTGATTTTAGTTCGTTTAATTCATAGAAAGAAACGCCTGATTTAGAACCAATGTTACCTGCTTTTAAAGCTTTACGGAAAATAATTTTTGAAGTAGTTTCTGCACCATTTAATTGAGCTGTTGCAGTGAATACATCGATATCTTCAGTTGGTGTAGGTGCTACATTTGTATAACCTAATTTATTTAAGATTGCTTTAACTTGGAAGTCACGAGCAAGTTCAAAGTCGATTAGTTCTGAAATCGCTAAATCTACAATTTCCTCTTTTTGACCTTCAGTTTGCACATGCGCTACAATCGTAATTTCCATTGTATATATTCCTCCTATAGTGTACATAAATTATATTTATCTCTATTTTAGCACTCCATTATTATTAATCAAAGTATAAATACCTTAAATTGTTTCTTTTTTTGCGACAATTAGACATGAAATAGAGTTATTCTACATTATTTTAGAAAAAACCGTCCTGTATTTACCATCGTATTATTTTGGTTTTCATGAGCTTATTACATGTTTTTTTATAAATTTTAAATAAAAAATACTGCACAATCCATTCATCCGCTAAATAAATAGGGAATAACGGATTGTACAGTTTTTAATTTTTATGCTTTTGAATGTTTTCTGCCACGAATGACTAGAAGAGCACCTAATATAACAATTAATAAACCAACTAAACTCATTAATAGCGTATTAGATTGACCTGTTTGAGGTAATTTCTTGGCTTTTTCAATGACTTGATAAGTTCCCTTAGGTAAGTCTTTAATTTTTAACTCACCTTTATCATTTGATTTACCACTATAAACTTTTTTGCCCGTAGTTGCATCAATAACTTCATAATCAATATGAGGTTTTTTCGTTACAAGCGGTTTAAGTCTTTCTTTTTCATCGTTTACAGTAACTGTAGTAACTGCTTCATCTACAGGTTTCGGATTTTCGTTTTCTTCTACTTCTTCAGATACTGGCGTTTTTGGATCCTCAACTGGTGGATTTTCCGTGCTAGAATCTTTTGGATTTTCTTCCACTACTTCTTCCGTTTCCGATGGTTTTGAATCTTCAACTGGTGGAATAATTACTTCATTCACAACTTCTACAGGATTCGTATAACATACCCCTGCTTCTACTGTAAATTCAATAGGTTTGGTCGCTTGATAGCCATTTGGCACCGTTGTTTGAACTAATTCATACTGACCAGGTTTCATTGTTGGCATTTGTAGCTTGCCATCTACTACCTTGATGTTTTCTGCAACGATAAATTTTTCATTTGTTACATCATACAATGTAAATGTCGCATCACTATCTTTCACACCTACATAAACAATTGTAAAGTCACATGGTACATTGACAATTGTTTGCTCTGGTAAGCACTCATCTTTTAATACTTCAAACGTAAATGGTTCATCTTGTAGGAAGTAGCCATCTGGTGCTTCAGTTTGTGTAACTACATAGTTACCTGGACGCAATTGTTCAATCTTGATTTTGCCATCCGTTGATTTCACATTTTCATGCATAACTGTTGTCGAACCGTCTTCATTTACTTTTTCAACTTTGTACGTTGAATCTTCAGTAATGACTTCTCCAAAGCTATCTTTATTGAAAATAGTTACATCACATTTATTTGGTGTATTCTTTACAGTTACTTCAATTGTTCCGCCACAAGCATCTGGAGTAATGACAAATGTTGTTGATTTTGCAATCTCATAACCTGCTACTTCTTTTACTAACTCAATTGTGTATGTTCCTGGGCGTAAAGGCTCGCTAATAACTTTGCCATCTTTACCAAATGTAAAGCTTTCACCTACAGTTTTACCATCCACATCTTTAATGACAAACTCTGCTCCTTCAATACCTTGTGCTAATTCTTCATCAATTAGTACAAGTGTTGCTGGACAATATGTCATCACATTTTCAACAACAAGTGGTGTCGCTGAACACTCTTTGGCATTCACTGTGAATTCAAGTTCTTTCGCTGCTTCGTAATGTTCTGGTGCAGTTACTTGTTCAAGTATATAGTCGCCACGTTCAAGTGAAGGAATCATAATTTTACCGTCTGTACCAGCAATAATAGGCGCTTCGACATCGACTTCTACTTTCTTACCTTCATCATCTTTTTTGTATAATTTATATTCTGAACCAGACGTAATGACTTCATTTGTGTCATCATCTTTATTGATGATTGTCACATCACATTTACCAAACTCATTAACAATAACAACTGCTTGGCATTCTTCTGGATTAACCGTAAATTTCACCGGCTCTTCATTTAATACATAATTTCCAGCTACTTTTATTTGAACTAATTCATATGAACCAGCTGGTAGGTTTGGTACAGTAATTTTACCGTTTTCGGCTTTCACGCTTTCCACGATTACTTCACCATCTTTTAATACTTTATATTCTGAGCCCTCTGTAATGACTTGACCATCTTCATCTTGATTAATGATTGTCACATCACATTTTGGTACTTCATTTTCAAAAGTTGGCAATTTAGTTGTACAATTTTCCGCATCAATCGTTAATTCAACAACTTCTGTATTTAGATCATATCCTTGTGGAGCTGTTTGTTGTTTCAACTCATACTTCCCACTTGGTAGTTGTCCCAAATCAATTTGACCATCGTTAGATGTTACAGTTTTCACTTCTTTACCATCTTGAGAAACAACAAATTGTGCGCCATCTTTAATTCGTTCTTTTGAATCCTTATCTACATTCATAATAACTGTGTCACACACAGGCACTAACTCAATAATAGCTACTTCCGTTGAACAAGTTCCTTCTTCATCATATGTCACAGAAATTGCTGTAAATTCATTAGCAGAGACAAAACCATTCATTTTATCTGCTTGTTTTAGGAAATATTCACCTGGAGCTAATTTAATTGATGCTTGACCAGCTTTAAATTCAATTTGTGTATCTTTATAAGGAACTTTTTCGCCATCTTTTTCTACATAGACATCATATTTTCCATCTGTAGCAATATCTGCTTTATCCTTACTGTTTTTAAATTGAATCGTTAATTCACAGGCTTCATGCGTATTTTCTACTTCAAATGCAGTCGTTGCTAAACTATTTGTTTTAGAGAACGCTACTTCTTTCCCTTTTTTATAGTCTGCAGCAATTTCGTAATGTTTTGGTGCTTCTACTTCTTTTAGGATATATGGTGAAGTACCCTCATCTTTTAATCGGATATTCGAGAATTTCGCTAAACCATTTTCATCAGTTGTCGCTGTACGATAAACTTTTTCAAGATCATCTGTTTTGTACAATTCGAATATCGCACCAGCTAATACTCTACCTGTTTTTTCATCTACTTTTTTCACAAATAAATCTTTATACACGACTGTTCCCCAGCCAGCTGTACTTGAATTATTTATATACGTAACATTGTTTACTGATGAGGTAGTTAAAGATTCTACGTTTCCATTGAAGCTTAACTTCGCTGTATTTTTGAAAGCTGTGTTTTTATCGCCTTCAAAATACACTTGATATGTTAATTCATACACATCAGTAATTGTTGCTGGGAAAATAAGTTTAAAGCTATTATTTTCTGGATTTACATATAAATAATAATTTGAATCCGGTGTTTGTTCTTCATTTATTGTCGGTAATAGTGGGATTTGTGTGTTAGTACCCGCTACCTTTAAGTTGAACGTATCCAATGCGTATTTCATATCTTGTTGACTAGCTACATCGCTAGACAATGTATCTGAAACAACTACATTTGGTAAAATAGATTTTGATTTATTCACATTCACTTGGAAATCAAATGTGCGCGATTTACCAACTTGTGTACCAGTCTTGTCAATTCCCTTACCGCCATTTTGAATATCTACGTTCTTTGTGAATTTCGCTGTATTTAAATCTGGACCATATAATGTTGAACGAGCCACATTTGTATATTTTGACTCAAATACTTGATCTGAATCTGTTGTATCATATTTAATTTGATATGCTTTATTTTCTGGTAAATCTTTTAAGAATGTTACTGTAAACCCATTTTTATTCTCAGTCATACGGTAGTAGTCTTGTGACAAGTAGTTCGATGTCGCTACTGGAGAACCAGATTTCATCGTTACTTCTTGAATTTTTAATGTATCTGCTAACAATGTCATATTTTCAGAAGCAAATTCATCAAAAATTTCTGTTCCTGCTTTTACACCTTGTAAATCATAATTAAACCCAACAGACCAATGGAATAAATAATTTTTTGCTGACTCATCCCAGTTATAATAACCTGTTTTTTCCCCATTATATTTTACTAAATTAGGGATATTCAATGTGGATTGTGTTGTTGATGAATATTTTCCATTCCAATCCACTTGAGCAGTATTTACAAAATTCGTATGTTTTGATGTATCTAAAGTTGTTTTATACGTAATAACAACCTCTTTATTAATATCACCTAAATTAAATTCTAATCCATTAGAATTGACAGTTGGCGTGATTTTTTCATTGCCCATCATAGCAGAACCTTCAATATAACTCATGTTCTTGTTATTGAATGTATCCGTTACAATCGCATTTTTCATCGCATAATTATCTTTATTAATACGTAGTGTCCATTTAGTTGTGTGGTCTTGGAAGTTGTCCTCGCTATGACTTTTTGAAATGGTATTCGCTTGGTTTGTTATTCTTTGAGACACACTCTTACCATTAGTTGTTACTGTATTTTCTGTCGTGCGATTTTTATCGACAGTCATATCTACTAACTTTGTGCTGTATTGTACTTGATAAGCAGTTGTCACTTTCTCATTAAAGCTAATTTCCATGACATTTGCTTTATACTTCACATTATATAAGCTTGCATCAATAGCTGTTTTTCCAACTACTGCATCGCCATTTTCATTAAATGTTACAGGATATACTTTCAAAGAATTTTCGTCAAATGTTTGTGTAGCAGAAAGTTTATCTGTAATTACTGCATCTGCTAGTTCTTCATTACTGTAATTGTAATTAATTGTCCAGTTAGCCCCTGTTTTTGTTGCTGTACCTTTTTTTTGCAAGAATGGTTGGCGAGATACATTAAAAGTTTTACTTGCTGTTTTATTTAAATTTGTAGCCGTTACAGCTGCATCATTTTTATAGCTTGTAGCTGTATTATCAATAATTTTTGTAGTATACGTAATTTTATAAGCTTTATCTGAGCCTTCTTTAATTTTCCAAGAATTATCTGTTTGCTTTGTAAAATCTGATGTCACGTCTTGCCCTTCAGTTATCGTTCCATCTAAAGCGATTTCTAACTCCGTTACTTTAAATGTATCTTTTTGCAATTCTAATTTTTTTGTATCAAATGTATCTTTAAAAATAGCATCTTTTAATGTTGCTTTATCTTTATTAAAAGTAACAGTCCATTGAATTGTATCAGGATTTTTAGAAGCTGTATTTAATTGACCGTCCGCTTTCATTTGGCCGATAATACCTGCTTTCACTAAATTAGCATCTACGTTTTGAGGATGAAATTGTAATGTATACATTTCTTCACCCTTAATTGTTTTCAATGTAATATTTTGTTGCAATTCATTTGTTTCATTAGCCTGTACTTCTGAAGTAATAGAAATGCCTGCTTCTAAATATTCTTGAGCATTTATTACAGTCGTTCCATTTTCATTTTCTACAGCTTCAGAAAAAGTAATGATAATTTGGCCATTTTTCACTTGGTAGCTACCAAGTTCATTAATTGTCCCACCTTCAATACCATCTGCATTGAAGTTTGGTGGTAAATCGATTACATATTGATCTCCTGCTACAAAGGTATCTAGAGGAATTGCTAATGAAAAGTTAATAGCAAACTCTTGCCCTATTTCAACTTTTTCAACCGCATTTTCTCCTAGCTTTTTACCATCAATCTTCATTTCCACATGATTTATAATAGAAGTTGGTGCTGCGTGTTTTTTCTCCTCAACCGATTTTTCTTCTACTTCTTTTGTTGCTTCTGTTGAATTTTTCGCTTCTTTTGAAACATCTTCTTTTTCATCAGATGCTGTTTTTTCTTTTTCTACTGATTCGTCCATTCGATCATTTTCAGAAACAGCTTTTTCTTGCACTGCGACCGGTGCTGTTTTATCTTCCACTTTACTTGCTTCCGCTTTACTTGCTTCCGCTTTACTTGCTTCCACTTTACTTGCTTCCGCTTTTTCAGAATCATTTTCAGTTTCATTATGATTTTGCTGTTCTAATGACTTAGTTGCATCTTCCTCGCCAATTGAATCTTGTTCATTCATAGCTGAATTTTCTTCTGTTGAATTTGTAATTGCTTCATTTGCTTGCTCAATTGCATAACCAGGCATACTGAAGCCACTAATCATTACTTGCATGACTAACATTAATGTCATAAAAGTAACCGCTACTTGCTTTTTCATTCATTTCCCACCTTACACTCATCTAATATATGTTATTTTTTTGTTATAATCTGTTGAATATCATAACACCAATATTACTTTTGGCATATGAATCATAATTCTTATTTTAAAATTTCATTTAAAAACAGCTACACACGTACGTTTATACCCACTTAAATGTATATTCTTTAAAATTTTTTTATTTTATACAGGTA
>JAGHSJ010000322.1 GCA_018065935.1 Candidatus Kurthia equi
ATTATGTAAAAAAACCCATATATACTATATGTATCCTATTTTATATTTTATTGGGGTAAAAAGCGAGCGATAGAAAAGGGGAATCGTTAAATGAAAGAAAAAATCATTGAAGCAATACAACAATATGACACAATTATTTTGCATCGTCATGTACGTCCTGATGAGGATGCTTATGGCTCGCAAATGGGGATGCAAGCAATTATTAAAGAAAACTATCCACAAAAAAAGGTCTATGTAACAGGGCAGCATGATGAAGCGCTAACTTACTTAGGCCACCCAGAAGTAGTCAGTGATGAATTGTTTAATGGGGCATTAGTCATTGTCACTGACACAGCAAATCAAGAACGAATTGATGATCAACGCTATACAAAAGGTGACTATTTAATTAAAATTGATCACCACCCAAATGATGATGCATACGGAGACATTACGTGGGTAGAAACAACGGCGAGCTCTTGCTCAGAAATGATTTATGAACTATTTGAATACGGTCATAAAACAAATGCTTGGTCATTGAATAATCATGCTGCACGCTTTTTATTCGCGGGTATTGTAGGAGATACAGGCCGTTTTATTTATCCAAGTGCGACTGAGAAAACATTCAATACGGCAAGTAAATTAGTACAATATGACTTTAATAGAGAAGAACTTTTTGATGGAATGTATGAATTAAGCTATAATTTATTACAATTACAAGGCTATATCTATCAAAATTTTGTGATGGATGAAAATGGTGCAGCTTATATTAAACTAACGCAGGAAATTTTACAAAAATTTGATGTGACAGCAAGTGAAACAAGTGCACTTGTTAGTTCATTAGGAAATGTTCGTGGCATTAAGGCATGGGCTATCTTTGTACAAGAACCTACACAAATCCGCGTGCGTTTACGCTCAAAAGGACTTGTTATTAATACCATTGCGAAAAAATTCAGAGGTGGCGGTCACCCATTTGCTTCAGGAGCGACTATTTACGAATGGGATGAAGCAACGGGCTTAATCGAACAAATTAAAGCACTCTGTGCACAATGAAAATAGGAAAGGAGGACAGCTATGAATGCTCATTATCCACAAATAATTACGTCGGCAAGTATGCTTGATAGTATTGTGAAAATAGAAGAATTATCAGCAATGTTGCAACAATATGAGCATGCTACGGTCGCGATAACAGACCCAAAGCTATATGGCTTACTTCAATTCTATAAAGAAATGAAACAACATAATATCCAACCTGTATTAGCTTTAACGGTGCAGATTCCAGTGACGGATGAACTGAAAATGCCATTGGTCTTGTATGCACAAAATAATATAGGGTATCATCATTTATTAAAAATCACATCTGCCATCTCTTTGCGCCCTGAAAGGGATTTACCAATTAAATGGTTAGCAGGTTATCGTGATGGCTTACTAGCAATGATTCCAACAGCTGGTCTAGGTGAGGTCGGTCTTTATAGAGCGTTAATTGAACAAGTGGCACAGCAATTTGAACGCATGCTTTATATTGGAATGGAAAGAATGTCTGCAGAATCTTATCCACAGGAATTTGAGTGGCAGCAACTTGCACAGGAATTGTCGATTGAATTAATGGCTACACAAAAAGTTACTTTTTTAAATCCACAAGATGAAGCTGCTTTTGAAGCCGCATTAGCCATTCAACAAGGTGTACGTATAGAAGATCGTGAACCATTATCTATTGCGCAACGCTCACAGTATTTGCCGACAATGCAACAAATGCAGGAAAGATTCCATGATCAACCACAGTGGTTAGCAAACACTGAGAAGTTACTAGATAGCTGTCATGTAGAACTAGAATATACTAAGCATTTTATGCCAAAATTTGATGCACAATCAGCGGGTCCATCGAGTGAATTACTCATTGAAAATTGTCGTAAAGGCATGAAGTTTCGAGGGATTGATGGTCAAGTGGTCTATGAAGAGCGTCTAAACTATGAATTGTCTGTTATTCATGAAATGGGCTATGATGATTATTTCTTAATCGTAGCTGATTACATACAATATGCACGAAATAATCGAATTCTAACGGGACCTGGACGTGGTTCTTCGGCAAGTTCACTGGTTGCTTACTGTCTACAGATTACGAATGTTGACCCCATAAAATACGATTTATTATTTGAACGTTTTTTAAATCCAGAACGAATTACTTTACCTGATATTGACGTTGACTTTGCCGATGCCAAGAGACAGCAGATAATTAAATATGTAGCTGAAAAATATGGTTCAAAATTTACCTCACAAATTATTACCTTCGGAACCCTTTCAGCAAAAGCTGTTGCTAGAGATGTCGCACGCGTTTTAGGGTTTACAACCGAGGAAATGGGCCAAATCTCCAATTTGATTCCATCTAAACCTGGTATGACTCTGCAACAAGCATTACCTGCATTAGAAAATTGGGTTGGTACGGATGAGGAACGTAAAAAATGGTTAGCCATTGCCTTGAAGCTAGAAGGTCTTAAACGAAATGCTTCGACACATGCTGCAGGTGTTGTTTTATCACCTATTCCTTTAGTAGATATTGTTCCAATCGAAAAAAGCGGTGAAGATTTATTTATTACGCAATGGCCAATGAAAGAGATTGAAGAGGTCGGTCTATTAAAAATGGATTTTCTAGGTCTACGAAATCTTTCTATTTTAGATCATATTCGTTCGCTCATTTATTTTAATGAGAAACGTATGTTAGATTTTGAAAAAATTCCTTTGCAGAATGAACGAACGTTTCAATTATTGCAACAGGGGGATACAACAGGTGTGTTCCAATTGGAATCATCGGGTATGCGACAAGCGCTGAGAGATATCCGCCCGACAACTTTCTTGGATATTGTGGCAATTAATGCATTGTATCGTCCAGGTCCGATGGATTTCATTCCAGTCTATAGTCGTAGAAAACATGGACAAGAACCTGTGGTTATCCCACATCCTGCCTTAGAAAGTATTTTAAATGAAACCTTTGGTGTCATTATTTATCAAGAGCAAATCATGAAAATAGCTTCGGTTTTTGCTGGTTTTAGTTTCGGTGAAGCAGATCTATTACGTCGAGCAGTTAGTAAGAAAAAGAAGGAATTACTTGATGCTGAAAGAACGCATTTTGTACAAGGAGCCATAAAAAAAGGACATGATGAGCATAAGGCTAATGAAATTTACGATTTAATCGTTCGATTTGCTAATTATGGTTTCCCCAAAAGTCATGCGGTTGCCTATAGTTTAATTACGTATCAGATGGCCTATTTAAAAGCTAATTTTGCACCTTATTTTTATGCGGCTTTATTAACAAGTGTTTTAGGAGACAAAGAGAAACAGCTTCAAATATTACAAGAAGCTAAAGCGAAAGGTATTGAAATTTTGCCACCGTCCATTTCTAAAAGTGGAAAAGGGTATCGTATTGAAGAGGGTAAAATCCGTTTAGCTTTAGGTGGAATTAAAGGTGTTTCACAAACTTTTTTGAAAAAGCTACAGCAGCTTAGAGCAGCAGATAAAAGTGAATGGGAAAATATTTTTATGATGGCTTTAGATTTCACGGCAAGTCATTTTAAAAGAAGTTCGATTGAGCCCTTGATTAAAGCGGGTGCATTAGATGAGTTAAATCGTCCGAGGGCTGTGCTATTAGAAACAATTACTCGAGCAGAAAAATTAGCAAAAATTTATGCCCCAGATGAGCAAACATCATTGTTCTATGACACAGCAGTATTCGGTGTACCTAAGCATGCAGAGGCAGAAATTGAAGATGAAATGGTGAAATTACAGGATGAAAAAGAGGTACTTGGTTTTTATATTTCGACCCATCCAATTGAAAAATTAAAACAAAGATTATCGATTTCATCGACACCTTTAGTTGAAGTTTCTTCTATTAAAATGGGAGACTTTGTGAAGGTTGCAGCCATGGTGCGTCACATTAAAAAAATTCGTACGAAAAAAGGCGAGCAAATGGCATTCTTAGACTTGGAAGATGAGACTGGAACTTTATCAGCAACTATTTTTCCAATGACATTTGAACAAATTTCTTCATGGATTGAGGAACAACCTTTTATTCAGGCAGAAGGTAAAATAGAGTATCGTCAAAATAAAGTACAATTAATTATCAAAAAAATCGAGGCAGTTCAACCTACTTAGAAGCTAGAAAAGGTGTGTTATAACACGACCTTTTTCTAGCTCTTTTTTTGCCTCCAAAAGTTAGTAGTAAAAAAATAAATGAAAAAAACAAAAATCTCTAGTTAATTTAGCATAAATTTCTTTTTTTGCTTTACTAAATAGTGAATTTTTTGTATGCTATGAAAAAGTGGTCTGACCACTTTTGAAAGAAAAAGGAGTAGGTATTATGAGTACGGAAAAATCCTCACCAAAAATGTTTATACAAATCGTCACAGAACTACGGGAGATTATTCGAGTAGAAGAGATTGAACCAGGCGGTAAGCTTCCATCAGAAAGAGTTCTGGCTGAACGTCTTGGTGTAGGGCGTTCATCTGTACGCGAAGCTCTCCGAAGTATGGAATTACTTGGTTTAATCGAAACGAAACATGGCGGTGGTACTTTTTTAGCTGATTTTAGGAATCATAAATTAGTTGAAATACTATCTACATTTATTTTGCAGGAAGAAAAAGATATTTCGAATGTGCATTTAACACAGCAAATCTTAGAAAGAGATGCCATTGTTGAAATTGCAACCGACCGTGAATTAAGCAGTTTACCAGTTTGGGAAAGTTTGTTACATAATATCATTGTGCATGGAAGTATTGAACGCGAAATACTAGTTCGTGAATTAATGGTTTCCTCACATAATCGACTGGTTTTTAAAATATGGATGTTACTCAATCAATTTGGCAAAACAATTTACCGTGGATTATCTAACGAGGAAGAGAAAAATATTTTAGCTGAATTCATTAGCGAGTTAATCGCTGGAAATCCTGCTGAAGCCATTCAAGCGTATGAAGAATGGATAAATCTACTAAATAAAAGGGAGCATAACTAAATGAGTATTATTAAAGATATCTTTAAAAAGAAAAAAACAATTAGAG
Source organism: Candidatus Kurthia equi (assembly GCA_018065935.1). Lineage (GTDB taxonomy): Bacteria > Bacillota > Bacilli > Bacillales_A > Planococcaceae > Kurthia > Kurthia equi. Next base: position 5,025 of record JAGHSJ010000322.1, read on the forward strand.
TTAAAGATGCCCAAGTCCATGATATAAAAGCTGGATTAACGACAAAGTGCTCAGAATGTAAACATGTTATGGTGACGAAGGAGCTTCAAAAAAATCAATTTGTATGTCCGAAATGTCAGTATCATCATAAAATCAATTCAGCAGAACGAATTAATCAAGTTATTGATGAAGGTACATTCCAATCAATGGATGATCATTTACAAACAACAAATCCACTAGGCTTTCCAGGATATGTGGAAAAAGTTGATTCAGATAAAAAGAAAACGGGTTTAAATGAGGCAGTACTAACAGGTGTTGGGAAAATAAAGGGGCAGACAGTTGTTATCGCAGTTATGGACTCATTTTTCAGAATGGGTTCAATGGGATCAGTTGTTGGCGAAAAAATAACACGTGGAATTGAAAAAGCTACAGAATTACGTGTTCCATTTATTATCTTTACAGCGAGTGGCGGTGCACGTATGCAAGAGGGTGCATTATCTCTTATGCAAATGGCAAAAACTTCGGTAGCATTAGAAAAGCATAGTAGAGAAGGTTTGCTTTATATTTCAATCATGACCCATCCAACTACAGGTGGTGTGTCTGCAAGCTTTGCATCAGTAGGCGACATCAACTTTGCAGAACCTCAGGCTTTAATTGGCTTTGCTGGTCGTCGAGTAATTGAACAAACGGTACGAGAAAAGTTACCGGATGATTTCCAAACTGCCGAATTTTTATTGAAACATGGTCAATTGGATAAAATTGTGCATCGCCATGAAATGAAAAAAACATTAGCAACAATTGTGAAATTACATCAGAAAGGGGTAGAGTAATAATGGAGACAGTATTAGCTTTTGAAAAACCACTGGTAGAATTACGCTCTAAAATTGAAGAATTAAAGGTTTTAACTACTGAATCAACGATGGATTTTACATCAGAAATCGAGCATTTAGAAGAGAAATTTGAAAAGCTTCAAAAAGATATTTACTCTAATTTAGAGCCTTGGGATCGTGTCCAAATTGCACGACATCCATTGCGCCCGACTACCCTGGATTATGTAGCTTCGATTTTTGATGATTTCATTGAGTTTCACGGTGATCGGCATTATGGCGATGATGAGGCGTTGATTGCTGGAATTGCTTCGTTTGATGGACAGGCGGTTACAGTAATTGGTCACCAACGTGGGAAAGCAACGAAGGAAAATATACGTAGAAACTTTGGTATGCCACATCCAGAAGGTTATCGTAAAGCTTTGCGTTTAATGAAACAAGCAGAGAAATTCAATCGTCCAATTATCTCGTTTATTGACACGAAGGGGGCTTACCCAGGTAAAGCTGCCGAAGAACGTGGGCAAAGTGAAGCGATTGCACGTAATTTAGTGGAAATGGCAGGATTAACAGTTCCGGTTATTTCGATTGTTATCGGTGAAGGCGGTAGTGGTGGTGCACTAGGGATTAGTGTAGCAAACCAAATATACATGTTAGAAAACTCGACTTTTTCTGTTATCTCTCCTGAGGGAGCGGCATCAATTCTTTGGAAAGATGCTTCATTAGCAAAAGATGCTGCTGAAGCGATGCGAATTACCGCGCCAAACTTAAAAGAGGTAGGTATCATTGATGATATCATCTCAGAAGTTCCTGGTGGGGCACATAAAGACCAACAGCTACAGGCGGAATTTGTACAACAGACGATTAGAAAAGCGTTGGAGGAACTGAATTCCTTGTCACAACAGGAGTTAGTTGACCAAAGATATGCAAAATTCAGAGCAATTGGTACATTCGCTGAATAAATTATTTTTAAATAATATTTCCAAACGTAACTTTTACGGTTATGATTAGAATAAATGAAGCTCAAGGCTGTTATGTCGATTTTAATTATTCGACCATAACAGCCTCGTTCTTTCAACACATGGCTACTTATGCTGTACTATTTTATGCTATTGTGTAAATTGTATGATCTTGCAGGAGGCGAAAAGCATGAAGAAAATTGGGGTCTTAACAAGTGGTGGAGATTCACCAGGTATGAATGCAGCAGTTCGTGCTGTAGTTCGTAAAGCAATTTATCATGATTTAGAGGTTGCAGGTATATTCCACGGCTATCAGGGTTTAATCGAGGGAAATATGAAAAAATTAGAACTCGGTGATGTCGGTGATATCATTCAACGTGGCGGAACGGCGTTATATTCAGCTCGTTGTGCAGAGTTTAAAGAAGAGGCTGGTCAATTAAAAGCAGTTGAACAGCTGAAAAAGAACAACATTGATGGCTTAGTTGTTATCGGTGGAGATGGTTCTTACAGAGGTGCTTTAGCATTAACTAAATTAGGATTTCCTTGTGTGGGTGTACCAGGAACAATCGACAATGATATTCCAGGGACAGACTATACAATTGGATTTGATACTGCCTTAAACACAGTTATTGAATCAATCGATAAAATTCGAGATACAGCTACATCGCATGATCGTTCGTTTATTATTGAAGTAATGGGACGTGATGCAGGTGACTTAGCTTTATGGTCAGGATTAGCGGGTGGAGCAGAAACAATTTTAATCCCCGAAGTTCCTTCTGACATCTCTGAAATCGCTAGACGATTAAAAAGAGGTAAAGATCGTGGTAAAAAACATAGCATTATTGTAGTTGCTGAAGGTGTTATGTCAGGGCAAGCGTTGAAAGAACAATTACTTGAAAAAGCTGATATTGATGCTCATGTTTCAGTATTAGGGCATATTCAACGTGGTGGTTCACCAACAGCTAGGGATAGAGTCATTGCTTCACAACTTGGAGCAAAGGCGGTAGAAGTATTATTAAATGGTGATGGTGGCATGGCGGTAGGTATTCAAAACCGTGAAATTATCGCATATGATTTTGAGGAAGTATTTAACGGCAATCATAAGTTTGATGATCGTATGTATAATCTATCAAACGAACTATCGATTTAAAAAAATTGGAGTGGTCATAGAATGAGAAAAACTAAAATTGTTTGTACAATCGGTCCAGCTAGTGAATCAAAAGAAACGTTAAAAAAACTTATTGAATCGGGTATGAATGTTGCACGTCTAAACTTTTCACATGGTAGTCATGAAGAACATGCCTTACGAATTAAAACAATCCGTGAAGCTGCGCAAGAAATGAACTCAATCGTTGCTATTTTATTAGATACAAAAGGTCCTGAAATTCGTACGCATCAAATGCAAAATGATGCAATTGAGTTAGTAACAGGTCAAGAAATTGCTATTTCGATGACGGAAGTACTAGGAACGACAGAAGTATTTTCTATTTCATACGAAAAATTAATTGAAGATGTTCAAGAAGGTTCAATTATTTTATTAGATGATGGTTTAATTGAATTACGCGTTACTTCAACAGATAAAGAAAAAGGATTAATTCATACAATCGTTGAAAATGCAGGGACTCTAAAAAATAAAAAAGGTGTTAATGTTCCAGGCGTATCTGTGCAATTACCAGGTATTACGGAAAAAGATGCGAGCGATATTCGTTTTGGTATCGAACAAAATGTTGATTTTGTAGCAGCTTCATTTGTTCGTCGTGCAAAAGATGTACTAGAAATTCGTGCACTTCTTGAAAAAAATAATGCCGAACATATTCAAATTATTCCTAAGATTGAAAACCAAGAGGGTGTCGATAATATTGATGACATCTTAAAAGTTTCAGATGGTTTAATGGTTGCTCGTGGAGATTTAGGTGTTGAGATTCCAGCTGAAGAAGTTCCAGTTGTTCAAAAAGAACTAATTAAAAAATGTAATGTAGTTGGAAAACCAGTTATTACAGCAACTCAAATGTTAGATTCAATGCAACGTAACCCGCGCCCAACAAGAGCAGAAGCATCAGATGTTGCGAATGCAATTCTTGATGGTACAGATGCAATCATGCTTTCTGGTGAAACAGCTGCAGGTCTTTATCCAGTTGAATCAGTAGCAACAATGGCAAAAATTGCCGAACGTATTGAAGATACATTAGATCATAAAGAAATCGTACGTCTACAAAGTAAACAGCAAGGTATTAGCATGACAGATGCAATTGCGCAATCTGTTGCCTATACATCAATTAATTTAAAAGTATCTGCTATTTTAGCACCAACTGAAAGTGGACATACCGCAAAAACAATTGCTAAATATCGTCCAGGTGTATCTGTTGTGGCAGTTACTTCTTCAGGAATTACTGCACGAAAATTGGCATTAGTTTGGGGCGTTGTTCCAATTGTTGCTGAGAAAGTGCGTAACACAGATGGTATTTTAGAGCTTGCTGTTCAAGAAAGCTTGAAATATGGCTTAGTATCTTATGGTGATGTAGTTGTCATTACTGCAGGTGTTCCAGCTGGAGAAGCAGGAACAACGAACTTAATGAAAGTTCATGTTATCGGAGATATTTTAACAAAAGGTCAAGGGATTGGTAAATTAGTGGCTAATGGTCGTGCATTAGTTGTGAAAAACGCTGAAGAAGCGAATGCAGTAGATACAACTGATCGTATTATTGTAACAATTGGTTCAGATCGTGAAATGATGCCAGCTGTTTCTAAATGTGCAGGATTAATCACTGAAGAAGGTGGTCTAACATCACATGCAGCTGTGGTTGGACTATCACTAGGTATTCCTGTTATTGTTGGAGTGAAGAATGCGACAACTTTAATAGAAAATGACCAAGAAATTTCGATGGATTCCAACTCAGGTGTTATCTATCATGGGTATTCTAGTATTCTATAATCATCGCTGAACCTTCGAATAAGGAGGAGATTTACATGCGAAAATTTTTATTATTTGTCTTACTCATTCCAATCGTTGAAATAGCCTTTGTTCTCTTGTCAGGAAAATTAATTGGCGCTTTATGGACGATTGTCTTAATTATTTTCACAGGTGCTTTAGGTTTTTATTTATTAAAAGTCCAAGGTAGCAAAGCTAAAAAAGAATTAGAACGCAGCGTAAAACAAGGGAATCCACCGGGACCTGCTTTAGTAGAGGGTGTACTTTTATTGTTAGCAGGAGTTCTCTTGTTATTACCAGGGTTTTTGTCGGATATTCTTGGGGTTTTATTATTAATTAAGCCCGTACGTAAACTAGGTAAGCCACTTATTTTCCGTTGGTTGAAACGAAAGTATAGTCAAGGCAATGTCGTTGTTTATCGTAATTAATTTTGCGTTTATTTGTGTCGATTTTATAGTGGGATGAATAAATTCTGCATGTTAGGGAGTGTACCAACTGTACACTCCCTTTGTTTTTGACTATACTGTATGAAGGTTGAGACAGGCCTATGGAAAGCTAGGTAAATCTTCGTATAGTTGATAAAGTAGCAACTTATTTCTAAAAAGAAGTTTTAAAGTTACAAAAAAAGGAAAAGATTGAGGGATTTGATTGAATAAAGTGGGTTGATTTAATCAAATATGGCATTATATGTTATAAAAAGAAGATGTTGACCACTTGTAAATTCTGTTTTTTTCTGTTTTATGTATTAAAAAAACTACAAAAAGTTTCGTATTGATAAAATGATAGCTTTTCATTCACAAAGCCGACAAAATTGATTATAATGTTCATGTAAGCGATTTACTTATAGGTTCATATGAAATTTTGGGGCAATGCTTTTTTACTTAAAAGTAGCATTGCAAAGAAGAACGTTAAAAGGAGAGATATATTATGGCATCAACTAAAGGTTTAGAAGGTATCGTAGCAGCAGAAACTAAAATTAGTTCTATTATCGACGATACACTTACTTACGTAGGATACAATATTGATGATTTAGCAGACAATGCTTCATTCGAAGAGGTTATTTATTTATTATGGCATACTCGTCTTCCAAAAGCTGACGAATTAGCTGAATTAAAACAACAATTAGCAGACAACATGGCAATTCCTGCTTCAATCGTTGATTTATTCAAATCAATGCCTCTTAACGAAGTGCATCCAATGGCTGCTTTACGTACAGCAGTATCAATGCTTGGAACTTTCGACAGCGAAGCAGACGTTATGGAAACAGAAGCTAACTACCGTAAAGCAATTCGTTTACAAGCGAAAATTGCTACAGTAGTAACTACTTTTGCACGCGTTCGTAACGGTCAAGAACCAGTAGCTCCAAAACCAGAACTTGGTTATGCTGCTAACTTCCTTTACATGTTACATGGTAAAGAACCAGCTGCAATCGAAATCGAAGCTTTCGATAAAGCTTTAGTATTACATGCTGACCATGAATTAAATGCATCTACATTCACTGCACGTGTATGTGTTGCTACATTATCTGACCTGTACTCAGGTGTTACAGCTGCAATCGGCGCTCTTAAAGGTCCATTACACGGTGGCGCTAACGAACAAGTTATGAAAATGTTATCTGAAATCGGTTCAGTTGATAATGTAGAAAACTACATCCAAACTAAACTTGATAACAAAGAAAAAATTATGGGATTCGGACACCGCGTATACCGTAAAGGTGACCCTCGTGCACCACACTTACGCAAAATGTCTCAAAAACTTACTGAATTAACTGGTAAACCTGAACTATACGAAATGTCAGTTAAAATTCATGACATGATCGTTACTCAAAAAGGTCTTCCAGCTAACGTTGACTTCCTCTCAGCTTCAGTTTATGACTCTTTAAACATCGAACATGACTTATTCACTCCAGTATTCGCTGTTTCACGTACTTCTGGATGGGTAGCTCACATCTTAGAACAATATGCAAACAACCGTTTAATCCGTCCACGTGCTGAGTACGTAGGACCTGGAATGCAAAAATACGTATCTATCGAAGAAAGATAATATATAAATTTTCTTAGTTGATATGTTATAATGAAAAAGACATAGGGCGGCGCTGTTATAGCACTAGCCCTATGGTTATGAATCTAGGAGGCGCAAAATTACATGTCTGAAAAAATCGTAGTAGAAAATGGTGTGTTAAACGTACCAAACAACCCAACAATTCCGTTCATCATTGGTGACGGTATCGGCCCTGATATCTGGGCAGCAGCTTCTCGTGTTATCGACGCTGCAGTAGAAAAAGCTTATGCTGGCGAAAAGAAAATTGAATGGTTAGAAGTTTTAGCTGGTCAAAAAGCATTCGACAAAACTGGCGAATGGTTACCACAAGAAACTTTAGATAAAATCAATGAATACCTAATCGCAATCAAAGGACCTCTTACTACTCCAATCGGTGGCGGTATCCGTTCTCTAAACGTTGCATTACGTCAACAATTAGATTTATACGTTTGCCTACGTCCTGTACGTCACTTTGATGGTGTTCCTTCACCAATCAAACGTCCAGAAGATGTAAACATGGTTATCTTCCGTGAAAACACTGAAGATATCTACGCTGGTATCGAATACGAAGCTGGTTCTGACGCAGTTAAAAAAGTAATCAACTTCTTACAAGATGAAATGGGCGTTAAAAACATCCGTTTCCCAGAAACTTCTGGTATTGGTATCAAACCAATTTCTGAAGATGGTACTAAACGTCTTGTACGTGCTGCTATCGAATATGCTATCAAAGAAAACCAACCTACAGTTACTTTAGTACACAAAGGTAACATCATGAAATTCACTGAAGGTGGATTCAAAAAATGGGGTTACGAAGTAGCTTAAAAAGAATTCGGCGATAAAACTTTCACTTGGAACCAAATTGACGCTATCAAAGCTGAACAAGGTGAAGAAGCTGCAAACAAAGCTCAAACTGAAGCTTTAGCTGC
>JAGHSJ010000369.1 GCA_018065935.1 Candidatus Kurthia equi
ACAGTAAGGAGGTTTTTATTATGTCGAACATTAAGAATGATGACACAAGTAGTTTATCACATACCAGGTGGAATTGTCAGTATCATATTGTGTTTACGCCAAAATACCGTCGTAAAGCAATTTATGCCAAATTGCGAAACGACATCGGAAAATATATAAGAAGATTGTGTGAGTACAAAGGTGTAGAGATTGTTGAAGCTCATGCAATGGCGGATCATATACACATGCTCGTAAAGATTCCGCCAAAATTAAGTGTATCTTCCTTTATGGGTTACCTTAAAGGTAAGAGCAGCTTAATTATCTTTGACGAGCATGCAAATCTTAAATATAACTACGGGAGTAGACACTTCTGGTCAGAAGGTTACTACGTTTCGACCGTAGGTCTAAACAAAAAGACAATAATCAATTACATTAAGAATCAAGAACTTGAGGATCAACTTGAAGACAAAAAAAGTCTAAAAGAGTACAAAGACCCGTTTACGGGTAAGTAAGGGTGTTCAAGGCAATTGGGCAATTAAAAGAGCCCCGAGAGCGGGGCTGCCAGTACACTGAGTTGTACTCTGTGCGAAAAACCGCACCTTGAAGATGCGGATTTTTATTTATGCAAGAATTAAATGATAATACGATTTGCTCGGGGCCACCGTACTCTAAACAATACTTGTGATATTAATTCTGCCTTCGAGATCAGCGTATCGTGATAAATCACCATTAAGACTATTAATATAGTCGATCAATGTCTCAAAATCTGTAGCAATATCTGTTAGAAGAGGTTTTTTGTTTCCAAAAATACAATTTAACCCACAGCCGCCATTAACTAAAATATATGAAATTGAACCAACCTTGTATGTCTTTTCTAAAACAATCGGTTCATACTTATCGCCATTTAAAATCTGAACATTACTTACTCGATTAATGCTATTTACCTTTATAAGGTTTAATTCGCTATCAGCTTCATAGTCAGCTTTTTTTGAAATATCAAGATCATACTTCATGCCCGAAATCTGCATATTTGAGCCACTGCCACCTTTTTCAGCAAAAGAAGAAGTGTATTCTAAAATATCGATAAGTTCTTTCCCAGTCACTTCGCTTAAACAAATCATGTTTGAAAAAGGAATAACATCAATAATATCTTTATATGTGATATCTCCTTTTTTAATTCCGGCTCTAATACCTCCAGCGTTCATGAGTGCAATATCGGCACAAGTTTTTACTCTAATTGAGTCTGCAATTAAATTTCCTAATGTTGACTCTTGAGTATATGCATACCAGTTACCAGTCTCATCTTCTAATGGAAGGTCTGTATCTGTTTTAGCCACAACATTTAAAGCAGACTGTTCATATTTTGCTATAATTCCATCAAATTCATTGAATACTATCGTATCATCGCCAGGATTTACATGTGTCGATAGAGGATATTTTTGAATCAATGAAGGATAAATATTGCCATCCTTTGTAATGACTAGTTGTCCAAATGATTTAAGTTTAGTACCTGTTTGAGAAATAAGAACATCTTTTCCTTCTAGATTTTTTTCAATTCTTAAAGGCATTACTGTATGTGAATGGCCATCAATAATGGCATCTATTCCGCTTGTGTGTTCCGCTAAATAGCTTGAAGAATAATTTCCAACGTCTGAATAATCCTTATCGCCTAAATGACCTAACGCAATAACATAATTTGCGCCATCTTCTTTCATTTTGTTTATATTTTTTTGAATGTTCTCGATAAATGCTTCAGTTGAACCACCATCAAATTGATAAACTAATTCGCCATTTTCATAAAAAATATTTGGAGATATAGTGCTCAGTGTTAAAGGTGTTGTAATACCAATGAATCCAACCTTTGTGTTTCCATAAGAAACAATCTCATATGGTTTCAAATTATTAATCCATGAGTCACCATTACCTAAATATTTGATATTCGAATTTAAATATGTCGCATCTGATAGATCTACTAATTCCTTTAGACGAGGTAACCCATAATTAAATTCGTGATTTCCAAATATTGCATAGTCATACCCAACAGTATTCATTGCTTCAACGCCAATTTCTCCTTTTGAAATTGTTCCAAGAGCTGAGCCTTCGATAGCGTCGCCAGCATCTACCGTTACGACATATTGATATTTTTCCTTTAATTCATTCTTATATGCTTTTAAAGAAGCTAGCCCTAGGCCTTCATTAATTCCGCAATGTATGTCATTTGTGAAAAAAATCACAACATCATCACTTTTTTTATCTGTTGGCTGATTATTTCCTGAACATCCTACTAATGAAATAATTCCAATCAAGGTTGCAATATAACAATTTAATTTACTTTTAATTTTCATAAAAAACTTACTTTTATTTTACACTCATGCGCAAAGAAAACCCATCATAATTTAAATGATAGGTTCTGATATGCTTGCGATATATCACCAACTATTGTGA
>JAGHSJ010000072.1 GCA_018065935.1 Candidatus Kurthia equi
TCATTATATAATAGGGATATTTTAACATAAATGACAAAAGAATATTGAAAGTTCAAAAATATAATCATATTTAATTATAGAATATGTCTATAAATTGAAAGAAGCTCACAGAACCGAATAACGGACCTGTGAGCTCATATACATTCAAAATGAAATTAGTTTGTTTGGAATTCTTTAGTTGTTACTTCTTCCGTGTTAACACGTTCAATTTCCGCACCTAAAGAAGCTAATTTTTTGTGGAAGTCTACATAACCACGGTCTAAATGTTTAAGTTCAGAAACACGTGTTACGCCTTCTGCCACTAAACCAGCAAGAATTAAAGCCGCCGCTGCACGTAAATCAGTTGCAGCTACTTCAGCACCTTGTAATTTAATAGGTCCTTCGATAACTACTGAACGCCCATCAATTTTAGCAGATGCATTCATGCGACGGAATTCTTCAACATGCATAAAGCGGTTTTCAAATACTGTCTCAGTAATCACACTGTTACCTGTCGCTACTAACATTAACGCCATCATTTGTGATTGCATATCTGTTGGGAAGCCAGGGTGTGGAATTGTTTTCACATCTACAGCTTTTAGTGGGTGAGTTGCACGCACACGAAGACCCTGTTCTTCTTCTGTGATTTCAACGCCCATTTCTCTCATTTTCGCAATAAGTGCTGTCATATGTTCTGCTTCAGCATTTTCAATCACTACATCGCCACCAGTAATTGCTGCAGCTACCATGAAAGTACCTGCTTCAATACGGTCAGGAATAATATAATGCGTTGTTCCTGTTAATTTTTCAACGCCTTCGATACGGATTTTATCTGTACCAGCACCAACAACGCGACCACCCATTTCATTAATGAAATTAGCAAGATCTACGATTTCAGGCTCTTTAGCTGCATTTTCAATAACAGTTGTACCATCTGCAAGAGCTGCAGCTGTTAAAATATTTTCAGTTGCGCCTACACTTGGGAAATCTAAGTAGATTTTCGCACCTTTAAGACGACCTTCTGTAGTAGCCTCTACATAACCATTTCCATTAGAAATAGTTGCACCCATTAATTCAAAACCTTTTAAATGTTGGTCAATTGGACGAGATCCGATTGCACAACCACCCGGCATTGCTACACGAGCATAGCCATTACGAGCTAAAAGAGGTCCCATTACTAAAATTGATGCACGCATTTTACGAACGTATTCAAACTGAGCTTCTGATGATAAAGTTTTTGAAGCATCTACTTCAACCGTATTCGTTTCAGGTGAGAAAGAAACCTCTACGTTTAAGCTTTTTAATACTTCATCAATTGTATATACATCCGCTAAGTTCGGAACATTTTTAATTACATTCTTTCCTTCTGATGCCAATAGTGTAGCCGCTAATACTGGTAATACAGCATTTTTAGCACCCTCTACACGCACATTACCTTTTAAGACATTACCGCCCTTGACGATGATTTTATCCATTTGTTGTCCCTCCGAACTCATATTCTTATTATTTCAGCATTCTCATTATTATCTATTTATTATAAATCCATATAATTCTAATTGTATGATGTCATTTATTAGCAACAAAACAAGTTCAATATTAACCTTTTTTCAGCTATTTTACAAGCACCGAATAAACTATTTTCAAAATGTATTTGCACTACTAAAGATGCTGAATAACATTTGAACACAAGCTAAGATCTCCCCTATAAGTCTTAACCGTTACTTTAAAATTAGTACCCTTCAAATAAAGACGTAAAACTCGAATAAATATATGTATTCTTAAATATTTCCCCGGCAATAAAAATTTAACTATGTAAATATAACATTACGTGCGTAATTACATAAAATAGCCTTAAAATTCCATATATTATCGTACATTATAAGTTCACTATGTGCTTGAAAATTACTATATCAGGAAAAAATTGTTTTTAAAATAAATATTGTAATTGTTGCGACCAATTTACAAACTGTAAAAAGAAATTAGAAACAGCTGCTCCTAATGCAATACTTAGTAGTATAAGTAAAAGTTGGATTTGAAAGACCTTGCCTTTTTTAAAGATTTTTTCATACATTAGACTTTGCAATGCATAAAAGGCAATTGCTATAAAGAATATATGCGATACAATACTTAGCATAGCATTTGTACCTAGCATCGAATTAATCGAGTCCAACTCTCATCTCTCCTTTATCAAAAACTTCACAATACCTTTTCATTATCTCAGGAATCAAAGCAGATTACTACTTAAAAATCAGACGTCTAACAACTTCCCATCATTCAAATGCTTTTGGAAGCTTTTTCATCTTTTATACTAAGCTTATCCCTCAATTCTACTCTACGCTATTTATTAATAAAATCCTATACATATGATTTTATTAATAATAGTTAAATTAGCAGGTATTGCTGTAAATCGTTGCTAGATTAGGGACTAGCCACTTTTTGAACAACTTGTGATCATTTATCAAGCACACACTACTATCAAAAATACCTGATAAATTCTCTTCCTCTTTGCCATAGAAACTTACTCATTTCAAAACGTCAAGTCAGCTGTTCTTTTGTCGAGGCATTATTAATCATATACCAGGACTTTTACATTTAAAAGCAGTCATAAATTTATAAGCAAATTTCTCTAATAACAGTAAAAAACCAACTGGATTAGACTAGAATAAACATTTCACAGCATTTGCTTACACTTAAATGCATTTTAATATTATCACAACTCAAATTACTATGATATAGCAAAATAATAAACTTCACTTTATATGTGACAAATACTAGAAAAAATTTCTTAATTAACTAAAATTCTGCACTTAATACCTAAGCAAAACCTATATGCCTAAAATACAAACAATTATCCGTTTTAAAATCTAGTCACGAAGGTATTTCTAAAACCCAGTTTTTTCAAAAAAACGTTTTATACTATATGCTTATAATAAATTGTT
>JAGHSJ010000078.1 GCA_018065935.1 Candidatus Kurthia equi
ATTAGGATGCATTAGCCAATAAAGGCTATCATGCACATTGCTCCATATAAAGCGCTTCTTAATTGGGCGGATTAGAAATCGCCCTCTAAACCTTATCATTTCTGTCCAACTAAGTGTTGCCTATCCAGTATTATCACAAGGGAGTTTGTTAATACAATGGGGTATGTTATACAATTCATTATAGGTGGCTCAGTTATGTTATTTGCCACGCTATTAAGCCAATCAAAATACTTGTTTTTATCAGGGATTATAACGTTGCTTCCTATTTTGACTTTGTTGAATTTAAGACTACAGCTTAAAAATATGTCAGCTGAAGACTTTCATGAGACACAAAGAAATGGGATTTTTGGAGCAATCGGCATGGTTATTCTGATAGTGGGTATTTATGTGTTGTCGGGGTATATGAAACCATCAACTGCAGTCATCGTGGGTGTATGCGTATACGTGATTTATATGTTCGGTTCGAAGTTAATAGTAGCATAAAACAGCAATCAAGAGTTGGGGAACTCTTGATTGCTGTTTTCATTTGAACTTATATGAGATAATTTAGTAATTGTATAGAATTTTTTCACATTATTCAAGGAGGAATGTTTATCGTGTGTATCATAACATTGGTCTATAAAGTATCAGCAAACAAGCCGTTAGTAGTTGTTGCCAACCGAGATGAGTTTTATGAACGACCAGCAATGCCGGCATATTTTTGGCAGGAAGATAAGCAAGTAATCGGTGGGAAAGACTTAGAAAAAATGGGAAGTTGGCTTGCTATCCATAAAAACCATCGCTTTGCGGCTGTGACAAATTATCGTGATTTTACATTGAATCAGCTTGGTGAAAAGTCGCGTGGATTTATTGTAAATGATTTTATTTTAGGTAATCAAGATAGCCAGTCATTTCTAGAAAAGATTAAACAAGAGGGATCCAGCTATGGACCAATGAATGTCATCGTCTATGATGGCTCGACTATGGCACATTATAATAATGTAACAGATAGCATACAAGAGATGCAGCCTGGTATACATTGTGTGACCAATGCGACATTAAACACACCTTGGCCAAAAGCAGAAAGAATGAAACAGCTTGTAGCGGCTCGTTATGAGGAGGAGTCTGTAGTGGACTTGTTAGAGATAGGCAAGGATATAGAGAAACCTACAGATGCCCGTCTTCCATCGACAGGAATTCCAATCGAGATGGAGAGAGAGTTGTCCTCAATCTTTGTAAAGCGAGAAGATTATGGTACACGGTGCACGACAGCCCTTCAAATAGATAGGAATGGGCAAATCGATTTTGCCGAGCAAAGTTATGAAAAAGGTATGCCAAGTGAAATCGTTCATGAGAAATTTTAATCTATAAATTTATCTAATTTAAAAAGGTAGGATGCATTTTTGATGAGCAACCTACCTTTTGTTATTTAATTATTTAATGCTTTTTCAAATGTTTTTAAATTATCTTCCATAATTGAAAGATAGTCTTTTTTCGCTACGATATCTTCTTGCATAAGAACGCTTAAATTATTAATTGTTAAGCTTTCTGCACCAACATCTTTTTTAATAACTTCTGAAAGTTTAGAAGATACATTTTGTTCGAAAAGAATGTATTTAATATTATCTTTTTTTGCTTCATCAGCAATTTCTGTTAACTCTTTTTGAGAAGGCTCATCTTGCGAATTTAATCCAGCAATCGCTTCTTGCTCTAAACCATATGAACCAGCAATATAACCAAATGATGCATGTGAAACGAAGAATGTTTTTTGCTTCGCTTGGTCAGCCATTTCTTTATATTCGGTATCTAATTTTTGTAAGTCTTGAATAACAGCTTTGTAATTTTTTTCGTAATCAGCTTTGTGAGAAGCATCTTTTTTCACTAATGCATCTTTTACAGAAGTGGCAAGGTCTTGTGCAATAATTGGAGAAATCCAAACATGTGGATCTGTATTACCGTGTTCGTGATTATGTTCTTCATCTTCATCCTCATGTTCTTCACCTTCATGATCGTGTTCTGAAGAAGTACTTAGTGCTAATTTTTCATCGCTTACATCTTTGGTTGTTTGGACCATAGTGACATTTTCTTTCGCTAATGTTTTCTTCGCATTTGTGACAAAGCCCTCTAAGCCTAAGCCAATATAGAAGAATAGGTCTGCATCCGCCATATGAATCATATCTTTTTGGGTCGGTTCAAAAGAATGTTCGTTAGAACCCGGAGGATAAATAGATGACACTTGAACATGATCGCCACCTATTCTTTCAGATAAATATTGTAATGGATAGACAGTTGTGTAAATTTCAATTTTGTCTGAGTTTTTTTGCGCTGTATCATTTCCACATGCAGCAGTAAATAAAGCTAATACTGCAATAAGGGTAAGTAGAGTTATTTTTTTCATAAGTGCCTCCTCAAATAGTAATCGTTACGATTTACATTTGTAACTATACTAAAAAAAAGAGTATTTGGCAATAGAAAAAACCATCGAAATTATTTTTTTTTCGATGGCGATTTAAGTGGTACGGGGTCATAACCGCCTTTAGAGAAAGGCTGACAGCGTAATATTCTATATATAGTTAATAAAGTTCCTTTGAAAGCGCCATGTGTTTTTAATGCCTCAATCCCATAGTTTGAACAAGTGGGATAAAAGCGACAACTTGGTGGTTTTAAAGGAGAGATGGCTTTTTGATAAAAGCGAAATAGAAAAATGATGATGTGTTTCAATGGAATTCTTCTTTCTTGGGATCTACGTATTTTTGTACTGGTTTAGGATCTATTGTTATGTGAGAGTTCTTATTATTATTTTTCACTACATAGTAAATTAAGTAGCAAGCAAAACCAATTGTTAAAAAAACAACAGGTAATATGGCAATCCAAGCAATGGTCATTTAAATTCCCCTCCCCAATATATAGATTAAGTTTACTCGATTTTGCATTGTAACAGTAGTATTACGCTTTGAAAATTTTGTGAACGAAAATTGTAATAAAAGTAATTTTAAAATAAGTTTGATATACCTTGAGAATAGGGAATAGTATGTCTAACAACTAGAAAAGGAGTTGAAGTACATGTTCTCATTCATTTGGTATATTATTATAGGTGGTATATTAGGATGGTTAGCGGGTCTTATTATTAAGAAAGATGTACCTGGAGGAATTATCGGTAATATTATAGCCGGTATCGTAGGTGCATGGCTTGGTAGTCTAATTTTAGGAGACTGGGGTTGGAAGGTAAGTTCATTCTACGTATTCCCAGCATTAATTGGTTGTATTGTCTTAATCCTAATTGTTAGCTTCATCATGAAAATGATGTCATCTAAAACAGCATAATTAAAAAGAAACCCTGAAAAGCGCAATCACTGTAGTGTTAAAATGAAATTAATTGCTACAATGAGGCTCTATTTAGGGCTTCTTTTTTTATTTATACATGTGAAAGTTCAGAATGAGTGATAATTTCTATAATCGTGTCAGCTACATCATTTGCTAATTCTAATTGAGATGTAAAACCAACACATGAACAATTCATTTCACCTAATATATACGTATCAGAACCATCAGGCAATGTATCTAAAATGAAATCTGCTGTCCAAATGAGTGGTAAGTCATAGCCACCTAACATTTCA
The DNA here is from genome assembly GCA_018065935.1 of Candidatus Kurthia equi. Taxonomy (GTDB): domain Bacteria; phylum Bacillota; class Bacilli; order Bacillales_A; family Planococcaceae; genus Kurthia; species Kurthia equi. The sequence goes on from JAGHSJ010000078.1 coordinate 3,597, forward strand.
GTAATGGAAGGAAGTTGTTCTAAAAAGTTAGAAACAAGTTCATCCCATTCTTCTGGTGAATCATAGCGATATTGTGCACCTGAGAAAAGTGTCGCACTAAATGCATCAGCTGAATCAGCCGGTTTTTTATGTACAACATTGACAGGTTTATCTTTTAACATTAATAAACGAATTTCCCCTTCAGTAATACGAGGCAAGAATGGCATATCGACTAACATTCCATTTTCACCAATAATGTATTTTTCACAGAAATGCATGAATGGGCCAAGTTCCCAAAACTCTACATGATTATCTTTTGCTTCCGTACATTTAATTTTAGAGTGAACATTTGGCTCTTTTTCATTGCTATCAACAAGTGAAACACGCCAAATTCCTTCTCCAGTAGAGCCACGATTTTGTTTTAAAACACGTTCACCTTTTGCCAAAGCAGAAGGGAATTGCTCATATAAATCTGCAATTTCATAGTAAGCAAATGTATCTTCTGGAACGAGAGATGTTGAAGTTAATTTTACAAGTGCATCCTTCGCGCCGTAACCAATCATAGCGTCTGGATGTGGCATACCAATAATACCGTTTTCACATAGCTGGCGTAAAAGAGAAAAATAAGAAGATTCGTGTTTAAGATTACCTGGATTAATTCTCGAAACATAAGCAACAGCATTTGTTAAAACATGATTATAAATTTCATCATGTTTTTCTAATTCATAAAAAATGACTTCTGCAGAATAACCACGTTGTTCTAAGGCTTCCACCATAGGCATCGTGTCTTTTCTGTAGCCGTCTGGTCCTTTGTCATTACCACCTTGTACCTCGAAAAAAACAACTTTTTTAGACAATGTAAATCCTCCTTTTAGTAATCATTCGTGTCCACTCCACTATACAATGAAAACAGTATAAAATAATATACTTATTTGTAAGAAAATGTGTATAAATAGTGAAAATATATATATGTTTGATATATGGAACTGATTCAATAGTTCTTTGTACTTAAACAATTTACCTTATAAATCAAATGGAAATGCCGATAACTAAAGAAAGGGGGAGAAGAATATGCAAGAAATTAGTTCAGCCTTATCAGCCATGGTATTAGAACAGCAAGTGCAGCTTAGCATTGTCAATAAAGCAATGGATACACAAAAGCAATCAGCCGATGCTTTAATAGAAGCAATGAATGAAATACCGATGGCACAAGATCCTTTTAGAGGGCAGCAAATTGATATTTCAATTTAACGCGCAGTCATATTACTAGTAATGAATGAAGGACTTTTTTTATCAAAAGAGTAAGGGGAAAGGGATTGCCATTTTGGTGATTTCTTTTTTTATTAGTGGAAATTAAGTTGTTTTTTATGGAATTGTACGGTGGAATACGTAATCGTTTCTATTGAAGCAGTAGCCTATTTTCGCTAAACTAAGAATAAGGAGTGATGCAAATGTTTACATATACAGATTTAAACGGCTGCGGTGTGGAATTATCTTTTAAACAAGGAGTAGTTCCCGTAAAACCTACGCATGTACTGATGTTAGCTAAGTATGAGGGGAAATGGATTCTAACGGATCATCCCATGAGAGGAATTGAATTCCCGGGAGGAAAGTTAGAGCAAGGAGAAACCCTAGAACAAGCTGCTATACGTGAAGCCTATGAGGAAACAGGCGCAATTATTAAAGCTGTAGAATGGTTAGCAACTTACTACGTGCAACATCAACAACAACCGTTTGCCAAAGCAGTATTTATTGCCACTGCAGACAGTGTAGAGCCTAACTTCGTGCATCACGAAACGAACGGACTGGTATTAATGAGCGATGATGAACTTTTCGCTTCAGATAATTTAAGTTTTTATATGAAAGATTTAGGCATGAAAAAAATGCTAGAGAAGGTGAGAGAGCGTGAAGCCTAATAGTGAGATTGAGCATAGTAGAATCTATCCGTCGCCAAACCCACATGTGAAATTGACGGAAATTACGTATTGGTCTGAAGGGATTCGCGTAAAAGGGATGCTTGCGGAGCCAATCGTAAAAGGAGATTATGAGGGGATTTTATATTTACGAGGTGGCTTACAATCTATCGGGATGGTACGACCAGCGCGAGTTGCTCAAATTGCACAGCAAGGTTTTATTGTTTTTGCACCTTATTACCGGGGAAATAGAGGTGGAGAAGGCAAGGATGAATTTGCGGGCATTGATGTCTATGATTCCGTACACGGCGTGACGTTATTGAAAAATTACTGTCTACCAAATCGCATCCATCTTTTTGCTTTTTCGCGAGGCGGAATTATGGCATTATGGACAGCTATTTTGCGTCAAGATATCACCTCTGTTGTCACATGGGGAGGAGTTTCATCACTTCGACTAAATTATAAAGAACGCATAGATATGAGAAGGATGATGAAAAGAGTAATTGGAGGCACACCAAATCGTGTACCTGAAATATACGATCAACGTTCGGCGATTCGACGTGCACAAAAAATTGAAGCACCTGTCCTCATTATTCATGGAGGTAAAGATGTCAATGTTGGTATTGCCCATGCGTATTTACTCGAAGAGACATTAAAAGGACTACAAAAAGAAGTAGAATCTTGGTATTATCCTGAACTGACGCATTTTTTCCCAGGTGAAAAAAATCACGAAGTATTGAAAGCAGCATTAGCTTGGATGAGGAAACAATAAGGGAGTGATTTATATATGGGCTTTTTACAAGTAAACATACCATTAAAAAAACATCACGATGTAATGAAAAAATATTGGGACCAATTATGGGCGAACTATACGGATGAATATGCAGAAGTATTTATTCAATGTTGGAATACAGAAACGAAGCAGATGGAAGCACTATTGCCAATTGCAGAAAAAGTACGTAAAGAAGGACTTGTTCATTATTTTAGAATTGCTTTGAATGAAAAAAATAGAACGTATCTACAACAAGATTCTTTTGATCACAAACAATTAAAATGGTTTATGATTCGCTTTATTCGTGCGGATGGTACAGAGGGAATTGAAGTAAGAGATTATGGTGTTGAAACGACAATTAATCAGATTTCAACAGAACAGGCTGAAAAATTACTCCAACTATTTTCAAAAGATAATATTGAAGCAAAGTTCACAAAGGACGAAGACGACAAGTAACGAGCAAATATGCAAGTTACTTGTTTTTTTATAAAGGAGGGTATGATGACAACTAAAGAAATGGAGTTTTTAAATAGGGTTTTCCCAGAGGGATTAGATGGAGAATTAATCCGTCTTCCTAAAAAACATAAACAAAAAATTTGGGTTTTAAAGGTGTTTTCTAGAAAATTTATTGAAGGTAAACGCTATAGCGAAAAAGAAGTGAATGAACTATTGAAGAAACAGTATGTGGACTATGTAACTTTGCGAAGAGATTTATATGAGTTTAAATTTATTGATCGTTTAGACGACGGCAGTGCGTATTGGCTTGTGGAAACAGCTTAAGAATGATGAATTTCAATCTTAAGATCATTGGAAAATTGAATGTCTAGCAAATATACGCGCATTTAGTTATAATTGAGAGTGATAATCAATATCCATTGGCTGTTTTTTTGAGAGGAGCCTTCATTTATAATGTTAGATAAATTCAAAACTTTTGTAGCTTTGGCTAAGTATAAATCATTCACTGCAACGGCTCAGCAATTATTTTGCTCACAGCCGACAATCAGTCAACATATAAAAATACTTGAAGCACATTACAATGTTCAACTTATACAACGCCAAAAAGGTGAAGTGATTTTAACACCAAAAGGGCAACAATTTCTAAAATATGTGCAATCCATTTTAGATTTGCATAGTAATTTACAAGAAACAATGAATGAACCTGAGAAGGGGGAAAAAGAAATCTCTATCTATGTAAGTCATTACTTAGCGACAAGCTTCTTTGATGAGCTATTCTCTATGAATGATTCATGTGGTGTATGTCCCTATAAAGTAGAGAGTAATAATTACAAAGGATTAAAAGAAGCTTTAATAGAAGAAAAAACGAGCTTTGCCATTATGCCTTATTATTCTGAAGATGAAGAATTAGGCGAACGTTTTACAGTGGATGTGCTTTTTGAAGAAAAATTTGTGTTAATTGTTCCAAATGAACATCCTTTAGCTAAACGAAAAGTTATTTATGCGAAAGATTTACAGAATGAAAATATTTTACTACCATTAAGTACCTTTTTACAACAGCGAATCCGTGGGGCTTTAGAAGAGAAGAATATATTCCCTAGTTATTCACAAATGTCTGATTTCAATTTAATCCAAAGAGGTGTCCACCAAAATATGGGGATAGGCTTTGTTCCAGTTGATTCTATTGATAAAGAGGAAAAACGATTTACTGTGAAGGGAGTAAAAGGCATTCAAATCACACGAAAAAATGCATTAATAATGAATCGTTTTAAAGAGCTTAATGTATACGAGAAAAGTTATTATGATAGTGTAAAACTTAATTTAACGCAGTCTTAGAGGTTGTCCAAACATGGACGAGCCTCTTTTTTTATACAGTTAATCCCAACATATTATAAAACATAATAAATCTATCAATAAATATAATAAATAAGCTATAAATACTTTAATAACAAAGAAAAATCAACTTCTCATTAATTAAATGATATTGATAATCGTTATCAGTGATGATATATTTCAATAGCAAACAAACAACTACATAAGGGGCGACAATAATGAAGAAACATGTATGGTTAATCATGTGTGTCATGTCACTTTTAGTTATCTTGGCAGCTTGTGGTAAAGACGACAAAGCTTCTACGGATACGAAAGAAACATCAACAACAGATGAATTAACGCTTGGTATTCCAACTGATTTTGGTCCAGTAAACCTTTATACAGAAAGTGAAGACTGGATTAATGAAATGATTTATGACAAATTAATGGCAGCATCACCATATGTTGATGAACCTGTTCCTTGGTTAGCTGAGAAGGTAACAAAAATCGACGATCAAAACTGGGAAGTTGTTATTCGTGATGACATCAAATGGCAGGATGGTGAAGAATTCACTGCTGAAGATGTTAAATTCACATATGAATACTATCGTGATGGTCCTCAAAATCGTTACACGCACCATGTAAATGAAGTACCAGATATTAAAACAATCGACATCGCTGAAGATGGTAAAACATTAACTTTTGCTTGTTCATATGCATGTCCACAATTAGATACAATTACATTTGCAGATTTACCAATCCTTCCAGAGCATATTTGGAAAGATGTAACAAACCCACGTAAAATGACGGACTTAGCAGTAGGTACAGGTCCTTATAAACTTACTGAGTATAAAGAAGGCGATCATTACACAGTTGAAGCAAATAAAGATTACTTCAAAGGTGAGCCAACAGTACAAAAAATCAACATGCCAATCATTGGCGATTCAACAGCTATGTTCAATGCTTTAAAGTCAGGCGAAATTGATATTTCTAAACGTCCTGTTCCAGTTGAATTACAAGATTCACTTGTAAAATCAAACTTTAAATTAGCTACAACATCCGCATTATCAATCGTACAATTAGGCTTAAACTTTACAAAAGAACCATTTGCAACTGGTGACTTCCGTGCAGCAATTTCTGAAGCAATCGATAAAGATGCTTTAGTGAATACAGTTGGCGCAGGTGTATCAGGTACAGAAGGGTATCCACATAAAGATTCACCTTGGACAAATCCAGATAATGCTGAACCATTTGACCAAAAAGATGCAATCGCTAAATTAGATAAATTAGGTTACACAGCTACAGATAAAGACGGATTCCGTGAAGATAAAGACGGTAAGAAATTATCATTCAAATTAATTGTTTCTTCTGGTGAACCAATCTACGTACGTGTAGCTGAGTTAATCAAAGCACAACTAAAAGAAGTGGGCATCGAAGTAACTGTTAAATCACTTGATCCAACTAGTTACGCAGCAGCTTCAAATGAGAAAAACTATGATATGTATGTTTCATTAATCGGACCACATGGTGCAGCCGATCCAGACCAATTTGTCATGTCTCAACGTGCTGGCTACCTGTGGATGAAAGGGTTAGCTTACCCAGAGATGGATGCTTTACAAAAAGAATGGGAAGAAGCGAATACAGCTGATAGTCGTAAAGAAGTTTCATTCAAAATGCAAACTCTTTATAATGCTCAGCCAACAGCAATTTCTCTTTACTACCCAGAACAAGTTTATGCATATAATGCAAATTCTTACTCAGGTTATGTAGAATCATTAGGATTTGGAATCATCAATAAATACTCATTCCTATCTAAAGATGTACAAAAAGAAGTATCAGCAACAGAACCAAACTATCTTTCAAAATAACGAAGAGCAAAAGGTGGGGCAAAGACATTGAAAACCAATTCGATGACGCTCATAAAAAAGCTCCTCCAGTATATAGCAGTACTATTCGTGGCAGTGACAATTAATTTTGTCCTGCCTCGATTAGCGCCTGGAGATCCGCTTTTGTATTTTTATGATGAAGAAACATTAAAAGAATTAAGCGACACTGAAAAGCAAGAAGTACTTGCGACGATGGGTTTAGATGGAACTTTGTTTCACCAATACATAGCCTATTTAAAAGGCACTTTAACATTTGATTTTGGTGATTCAATTCAATATTCTCGTCCTGTAATTGATGTAATTACGGACTATTTACCTTGGACGATTGTACTCGTATTACCAGCAATGCTGATTAGTGCACTAGTAGGTGTACTAATTGGTGCATATTCTGCATGGAATCGTGGAAAGAAAAGAGACTCCAGTTTATTAACTTTGATGCTCACATTCCAAGCTGTACCAGGATTTTGGATTGGGATGATTTTAATTGCGGTATTTGCCGTTAATTTAGGATGGTTCCCGACATTTGGCGCAAGTGCGATTGTTCCTGCAGATACACTTTGGGGACAAATAAAAGATATTACATGGCATCTAGTGTTACCAATCATCACATTGAGCATTGCGACTGTCGGTTCAAATTATTTATTAACACGTTCTTCAATGCTAGATTCTTTAGGGCAAGATTATATTCTTTTGGCCGAAGCAAAAGGTGTGAAAAAATATCGTTTGATTTTCAATCATGGGCTTAGAAATGCTTTTCTACCTGTGTATACGAACTTAATGATGACATTAGGGACGCTAATTGGTGGAGCAGTAGTCATCGAAACAGTCTTTTCATATCCAGGCATCGGCAGTTTATTATATGGAGCGGTTAATGCCCGTGACTTTACATTGTTACAAGGGTTATTTCTATGTATTACTTTAGGCATTATTGTAGCAAATATTATTGCAGATTTAACCTATCCATTGATAGATCCACGTACGAAGAAAAAACGAAAAAAGCTATCTGAGGAGGCGCACTAGTGAGATCATCGACGAAGAAAATAGGCTATATCGGTTTTATTTTATTAGCCATTATGATTCTATTTGCTCTATTTGGTCCGCTTTTCATTCCTTATGATAGTGGGGAGCAAACTGGTGCTTCATTTGAGGCTCCAAGTTCATCCCATCTATTAGGAACAAATGATATTGGACAGGATATTTTAGCCGAGCTTGCAGATGGTGCAAGAACCTCGCTGTTTTTAGGAGTATCTATTGCGATATGTGCGACATTAATCGGTGCAATTATTGGTATCACAGCAGGCTATATAGGTGGATGGTATGAAACGATTATGATGCGCATTATTGATGTTGTGCTAACATTACCGTTCCTCCCATTAATGATTGTTGTTTCTGTTTATATGGGGCAAGGACTTTTTACCGAAATTTTCATCATAACGGTAGTGATGTGGGCAGGGAAAGCACGTCAAATACGTGCACAAACATTGTCTATTAAAAGTTTAGGACCCGTACAGGCAGCTACAGCGATGGGAGCAAATCATTTTTATATATTTAAAAAACATATTTTACCCGGCGTATTTCCATTACTAATTCCACAATTTGTGGCAGCTGTAAATGCAGCTATTCTTTTAGAGTCGTCATTAAGTTTTTTAGGCTTAGGAAACCCACTTCAAAAAAGCTGGGGTTCGATTCTTTATTACGCAAACAACCGCAGTGCGTTCTTAACAGATGCATGGGCTTGGTGGATTGTCCCTCCAGGTATATGTATTGTCATGGTCGTATTGGGCTTTTCATTTATCGGTTATTTCTTAGAAGAAAAAGTGAATCCACGCTTATCTAGCTATACTGTGGCGAAGAAACGTCCGAAGCAAGCAGTAGCTACTTCAGCTTGTGACTTTGCAAAGGATATTGTGTTAAATGTACAAAATGTATCTATTAGCTATGGTCAATCAGAGGCTGTAACAGATGTATCTTTTGAAGTGAAAAAAGGTCGTGTGCTAGGAATTGTTGGAGAATCTGGAAGTGGTAAGACAACGATTGTTACAGCTATCAATGCACAGCTAAAAGGAGATGCAACGATTACGAAAGGTTCCATCTTCTTTAATGGAGAAAATATGGAGCAGTTTTCAGATGAGCGTATTCGTGATATGCATGGAAAAGACATAGGCTATATTGCACAAGCAGCAATGAATGCATTAAATCCAGTCATGAAAATTAAATTCCAATTAAAAGAAGCAATTACACAGCATTATCGCTTGTCACGTCATGAAATAAACGAACGTATTGATGAGGTATTATGCCAAGTTGGTTTAGATCCTAAATGGAAAAATGCCTATCCACATGAACTGTCGGGTGGGATGAAACAGCGTGTAGTTATTGCAATGGGAATTATCAATAAACCGCAATTTGTCATTGCTGACGAACCAACTACAGGCCTAGATGTGATGGTACAAGTAGAAATCATTCAGTTGTTGAAAAAATTACAACAGGAATTAAATATTTCAATGATTTTCATTTCGCATGATTTACCAGCAGTTCTAACATTGACAGATGATTTAATCATTATGAAATATGGACAAATTGTTGATTTTGGACCATCTACACGTGTAGCGAAATACTCTACGCATCCATATACAAGAAGATTGGTCGATTCAATTCCGACACTTCAACTATCGAAAAACGAGGAAGTGAAGCCAATATGCTAGTAATTGAAGCGTTAGAAAAAAGTTATAACAAAGAAAATAAAGTACTAAAAGGCGTTTCTTTTGACCTTGCTCCAAAGGAAATTGTTGGCTTAATTGGCGCATCAGGTGCTGGTAAAAGTACGGTAGGTCGTATCTTAGCCAATCTAGAGGAAGGCGATGCAGGTTCGATTCTTTTTGAAGGTCAACAGCTTGTGAAAATGTCAGCTAAAAAAAGACGTTTATTATCCAAGGATATTCAAATGATTTTTCAGGATCCCTATTCGACACTTTCACCACGGATGAAAATTCGTGAACTTATTGAAGAAGCTTTAATCATTTTGAGATTAGAGCCAGACAAGAACAAGCGTCTTGATTTAGTAAAGGAAGCATTGGAGCTTGTTTCATTAGATTCAAAGAAATATTTAGAACGTTATCCGCATGAATTATCAGGTGGAGAGAGACAACGTGTGGGTATTGCCCGGGCAATAGTTTGTAATCCAAAGCTCATTATTGCCGACGAGCCAACTTCAATGTTGGATACTTCTTTGCGTTTAGAGTTGGTAGCATTGCTGAAACAATTAAATGAAAAAAGAGGAACTGCTTTTATTTTCATTACGCATGATATCGCACTAACGCAAAATTTTTGCAATCGTTTGATTGTCTTAAATGAAGGAGTAGTAGTTGATGCAGGCCGAACAAGGGATGTAATAACGCATCCAACCCATGAATTTACGAAGAAATTAATTCATGCCTTACAAACTTTAGAAGCAAGAGAGGATATTAACCTATGACAAACCAATTTGTTTACTTAACAACACAAAACAACACAAAAAATGAAGGTGGCATCTTCGATTATTTAGATCAATATGATTTATCAATCGAAAACTTAGCTCCTTATAAATGTTTAGCAATCACAGATAACTGTGACCAAGAATTTTTATTCGAGAAAAGTGATATTATTACAAACTACTTGAATGCTGGAAATATGGTTGTATTTTGCGGGAATATCGCAACACCATGGTTACAAGGTGCATCATTATTCGTACCGAAAAAAATTAATAACTTCAAAGATTATGAAGTACAAATTGCGATGGAAAACCCAATTTATGCGGGAGTTGAAATCGACGATATGGTATTCAAAAAAGGTGTGGCTGGGTTCTTTGCACGTGGACACCATGTAGCTCCAGAAGGTGCAGATGTGTATGTAACACTAGGTGAAGGTCGTCCAGTAACATATGTAGACCGTGTATCTTCTAAAGGAACAATCGTTGTCCATGCAGGCTTTAACTTATTCGGTTATGCACTAAATGCAGGTAATATGGGTAGCGGTACAACTGCTGATAAAATCGGACCTCAATTCTTACAATTCTGCAAAGATGAGATTGCTACATTAGAAAAGAAAGCACCAACGAAACGTCGTAAAATTGCAGTTGTTTCAAGTGGTACTTCTCACCATATCCGTTCATACAAAACTGGTGAATTCGCTAAACATATTACAAAAGTGATTCCAGTTCGCGAATTTGCAACAGCTTTATTAGAAGACATTGATGTATTAATCATTCCTTCACAAACAAATATGTCTGTATTCCTACCACAAAAACATCGCGTAGACGAATTTGCTGATGCAGGCGGTATCGTTGTATCATTCGGTCACCAATTTGAAGAATGGTTAGCAACTGATGTGAACTGGGAATTACGCCCAACAAACTTCTGGTGGTGGTTGGAAAAAGACGCGAAGAGTGGTCTTGTTTTAACTGGTGGAGAAAATGATTTATTCAAAAACTATATTACTCTAGCAGATGCTACTTGGCATCAACATGGTGTGTACTTCCCAGAGGGTGAAGTAGAATCACTAGTTGAAACAGAAGATGGCGGTAAAGTATTCTATATCGATCGTCAAAGAAGTAAAGGAACTTGGATTATTACGACATTGGATCCGGATTTCCATTACGGTCATTACTTCATGCCAGCTACTGAACGCTTCCTACGTGGTTTCATGCCATGGTTAGAAAACGGAGAAATCTAAATGCTACATTTACAAAATGTCGTGAAAAAGTATGGCGAAGCAGTAGTTTTACACAATGTTGATGCCCGTTTTGAAGCAGCAAGTTTTCACTTTATATGTGGGAAATCAGGCAGTGGAAAAAGCACTTTTTTAAAACTAATTGATCGAGAAATCGATGCAGATAGTGGCGTCATCTTGTGGCAGGAAAAAGATATCAAACAGTATAAAAAATATCAATTACGTCGTCAGATGGGCATCATTTTTCAATCCTTTGAATTAATTCCCCAAATGACAGTTTTAGAAAATGTATTATTAGCAGGTCGTGCACTAGGTTTCTCTAAAAAAGAGCTCTTACCCAGAGCCGAGCACCTGCTACAAAGAGTAGGTCTTGCGGATAAGCATCATGCTTATCCGCATCAATTGTCTGGAGGACAAATGCAGCGTGTAGCGATTGTTCGAGCATTATTAAATAAGCCGAGCTTGCTATTAGCAGATGAACCGACAGGAAATTTAGATGAGGATACAGCTCAAGATGTCATGCAGTTATTATATGAATTGCACCAAGAGGAAAAAATGGCGATGATTATTGTCACACATTCGAAGCAGTTACTTCAGCAATTTGATGCCAAGGTTTGGCTCGTTGAGGAGGGTCAGTTTCATGAACAATGATATGACGCGTTATGTCGCATCAGATGCATGTACAGGACTTATGCGCAATAAGGGTGGCAGTATAGCTTCTGTATTATTCGTTGCGTTATCGATTAGTTTCATTGGTATTTTCTTATTATTACGCGTGCTTGTTAGTGATGTAACGGATTATTTAGATACACAATTATCTATGAAAGTATATGTCGAACAAAGTATTTCCACAGAAGAAGTCGCTCATGTTTTACAGGACAAGCGTTTTGTAGCGGATGTAGCGATTGAAAAAGGGGACGACTTGTTAGACCGTCTGTCATTTTTCTTTGCTAAGAGAGATTATTTATTAGATGCATTTTCAGGTGGAAAAGTAAATGATGCCATTCGTTTAACATTGACCAATGCAGATGATATGGAGCAAATAGCCAAGTCATTAGAAGAGGTAAATGGGATTGAAAAAGTAGTTTATCCACAGGAATTAGCAACTCTACTACAAAAATTTCTTTCGAAAATGACAATGTACGGTGTCATTATTTCTGTCATTTTAATCATTGTGACATTTTTCATGATTTATACAACCTTTCATTTAGCGCTTTATCGCCGAGAAAAAGAGTTGAAGGTGAAGTTACTTGTAGGCATGAATCCAGCCATTTTACGATTACAATTTCTACTGGAAGGCTTATTAATAGGAATTTGCGGTGCAATCATTGCGGCCTTTATTGTCTATGGTGCATACCAATTTGCCTTTGCTTCATTGGATGAATTTCTCCCGTTTATTTCAGCTATTACAACTTCAGATTTATGGAATTGTATAGGCTTAGCTGTTCTTGGTGGTTTAGTGATGTGCGTTTGTGCAAGCTATCTAGCGACGAGAAAGTGGATTCGCCATGCGTAAGTGGGGTGTAGGTGCTATTCTGGCAGTGTTAATAGCAACAGGGACATTCACAGCATCTGCTCATTTGACAGGCGCGTTTGCTGATTATTTAGCGGTCGTCTATGATGATTCAACGATTGATGATTTGAAGATGGAGCTAACTGATACGAAGGAAGAAATTGAAGAATTAACACCCAAGGTAGAAAAGTTAGAAAATGAATTTTTACAACAACAAACGTTAGCGATTGACCAATTACTTGGCTATAGTGATGTCGGGCTAGACACTTGGTACAGTATGTTAGCTGATAACAAGGAAATTGTCGATTTACTCGGTGATCAGTGGGTGATGAAAAAGGCAATCAACAGTTATATCGATTCATTGAATGATTTGTATTTAATGTATGAAGAAGTAAAGGTACAACAACAAACCTTGCAAGGACATAGCGAATTGCTTCAAGTGATTGAAAAAAGTATGCAACGTCGCAGCAGTTACTTAGCCGAAAATGAAGGACTTGAAATTGAAAATATAGCAAATTATTTAGACATTGATTGGACATCTGAGGTAGAAGAGCCTTTGATTCAAACGATGAAAGAGGATGCAGCGTTTATGAAAACGCAGTTTGTTTCTTCTGTGAAGATGAAAAATAATGTGGCTACCTTTGATGAAGCAAGTTTAAACAAGCAGAGTAAAGCACGTTATTTTTTCCGTGCGGATCATATATATGTTGAATTTAAGGTCAATAATGAGCATGTAATATTGATTGGACAAATTCTTCAAAATGCAGCGGGTACAGGTGCTAGCTTGCAGTTTGAAGCAGGTTATTATAATGGTTTCTTTTTACCAAATGAGGACTTAATTGAAATCAATGGTTTCTCTATACCATACAATGAATTAACGAAATTGGATGGCATTATACAGCCTTATATAAAACAAGCAAATGGATGGCTTGAAATTAAATCAAAGTAGGGAGTAGATGAAGATGTATAAAAAAATAAGCGCAACATTGATGGCAACGACAGTAGCAACTTCTATTTTCACGATGCCAGCACAGGCACATATTATGAATGCAGATAATATTTACACAGATATTGCGCTGTCAGATTCACGTGAAGCCATTCTTTATACGCATGCTATACATTTAATCACAACTGATTCAGCGCTGTATAAACCAGCTGAAGAATTATCAAGAAAAGATTTTGCTCTTTGGTATAGCGATTTTAAAGGTTTAAAAGGCAAAGAGGCACAGCTAGTGAAGCAAGCTATCGCAGATGGTATCATCTCTTCTGAGGATGGCACAATCACTTATGATGAACTAAATCAGGCACTATTTAATGGCGAAATAAAGGTGTCGAATGGTTCAGCTAAATTGAGCCGAGGAGATTATGCATCATTTGTTGCAGCGCATGCTGGACAGCTTTTACAAGATAAAACTTCTTTATTACAGCAAGAAAAAATGGAAACAGGACCTACTGGTGAAATTGAACAAGTCAAACGTTTGAAGGATGAAAGCTATGAATTACAGGTTGATGGCGAGACCTTTTCATTAGCAGAGCATCCAAGTGTGGTAAATGATTCGACAGATCCACTTGTTTGGGAGGGGCAACAAGTGACGCAATCGTTAGTAACGGAACATACGACTGCTGATCGCGTTGGAGAGGGAAGTACTTCAGATGAAGCAAAGCTACAATACTTGATTATTGAATCGGCTTCTGCTGAAAGAGAGGTACAGCAAGCAAAAACAGCTACTGAGCAAGGCGAAGATTCGGTAGATGAAGAACAAGTGAAAATGAGTAAAATATGGCTAGTAGTAGCTAGTGCGATGATTATTGTCGGATTAGTGGCTGCCATGTTTTATCGCAAAAATAAAAAGAGATAGGAATGTTAAAAATGGGCATTAAAATTTATGATCATGGTTATTTAGTAGAAGTAGAATTCGAGGATATTCGTAAATTACACGGTATTCGTGCATATATGGCAATCGGCGTAGGTTACCGTATTGTACAAGCAGCAATGAGAGAATTAGGTGGGGATTCAATCGTTTCTCGTGAAGATATCCAAGTAATCTCTGGTCACGGTGGCCCTGGTTTCCGTGATGCAATTGAATTTGTGACACGTGCTAAAACACGCGGTGAATACACAGTAGATCCTACGTATCCAGAAGCACAATATGATCCACACCGTCCAACTGGCTATGTGTATATCTTTACAAATAAACATGAAGAAACTGTTCAAGTAACATTGAATGAAGACTTCTTGCCACCAATCTTCTATGATTACTTATTAAAAGGTCGTGAAGAATCATTCACATCGGAAGAATATGATCATAACGAAGCATTGAAAAAAGAACTTTGTTTTAAAGCACTTGAAATGGAAGAGTCAGAGTTAATTACAATCAAACGTATTCCAACACCAGAAATTCATAAAGCAAAATAATTAGTATAACCTAATGACAGTAAAAGCGATTATTCCACATTAAATGGGAATAATCGCTTTTTGTGAATGAAAGGAAATCAAATAGAGGATAAACACAGGAAATACTCTATTTAGTGTATAGAAAAAGGGCAAAATCGACGTTTTTACGTACGATTTTTGCCCTTTTTTTCGAACTTTGTAAGGTGGAAAGAAGTATTCAACCCTAACTTCTTCTATTTTAAGAGTAATTAAACTAAAGGAGCACCTTTAGTGATGATCTCTTCATGTACATTTTTGAATTTTTTGAAGTTCTCGTGGAACATACCAGCAAGTTGTGTCGCTTTTGCATCATATGCTGCTTTATCAGCCCATGCATTGCGAGGGTTTAGTAACTCACTTGGCACGCCTTCGATGGCGGTTGGAATAGCAAGACCGAAGAATGCATCTTGTTCAGTTGCTACATCATTTAATTTACCTTCAACTGCAGCATTTACCATTGTACGTGTATGAGAAAGCTTCATGCGTTTGCCTGTACCGAATGCGCCACCAGTCCAACCAGTGTTTACTAGGAATACATTTACATTATGCTCGTCAATTTTTTTACCAAGCATATCAGCGTAAACTGTAGCAGGTAGTGGTAGGAATGGTGAACCGAAGCAAGCAGAGAATGCTGGTTCAGGTTCTACGATACCACGTTCTGTACCAGGTGTTTTTGAAGTGAATCCTGATAGGAAGTGATACATTGCCTGTTCTTTTGTTAATTTAGAGATTGGAGGTAACACACCAAATGCATCTGCAGTTAAGAAGATGATTGTATTTGGATGACCTGCAACAGATGGAAGAACAATATTATCGATATTGTCAATTGGATAAGCCGCACGTGTATTTTGAGTTGGTGTTTCGTCATCGTAATCAGGAATACGTGTATCTTCGTCAACTACTACGTTTTCTAACACAGTACCGAAACGAATCGCATTGTAAATTTCAGGTTCTTTTTCAGCAGATAAGTTGATTGTTTTTGCGTAGCAACCACCTTCAATATTGAAGATACCTGTATCAGACCAACCATGCTCATCATCACCGATTAATTTACGTTTTGCATCCGCAGATAGTGTAGTTTTACCAGTACCAGAAAGACCGAAGAATAGAGCTGTATCTCCATCTTCTCCTACGTTTGCTGAACAGTGCATAGATAGGATACCTTGCTGTGGTAATAAGTAATTCATAATACCGAAGATTGATTTTTTCATTTCTCCAGCATATTCAGTACCACCGATTAGGATGATTTTTTTCTCAAGTGAAACCATGATGAAAGCTTCAGAATTTGTACCATCAACAGCTGGGTCAGCATGGAATGTAGGAGCAGAAATAATAGTAAAGTCTGCTACATGTTTTGCAGCCTCTTCAGCAGTAGGACGAATAAATAGATTATGTGCGAAAAGATTATGCCAAGCGTATTCATTTACAACACTAATTGCTAAACGTGAGTTTTCATCAGCACCTGCAAAACCATTAAATACGAATACTTCTTCTTTTTCTTTTAAATAAGCAACGACTTTTTTATACAATGCATCGAATACTTCAGAAGAGATAGGAAGATTGACTTTTCCCCAGTCCATATTGTCTTTTGAACTGTCTTCTTCTACCATAAATTTGTCCTTAGGAGAGCGACCAGTATATTTACCAGTGTTTGCACGAACCGCTCCATCTACAGTTAATATAGCTTCGCCACGTGAAGTAGCTTTTTCAACTAATTCCGCAACTGAAAGCTGCTCCTTAATATTATCCCCTGCTAAAAGTGTTTTCAGCTCACTCGTAATTTCTACTGAATTCATATGTCTACATACCATCCTTTTTTAGTATTTAAAATCCTTAAATATCATGGTTAATTAACATTTATGGAATT
>JAGHSJ010000330.1 GCA_018065935.1 Candidatus Kurthia equi
ATATAATATTTTATGAGACTGAGTTTTAGATAGCTTAAATAGAGAGATAAGTAGAGACAGAGCAGGGGTTATGAAGGAAGGAGCGATTATTTAGTGTCTACGAATGAATTATTGACAATCCGCGATTTACGTACGAGCTTTCGTATTAAAGATACTTATTATCCGGCTGTAGACAATGTTTCATTAACGCTTCGCAAAAATGAAATTTTAGCTATCGTTGGTGAATCAGGTTGCGGTAAAAGTACTTTAGCAACATCGATTGTAGGATTACACAATGGAAACAACACAAAAGTTGAAGGTGAAATTCTTTATAACAATCAAAACTTAGTAAAATTGAATGAGGATCAGTTTAATAAACTTCGAGGGAATGATATTGGGTTTATATTCCAAGACCCATTATCGGCATTAAATCCATTAATGCGCATTGGAGAACAAATTGAAGAAGGTTTAGTTTATCATTCAAAATTAAACAAACAACAGCGCGGTCAGCGAGTATTAGAATTGTTAGATCAAGTAGGGATTCCAAATCCGCCACGTGTAGCTAATCAATTCCCTCACCAATTATCAGGTGGTATGCGTCAGCGTGTTATGATTGCCATTGCTTTATCAGGTAAGCCAGCAATTATCATTGCCGATGAGCCTACAACAGCGCTTGATGTTACAATTCAAGCTCAAATTTTAGACTTGTTAAAATCTCTACAAGACGAGATTCAATCAGGGATCATTTTAATTACCCATGACTTAGGTGTTGTAGCAGAAGTCGCAGACCGAGTTGCAGTAATGTATGCAGGTCAGGTAATTGAAGAAGCGTCAGTAGTAGAATTATTCAGAAATCCGAAGCATCCATACACAAGATCATTACTAAAATCGATTCCTCAAGCAAACAGTGAGAGCGATGAACTAGAAGTAATTCAGGGGATGGTACCTTCGCTAATGAAATTACCACGTGAAGGGTGCCGATTCTCATCTCGTACTCCATGGATTGATGCTTCAGAACACGAAGCGAATCCACAACTTCATGAAGTGGCACCAGGACATCTTGTACGCTGTACTTGCTGGAAAAATTTCCACTTTGAAGACGAGGAAGGGAGCGTAAATCGATGAGTTTCATGCAAGTTGAAGATTTAAAAGTTCACTATCCAATCAAAGGTGGATTTTTCAATACAGTTGTTGATCATGTATATGCTGTAGACGGTGTAACGATGGAATTCGAACGTGGTAAAACTTACGGTTTAGTAGGTGAATCAGGTTCTGGTAAATCAACGACAGGTAAAGCAATTATCGGACTAGAAAAAATTACATCAGGAAAAATTATTTATGAAGGTGAAAATGTAACGAATGCACGTCGTAAACGTGATTCTGCATACAATCGCGACATTCAAATGATTTTCCAAGATTCACATTCAAGTATGAATCCACGTAAACGTGTATTAGACATTTTAGCAGAGCCAATTCGTAACTTTATGAAATTGTCGCCTCAAGAAGAGCGCAAACGTATTAACGAATTACTAGCCATTGTTGGGATGTCAGAAGACGTTTTACTAAAATATCCACATGAATTCTCAGGTGGTCAAAAGCAACGTTTAGGTATTGCACGTGCAGTGGCATGTAATCCAAAAATGATTATTGCCGATGAGCCAGTTTCAGCACTGGATTTATCAGTACAAGCACAAGTTTTAAACTTTATGAAGGAAATTCAAGATCAATATGGAATTAGTTATTTATTCATCTCACATGATTTAGGTGTTGTTCGCCACATGTGTGACCATATTTCGATCATGTATAAAGGACGCTTTGTAGAAACAGGTAAGCGTGAAGATATTTACACGAATCCTCAACATATTTATACAAACCGACTTCTATCTGCAATTCCTAATATTGAGCCAGAAACACGTATCGAACGTAAAATCGAACGTCAAAGAGTTGAAGCGAAGTATAAAGAAGAGCAACATAATTATTACGATAAAGATGGAAAAGTATATCCTTTAAAATCAATTTCAGATACGCATAAAGTAGCGATGACTGAAGCAGAAAAGGAGCGTGTATAGTATGTGGAAAACGATTGCTCGACGCGTATTAATTATGATTCCGCAGCTATTTATTTTAAGTCTCCTAATCTTCATTTTGGCAAAACAAATGCCAGGAGATCCGTTCACAGGGTTAATTACACCTGAAACAGATC
>JAGHSJ010000261.1 GCA_018065935.1 Candidatus Kurthia equi
TTATCCCTACAACAACGGAAGAATCGAAGGAATCAATAATAAAATCAAAGTTCTAAATCGTGTAGCTTATGGTTATCGAAATTTCTCCAATTATCGTAATCGTATTTTCATTCACTTTAAACTTAAAAGAGCGAGCTAAGTTTCATAAATGAAACTCAACTCGCTCAAATTAGTCGACTCTTTTATTCAGTTGAATATCTTCACCAACGTAATTTGACAAAGAGCCAAAAAAAGACCCTGATTTCTCAGGGTCTTTTCTTTTTATCTTCATTTTCAGAAGTGCTTTAAACGCTTTGGGGTGGAAGTCAAGCCAAGTCCGCAAACGTCGTGTTTGCAAGGCTTGACCAACCTCCGTCCGTCGGCAGTAATTAAGCTTCTAATAATAAATCTTCTGGGTTTTCGATTAAATCTTTAACCATTTTAAGGAATCCAACAGATTCTTTACCGTTTATGATACGGTGATCGTAAGATAATGCTACGTACATCATTGGGCGGATTTGAACTTCGTCGCCTACAGCGATAGGACGTTTCACAATGTTGTGCATTCCTAGGATTGCAGCTTGGTCGCCGTTGATGATTGGAGTAGACATTAATGAACCGAATACACCACCGTTAGTGATTGTGAATGAACCACCTTCAAGGTCAGAAAGAGCCAATTTTTTGTTACGTGCTTTAACTGCTAATTCAGCGATTGAAGCTTCGATTTCTGCGAAGTTTTTACGGTCAGTATCACGTACGTTAGGTACTACTAAGCCGTCTGGAGTTGAAACTGCAACACCAACGTCGAAGAATTTGTTGTAGTGAATTTCTTCACCAACGATTTTAGCGTTAACTGCTGGGTATTTTTTAAGTGCTGCAGTAACTGCTTTTGTGAAGAATGACATGAAACCAAGTTTTGTACCATCGTGGTTTTCCATGAAAGCTTCTTTTTTACGTGAACGAAGTGCCATAACATTTGTCATGTCGATTTCGTTGAAAGTAGTTAACATTGCAGTACCTTGAGATACTTCAAGTAATTTACGAGCTGCAGTTTGTTGACGGCGAGTCATTTTCACTGCATCTACGCGAGATTCGTCAACAGCTTTAGCTGCTGCTTTTGGTGTTGCTGCAGGAGCTGCTGCTACTTGTGCTGTACCGTGAGCTGCTACGTCTTGTACACGTACGCGGCCTTGAGGATCTACTGGAGATACTGCTGCAAGATCGATACCTTTTTCACGAGCAAGTTTACGAGCTGCTGGTGAAGCGATAACGCGTTCGTTAGAAGTAGTTTCTTCTACTGCTACTGGTGCTGGAGCTGCTTTTGGAGCTTCCACTTTTGGAGCAGGTGCTGCTGGTGCTTCTTCTTTAGCTGCTGGTGCTTCAGCTGGTGCTGCTGCTTCGCCTGCTTCAACGCGAGCGATAACAGAACCTACTGCTACTACGTCGCCTTCTTGTGCAAGGATTTCAGTAAGAATACCTGCTTCTTCAGAAATGATTTCAGCGTTAACTTTATCAGTTTCTAATTCAACGATGAATTCGCCTTTTTCTACGCGATCTCCAACTTTTTTAACCCACTGAGAAATTTCTCCCTCAGTAATTGATTCTGCTAATTCTGGTACGATAATGTCAGCCATTTTAATATTTCCTCCTTGTATATATAAACGATTATTTAGCTACTGCTGCTTCGATAACTTTAGTTTGTGCCACTTTGAATGAATCTGGATCTCCCTCAGCTGGTGAAGAATGTTCTCCGCGTCCAACATAAGTGATTTCTTTGTCTCCAGCTAATTCGCGTAAGTAAGGATCTGCGAATGACCAAGAACCCATGTTTTTAGGTTCTTCTTGAGCCCAAGCAAGTGTTTTAGCTTTTGGATATTTAGCGATGATATCAGCAATTTTTTCAGCTGGGAATGGGTATAATTGTTCAACACGTACTAAGTGTAAGTGTTCGAATCCTTCACCTTCGCCAACTTTTTCAGCGATATCGATTGCCATTTTACCTGATGCAAAGACAAGTTTTTCAACTTTCTTAGCGTCTTTACCAGTTGTAGGGTGTTCGATAACTGTTTCGAATTTACCAGTAGCAAGTTCTTCTACATCAGCCGCAACGATTTGGTTACGTAATAATGATTTAGGAGATACTAATACTAATGGACGGATTGAGTCAGTACCTAACATAGCTGCTTGACGGCGTAATAAGTGGAAGTAGTTAGCTGCGCTAGAAAGGTTAGCCACTGTCCAGTTATTTTCTGCTGACAATTGTAAGAAACGTTCTAAACGAGCAGATGTATGCTCAGAACCTTGTCCTTCAGCTGCGTGTGGTAATAACATAACTAATCCAGATTTAACGCCCCATTTAGAACGTGAAGCTGAGATGAAGTTATCAAAGATTACTTGCGCCATGTTAGCGAAGTCACCATATTGAGCTTCCCAAATTGCTAAAGCGTTTTGGTTTTCTACGTTGTAACCAAATTCATATGCAAGGATTGAACCTTCAGATAATGAACTGTTTACTACGTCGAATGAAGCATTAGAGCCTGAGATATGGTGTAACATTGTTAATTCTTCACCATTTTTCTCATCATGTAAAACAAGGTGACGGTGAGCGAATGTACCACGTTGAGCATCTTGACCAGTTAAACGGACAGGATGACCATCTTGGATAATTGTACCGAAAGCAAGTGTTTCAGCGTGACCCCAGTCAATTTTACCTTTGCCTACGAACGGATCGTTACGACGGCTTAAGATTTTACCTAATTTTTTGAACACGTGGAAGTCTTCAGGGAAATCAAGTAATTCAGCATTCATAGTAGCAAGACGTTCAGTACCAACGCCAGTTTCAACTTCTGGGAAGCCATCAAGAACTACTTGAGGAACTGAGTGATCTGGTTCTGCACCTTTACCTGCTGCACGTACTTCGTCAAGTTCATCTTGCAATGTAGACTTGATGTCCGCTTGTAATTGTTTAACTTCAGCTTCAGTTAATACACCTTCAGCTACAAGTTGTTTACCATATAATGCACGAACTGTTTCGTGGTTATGAACGATGTTGTACATTTCTGGGTTTGTGATCATTGGCTCATCCATCTCATTATGACCATAACGGCGGTAACCGATTAAGTCTACTAAAATGTCTTTACCGAATGTTGCACGGTATTCAACTGCAAAACGAGCTACTTGAATAACTGCTTCTGGAGAATCGGCATTTACGTGGATTACAGGAACTTCGTAACCTTTAGCTGAATCTGAAGAATAAACAGTTGAACGAGAATCGTAACGTTCAGTTGTGAAACCAATCATGTTATTAGCGATGATGTGGATTGAACCACCAGTTGTGAAACCACGAGTGTTAGAGTAGTTGAATCCTTCAGCTACAACACCTTGACCAGCGAATGCAGCATCACCATGTACTAGGATTGATACTGATTTAGATTTATCTTGAACAGGTAAACCTGGTTTAGAAGTGTCTTCTTGAACCGCACGAGTTGCACCATTTACAACTGGAGATACAACTTCTAAGTGCGATGGGTTGTATGCAAGTGAAATGCGTGAACCATTTGGCGCTTTATAAGTAGCACCTAAGTGATATTTCGCATCGCCTGACCAGCCTTTAGTTACGATAAGTGATCCGTCTTTAGGAACGAATAATTCACTTGGTACGTGTGCAAAGTCTGCTAGCATCATTTTGTATGGTTTGTGTACGTTATGAGTAAGAACGTTTAAACGACCACGGTGAGCCATACCGATTTGAATATCTTTTGTGCCTTTAGTTTCGAATTTTTTAACTAATTCGTCGATTAATACAACTAAAGAGTCAACGCCTTCAATAGAGAAACGTTTAACACCTACGAATGTTTTGTGCATGAATTGCTCAAAACCTTCAACGTTATTTAAAAGATTCATAGCTGCTTTTTTATCTTCTTTAGAAAGAGAAGCGTTTAATGAACCGCTTTCAATCTTAGATTGGATCCATGCTTTTTCTTCTTGACCAACAACTTGGTTGAATTCAAAAGCAATTTTACCAGTGTAGATTTGTTTTAAATAGTTCACTGCGTCTAAACCGTTCTTAACGCTAGCTGGCACTTCTACTAATAGCGCTGAAGCTGGAACTTCTTTTAAATCTTGATCTGATAAACCATAAGCGGCTGCTTCAATACGTGAAGTATCGATTTCTTGGTTATGAAGTGGGTAAATGTCTGCTGCTAAGTGACCGAAGTTACGGATAGCGTCAGCATATTTAACTGCTGCAAGAACCTTAGTAATATTACCTGTTGATGCTGCTACTGCTGTAGAAGCACTTGCTGTCTGTGCTGACTCCATTACTGGCGCACCGTATTGTTCAAATAATGCTACTAATTCTGCATCTACTTCCTCTGGTGATGTTAGGAATAAGTCATACATATCCATCACATAGCCAAGGTTGGGACCTGAAAAAGCAGCCCATGGTGAAACGTTGTTTGACATGAGAATAACCTCCAAGTTTTTTGCCGAGTGGCATCTTTCAATAGTTAAAGTTTAAATTATGAAAATCCACTAAATATTTTACCCAATTATACCAATACAAGTAAGTGAAACTTACTGCATTTTAATATAATATTTTTACACTTCAATCTTACTCTTCTTCGCAAAAAATACAATATTTTTTCACAAATTCAGCTAAATTGGACTTGAAACACTGAATTACTCATTAATTCATGTGTCTACTGTCTCGAGCTAGGTAATACGACAGTAAATTTACTCCCATTTCCGTACGTACTAGAAACGGAAATTTGACCATCATATTTTTCCACGAGCATCTTCACGATGGCGAGACCTAAACCGGTTCCACCTTGTTCTCTCGAGCGCGCTTCATCTACTCTAAAAAAGCGGTCAAATATACGTGGTACAGCATCTTTTTTAATACCAATGCCATTATCTTCGACTTCGATTCTGTGACAATTAGACTCATTTGTCAAGTATATTCGCACAATTGGAAGATTTTCGGAATAACGTATACCATTTTGTAATAGGTTGCGAACAATTTGGTTATAAGCATCCCTTGAAATAACAGCGTTGTATGCACTTTCTTCATTACATTTAATTATGATTTCCGCGTTTGGATGTAATCGTTTCGTCTCTTCAACCACCATTTTCGTCTCTTTTAGTAGGTTTGTAGTCACATTATTTTTCTTTGGCTCTCTTCTCGCTAAATCGAGCAATTCTTCGATTAAAGAACGCATTCTTTCCACCTCTTGTATAGAGGTCGTTAATGACTCATTTAACACCTGTGGATCATCTTTTCCCCATCGTTGAATGAGTTTTAAATGACCTTCCAGTATTTGAATTGGGGTACGCAATTCATGCGAGGCATCTGAAATAAAGCGCTGTTGCTGTTCAAAGGATTGTTGCAATTCACTCATCATTCGTTGATAAACTTGTATTAATTCTCCAATTTCATCATTTCGTGACTGTTCCAACTTCAGTTCTGCTTGAAAGCCCTCAGTTGCGACGCGGTTCATCTCATGGCGCAATTGATTGACTGGTCGTAGCAAATGATTGGCCAATGTGTATCCGATAGCTGCTGAGGCTACTAATGCACCGATTCCCATGATGCCCATCGCGATGAGTAAGTAGCGCATTAAAGATAAATAGGAGCTGAGAGGATGTGTTACTTGGATATAGCCCGTAAACTGACCTAATTGTAAAGGGGCGGTCGCCACATAGCTCTGCACTTCATCTACCCTTTCCTTCTGCAGAATATACCCTTTTGTCGGAATATCATTTGGCAATGGTGGAATTTCTCTTACGGTATTATTAATTCGTAAAATTTCCACACCATCCTTATTTAAAATGCGGGCCGTTTGTTTTTTATCCACGATGGCATTGATTAAACTTTCATTTTGTTCTAGCTCTTCAAGCGTGAAATTTTGCCCTCTTTTATCAAAAAAGGAGCTTACATCTTCCATTGAACGGGTGACGGATTGCTTTTCTTCACTTAACAGCCATGATTGCAATGAAAAATACATCACCGTACATAGCAACATATAACTGATAAAAATAACAAAAGCAGACGTTAGCGCCCACTTTGATTTGAGGGATTGCTGCGTCCACTTATGTTGAACTCTTCTTGTTAGCTTCATGATCTCATCACATACCCAACTCCTCGAACAGTTTCTATATAGTGGCTCAAATGGTCTGGTAGCTTCGCACGTAGATGACGAATATATACATCAATGACGTTTGTTTCGACTTCACTATCATATCCCCATACAGCGGTTAAAATCTGTTCTCTTGTACAAACAAGATTTTGATTTTTCACTAACAAAAGCAAGAGGTCAAATTCGGTTTTTGTTAATTGTAAAGGCTCTTCCTCTACATAGGCTTGGAAGGCAGCCTCATCAACTGCAATTTCTTTAAAAGAAGTAAGATTTTTTTCTTCTGCACTTGTTCGACGTAATACCGCTCGAATACGTGCGAGTAATTCCTCTATTGCAAAAGGCTTAACAATGTAATCATCTGCTCCTGCATCTAAACCTGCTACACGGTCCGTTACCGTGTCTCTAGCAGTCAATAGAAGGATAGGTATGTCAGACGTTTTACGCACCCTCCTGCACACTTCAATGCCGTTTAAATCGGGTAACATGACATCTAAAAGAAGGACATCAAAAGATTCTGTCATTGCCAAATCTAAACCAGCTCGTCCATCGTAAGCAATTGTCACGTCAAATTGCTCGTGCGTCAATTCCAATTCAATAAATCGAGCGATGTTTTTTTCATCTTCAACAACTAAAATCTTTTTTGCCATCTTTCTTCACCTCATTGGACTTCTACATCAGATATATAGAAGGAATCTTTACCATTAATTTTTTTCGCTATATAAAGGGCTTCATCTGCATGTGCCATTAATTCATTAATGGATTGACCGTTTGTTGGATAACTCGCAATACCAATAGACGAAGTCGGTGCAAAATGAGTTCCTTCAATAATCCATCCTTTGCGTAAAATCGCCTGAATTCGTTCAATCGTTTGTAGGAGCTGTTTTTGTCGCAGCTCTTTATCAAGAGACATATGCGTTAGCATGATGATAAATTCATCTCCACCTACACGTGAGACGATATCGTACTCTCGTACACTTTTCACAAGCGCTTGTGCAAATTCACGAATAAACAAATCGCCTACATCATGGCCGTAGACATCGTTAATTCGTTTGAAATTATCCCCATCAATATACAGTAAAGTTATTGCATGATCATAATTAATCGCTTGTTTTACTAATTTCGTAAATTCAAGCGTTAAATAGCGACGATTTGGTAATAAAGTGAGGCTATCATGGTAGGCCATAAAGCGTAATTCATCTTCTTTTTGCTTACGCTTCGTAATCTCACGTGCAATAATGACAAATTGATAGACTTCTTCACGAGATGAGTCCTTCACTGCAGTCACATGTGCCTCAATCCACACCTGACTCCCAGCCTTCGTTAATAGCTGCAGCTCTAATTGCGTATCACTCTCTTCCTCAAGTAGATTTTCCACTTCATTTCGGAATAAAACCTTACTTTCATCAGACAGGACATCATAGTAGAACTTGCCTAAGAGCGATTCTTTTTCATAGCTTAAACGTGATTCATGATTTGGCGATACATATAGGACAATGCCATCTTCATTCGTAATCACGATAAAATCATTCGTATTTTCCGTAATTAATTTAAATGTGCGTTCTATATTACGTAAATTCGTCATCATGACATGTTTTTCAGTTACATCAAAGCATACAGATAGGAAATTTTGAATATCCCCTTGCGCATTAAACATTGGCACAATTGTTGTATCTACCCAATACTGTGTGCCTATGCGTGAACGGTTGCAGATTTCTCCACGCCATGTTTTTCCTGATTTAATCGTGTTCCACATATCCGCATAAAACGCGCGCGAATGTTGACGTGAATTAAGCACGGCATTTGTTAGACCGACTAAATCTTCACTGTTTTCATAATGTGATAGTTCTAAATAGCCTGAACTGACGTATTCAATTACACCATCGTAATTTGTAATACAGAAGTTAGCCCCTTCATCCAATGCTTTTTGATAGGCATTTAAAATTGTATTTTTTTCATCAAGCGTATCACGTAACACGCTATTTTTTGTGTAAGGCTGGATTTGAATACTTAGTGCAACAACCTCATCTTCTAATAACACGGGGCTAATATTGACGATGTAACTCAATTTTTCATCTGCTTCTCCATTCAAATCAAATCGTAAATGAACAGATTTTCGATCTTTAGCAGATTCTAATGCTTTCCAAACCTTTTCTTTTTGTTCTGTATTAAACACACCTAAATTTTCAAAATCCATTCCCACTACGTTCAAGTTCTGTGTGAAAACATCCTCAAACTTTTTATTTACCTTCACAATTTTATAATTTTTATCCAAAATCAAAATTGAATCATTCTGTTTTTCAAAAAGCTCTGATAAAAAATAATTTTCTTCCTCTAGCACTTTTAAAGTAGAAACTTCCTTCGTAATCGCCAATACTGAGTTGGAATCAAGCATAGGAATAATCGTCGTTTCATTCGTCATAGCAGTTGATGAAAATAAATTAAAATCACGATAAATCACTTGTTTATTTTCTTGTAACGCTTCATCATATTTTCGGTGAATTAATTTTGATTGTGGTGAATTGTTAAGCATCTCACCTAACGTATGTCCAATTGGCGATTTCCCATTAAAAACGATAGACGTAGCAGGATTGACGTATCGATAAATATATTGTCCTTCAATCTGTTCTAAACAATAAACAAAATCGGTACAATACTTGAATACACTTTGTAATTGATGTTCAATAATCATGTCACTTTCCACAAGCTCACCCCTATTTATCTATACTGCTTTACTTTATTCTTTCATGAATTTTTTGCATTTGTAACTCATATAGCGCTTGTTCGCCTAAATCAATACTATCTGTCATGGAGTAAGATGTTTCTTTTTTATGTAATCGTGCTTTTTTTAAATACGTTGCATTTCCAATTAAGGATAATGCAGTGTGTTCCTCCGTATGTTTAATCAGGCATTTAACAAAGCCGCCTGGATTATATACCGTTACGACTTCTTCATCGACAAGATTCAAAAGTGTAGCTACTAATGAAGAAGCTGTCATTGCCGTACCACATGCATTGGTAAATCCAACACCTCGTTCATACGTACGCACAAAAATTTCATTATGTGACAAAGGCAATACATAGCTAACATTGACTCCGTCTGGCGTATATGCATTTTTGCCATTTAACATTTGAGCTAGCTCTTGCTGATGTGTCGTATTTTCAATATACGATTTTGTGACCATCGCTATTAGATGTGGATTTGGCACAGCAACTGCTGTGAAGTTTATGTCCATACTTAACTCTGGTAATTTTTGATTAATTAATTTGGTTTCATCATGGTAAACCATTGGTAATGACGACAGATTAAATAAAACAGGTGCAATTTCTACTGAAAAAGCTTCAATGCCTTCAGCTAATTCCCCGTCTTTTTTCACTTTTAAATTGGCTTTCATCGTTTCAATAACTGCTTCTTCTTTATTTAAGTTATTCAAAACATATCTAGCTACACAGCGTAAACCATTTCCACACATCGATGCTTCCGAACCGTCTGCATTAATTACACGCATTCGAGCATCTGCATGCTCAGAAGGTAAAACGACTAATAAACCATCAGCTCCACCATCATGCTGTGGTTGGCATAACCATTTTGTTAATTCTACCCAATTATGTGATCCGTTCTCTCCATCGATTAAATAAAAAGTATTCCCTGAACCGTGAACTTTTAATATTTCTTCCCCCATGATAAATCCCCTCACATTCTATTATATACATAATAATTG
>JAGHSJ010000351.1 GCA_018065935.1 Candidatus Kurthia equi
ATTTTACAGTAGTTCAATCACATATAAAAACAAACCTTTAACCAACCTTTATTTTATATGATAAGTTTTTTGCACTGTTTTAATATTATTAAAGCACCTAAAAGAGCTTATTTAATATCGGGATCTATATTAATTATTTTAAACGATGGAGTGTTTGTAATGGATTTAAATAACACAGTATTAACTGGAAAGAAGCTACGTGGCGCTGAAAAAATGGCGCGTATTCCAATTAAAGTTGTTCCAACGGAAACGACACCGAAAAAGCCAGAATGGATTCGGACTAAAATTAGTCAACCTGATGAAGTTCAAATCATTAAGGATTTATTACGACAATAGAAACTACATACGGTTTGTGAAGAAGCGGCCTGCCCCAATTTGCCACAATGCTTTAGCGGAGGGACTGCAACGTTTATGATCATGGGAGATATTTGTACTCGACGCTGCCCATTCTGTGATGTCGCACATGGTCGTCCTAATATCCTAGATCCTAATGAGCCAAAGCATCTGGCTGAAACAGTCAAGAATCTAAACTTAAAGTATGTCGTGATTACTTCTGTTGATCGAGACGACTTAAAAGATGGTGGTGCACAGCATTTTGCAGATTGCATTCGAGAAATTCGTCAAACCAGTCCAGAGACTCTGATAGAAATTTTGGTTCCTGATTTTCGTGGTCGTGCAGATATTGCCCTGAAGATTCTGAGCCAAAACCCACCCGATGTTTTTAATCATAATATTGAAACCGTTCCACGTCTGTATAAAGCCATGCGACCAGGCGCTGACTATAAGCACTCATTGGATTTACTCAAAAAATTTAAACACTACTGTTCTGAAATTCCAACGAAATGTGGTTTGATGGTCGGTTTAGGAGAAGTCGAGGCTGAGGTTATTGTGTTATTAAATGATTTGAAAGATTATCAAGTAGACTATGTCACAATCGGTCAATACTTACAGCCATCTAAATCTCATGCGCCAATTCATCGTTTTGTTACGTTGCAAGAGTTTAAGCATTATCAAACACATGGAGAGCGCTTAGCGTTTAAAAATATTTGGAGTGCGCCATTAGTACGATCAAGTTATTTTGCAGACCGTCAGTATCATGGTGAAGCTGTGCCTAGCCCTTACATGAGCGAATGAATTTTCATCCTATTTACGTTTATTAACATTTCAGATGGAAATAGTCATTTTCAGCTCATAAGAACACTTTTAAAGTAACTCAAGGACTGGTAAAGCCAAAAGATATGATTTAACCAAGCAAAGATAAAAGCATTTAAAATTGAGGCAAGAAGAAATGACGTAAATGACTATAAATTTGGAAACTCATTTCTAAAATTTAAAAATATTACAGTCTCATCATAAAGGAATATGATATGAACCTGTTCAATACCGCATCTGCAAAAAATCTGCAAACAACCCATTTAATTAATCAACATACTGTACATACCGCCCCTGTTTTAGCCTTACCTCCAGAAGATAAAACGTCTTTATTTCGCCGCTCTATCCAACATAATTATGCTGACTTACTCAAAATAGCGGAAGATTCAGATATGGCTATTGGTCTTACAGACCATCACGGGACTCTCTTATGGACATGGAGTAGTTCTGCAATGCTTTCTTCTGCCGAACAGGTTCATTTTATTGAGGGTGGGCATTGGTCTACACAGGCTGTTGGGACCAATGCGATTGGTATGACGTTGAACAGCCAAATATCAAGTTGTGTCTATTCTCATGAAAACAAAATGGACAGTGTTCGAGATTGGGTTTGTTATGCCGCGCCGATCTGGGATCCGACATCAGGGCAATTTCATGGCATTATTAACCTTTCCACAAAATATAAAAAACATACTCCTTTGGGGCTGCTTGCAGTTGAACGCTGTGCGGATTTAATACAACGAGCCATAAAGTTTGAACAGCAAAATTTTTTATACATTAAGGCGCTAGGCTCGCCTTGGGTTCAATTTAATGGGCATACCTTGAACTTGAGTCACCGTCATATTGAAATACTTTGCATTTTAGCTTTGCATCCCCATGGCATTGGCTTAGAAGAGTTACACTATGCCCTTTATGGTGAGCGTAGTGTCAGCCTAAAAACCCTAAAGGCTGAGGTTTCACAACTTCGTAGCCTATTACCTCATTCAATTGAGGCTCGCATTTATAGGCTTAGCTGTGAAGTCCAATGTGATTTTTTACGCGCTGAACAATCATTAAATGCAAATCTTATTTCCAGTACATTCTCGCTATATAAAGGTAGCTTTCTCTCTAAATCAGAAAGCCCTTTACTCAGCACTTGGAGACATTGTTTTGATGCCCGTTTAAGCCAGTTGATCTATCAAATAAAGGATATCGATCAATTATTAAGAATTATTGGGCAAACACATGACCGAATTGATGCGGTACAGCGTTTATTAGAGTTATTACCACAGGACAGTATCCACCGTAATTATTTTTCAAATCTGATTTAGATTTGATCTGTTGCTTCAACTCTAAAGTTTTATTGTGAAGCAGATTGAAAAGGAAG
>JAGHSJ010000269.1 GCA_018065935.1 Candidatus Kurthia equi
AAAATGTACTTATATCTATAAAAAAATGGTTAGGCTAGCAGTTTCATCAGGCTTTTTAATTTCCCTGCTACATTTTCCCAATAAAATTATAAAAAACAGGAACCGCATCCCTTTTCAGTGGCGATTCCTGTCATCTTTGGTGTTCATACTTTTTTATTCACGCACATGTTCTAACTTACTTTTCATCATGTATTATTTATCATTTGATTTCAGTAATTCTCGACCTAAAAATTGTAATTGCTCACCTATCGTACAGCTATCAATACAAAAACGATGTGCAGCAGTTTTCCCACGGTCTTTACGAAGTTGTTGCTTAACAAAACAACCTTCACAATAATTTTCATTCAATTCATCAATTTCTTGAACGATTGTTGTGAAATCCACCATAGAAATCACCTCATTTTCTTCAAAACTCATCAAATTAATGATGCACATAAAAAATGCTACTTAAGATTACTTCGTTTAGTAGCGTCAAATTTTCTAAACATATTTGTCTATTCTACTACTGCCTTATGGTATGATGCAAGTAATCATACTTTTGGAGGGAATACGATGCTTGAAGTATATATAGATGGGGCAAGTGCAGGTAATCCAGGCCCGAGTGGCATTGGGATTTTTATCAAAGGAGAAGGACATCTTTTGAAATTAAGTGAACCTGTTGGTCTGATGAATAATCATGAAGCAGAGTTCGTTGCACTTATCCGTGGATTGGAGGAAGCAACTCGCTTAAAGCCATCCCTGATTTCTGTCCGTTCAGATTCAAAAATAGTCGTTTCTTCTATTGAAAAACGCTATGCAAAACATTATGCCGAGTTTGTTAGCCAAGCCTTAGAATTAATTGATCAAATTGATTTATTTTTCATCAAGTGGATTCCCGATAGTCAGAACAGTGCAGCTGATGCTTTGGCACGCCAAGCCATAAGCCAAAATAAAAGCTGATTTCCGAAAAATGTATAGCATGTCCTACTTTCCTCTATCTTATCGTAAAATACCCTATAAGTTAGAGAGAAAGCTTTTATTTTCTTGTCAAAATAACTATATACTAAGAAAAAATATCCCTTAGCAAAACTTTCTCTCTCTTTGATTCTCTATCAACTCTCAACAGTGATCTATCAGCTAAAGACGAAAGATGTAGTTGAAGCGAAGCCCGAGGAATGCGTCGAGCAGAAGTGGTATTGTTTGAAAACCCCAACAAATATTATAAAACCAAAAAAATACCTCCCGCCAAGTAAACAGTTTTTTTATCTGTCTACCTATTTGAGAGATATCTAAGTCGCAAATCATTTATTTCTTATACTCAATTCTAATTCAGTAAATTAAGTTACATTAAATATTTTTTCACAAATGGAATCTTTCTTAGTATATACGCTAAAATGGCACTACTAATAAATACAGCTAGTACTAATGAAACCACTGCTAATATTGGATTAAACGCTATCGTAGTAAAACCTAATTTTATAAAAACCTTCAAAATCATATCATGAATTAAATACATTCCAAAGGTAATACCAGAAAATTCTACAATACGTTTAGTTATTACAGGATTATCACTTAAACCTGCAATAAATTTACTTGATTTGATGAAAACTATAATTGCCATACCCTCAAAGAAAGTAGTGATCATGTGGTAACCAAATAGTATATTTCCTGGTTTATTTGCTTCTAATGCATAGTGTTGACCTACTAGTATAGTTACAAATACACTACAAACGCCTAAAATATAGATGACAATGCGCCATTTCTTTTTAAAATCGTATGTATATAAATAATAGCCTAATAAGAAATAACCAACATAACCTATGAAAC
>JAGHSJ010000195.1 GCA_018065935.1 Candidatus Kurthia equi
CTATATAGGGATATAGCAAAAACATACAATCACAATTGTATTCCTTGTTTAGTTTTTTTGTCTATCAATTTGTTTTAAGCATATGATTATATATTCCTACTATCTCACCGTAGCTAGTTATACATACGTTCCATTAACGGCATCCCATTTTATATAATACTTTCAGACGTTACTAAATAGAAAAACACGAATCGCAGAAGATGCAATTCGTGTTTTTTCTAGTGAAGCAATCGTTTTATAAAAAGATGTCTTAAACCGTTGCAGGAGCTGGTTTTGGAATAGATAGGAATTTATCGACGACAATCGAGTTGATAGCATTGATATAAGCTAATGCACTCGCTTTGATAACATCGGTATCTGATGCTTTCGCAATATATGTTTCGCCTTCAAATTCCACAATCAATTTCACTTTACCTAGTGCCTCTTTGCCACGTGTAACACTTGAAATTTTGTATTCCATTAATTTCACTTCAAACTCCGTTACTTGCTGTAGTGCTGAATAAAGGGCGTCAATTGAGCCTGAGCCAACTGTAGCTGCTTTAAAGCTTTCTTCCCCTTTACGGACTCGAACGCTTGCAGAAGGAAGGATTTGATTCGAGATCACTTGAATATCCTCTAATTGATAGAATTGATCACTATAAATCTTCGCATTTGCCTCTTTACTTGTTTTCGCAAAGAAATTCTCTACTAAGATGAATAGGTCATGGTTGTATACTTCTTTTTTCGTATCTGCTAGTTTTAAGAAGTCTTCGAAAATCACTTCAAACTGTTCATTTTCAATATTACCAATTGAAAGTTTTTCCAACGCATTTTTCACAGCATGACGGCCAGAACGTGCAGTTAATACAAGTTCCATATCATCTAGACCTACTTCAGTAGGACTAACAATTTCATAGGCATCACGAGATTTAAGCAGACCATCTTGATGGATTCCTGATGAATGAGCAAATGCATTGTCGCCTGTAATGGCTTTATTTACTTGTACATCAAGTCCCATTAAAGTAGAAACTATACGCGATGTATTCATAATTTCTTTTTTATTAATATTCGTATGAGCATCAAAGTAATTTGAGCGTGTCGATAAAGCGATAACCACTTCTTCAAGTGCTGCATTACCAGCGCGTTCACCTATCCCATTAATTGTACACTCCACTTTATCAGCGCCATTTTTAATAGCTGCCAATGTATTCGCTGTGGCCATACCTAAGTCATTATGGCAGTGCACACTTAGCAATACGGAGTCATCTAAGTTCTTCATGCGATCATTTAATTTCGCAATCATTTCCCCAAACTCTTCTGGTACTGCGTAACCTACCGTATCAGGTACGTTAATCATAGTTGCGCCAGCTTTCATAACCGCTTCAATTGTTTTCCATAAGTATTCAAAATCCGAACGTGAAGCATCCTCTGTAGAATATTGAACTTGTGGCATTAGTGTTTTAGCGTATTTCACTGCATCTACACCAATCTGTAAAATTTGATCTTTCGATTTAGAGAATTTTTTCTCTACATGAATATCCGAAGTCCCTAGAACCATATGAATCATTGGATTTTCAGCATATTTCACTGCATTATATACCGAATCAATATCGCCTTTTACTGCACGCGCTAAAGCTGTAATCATAATATCATCTGTATTACCGACTTTTTGTGCAATTTGTTTTACTGCATTAAAATCACCTTCAGATGATGCAGGGAAACCTGCTTCAATAATATCTACTTGTAATTTTTTCAGTTGGTGTGCAACCTCTAATTTTTCATATAAGTTTAATTTTGCTCCCGGAACCTGTTCCCCATCACGTAAAGTTGTATCAAAAAGCCAGATTTTCTTCGACATCTTCATTCTCCTTCTTTCTTATCAAAATTAAAAGCCCCGCCCCTATACAATCCGTAGATTATATAGAGACGAGACATTCGCTCGCGGTACCACTCTATTTGGATGATTGCTCATCCCACTTTAGTAAAAGCCTTGCAAAGACTTTCATTCCGATAACGGTGGAATCCGTACAGCCCTACTGGTGATTTCAGGCCATTAGCTCATGAACGAGTTCAAGAATATTCAACGCTAATTTGCACCAACCATTAGCTCTCTTTAGAAGAATGAATTCCCTACTACTTTCAATCTTTGCTGTTATATAATTATCTGATTATTTAGAATAATAGACTACTCCACTTCACTTGTCAATGAATTTTCTGAAAATATAAAATTTTCTTTCGATAAAGTAGGACGGCCATTCAACCAAGCTACACTTACTGGCAGATCAAAAAAAGCAGACATAACTGGTGAAGTTAACATGTCTTTTGTTGGGCCCTGCTTAAAAATCTTCCCTTTTTTTAACAAAAGTGTCTGCTGAAATAATGGCAAAATCTCTTCCACATGGTGTGTTACATAAATGATAGTCGGTGCATTTTCCTTTTGAGCAATTTTCTCGATAGTCTCAAGTAGTTGCTCTCTTGCAAGAAAATCCAAGCTAGTCGCTGGTTCATCAAGTATTAATAGCTCTGGTTCGCCCATCAAAGCACGTCCTAGGAGTGCACGTTGCTTTTCACCTTGCGATAATTCACTATAAGGACGATTCGCATACGCTAGACTCCCTAATTCGTGCATTATTTCTTTTGCGCGCTCTCTCATAGCATCCGTTACTTTCTCATATAAACCAATCGAAGCGAATGTCCCGCTTAAAACAATCTCAAAGGAATTATCATCTTCATGTAATTTTTGTTGAATACCTGCAGATACAACAGCTACTTTACGACGCAGCTGTTCGCCCAAAATATGTTTTCCAAATACACGACCACAGACTTCCAATTCACCCTCTGAAGGAAAATAGGCTGCATTTAGCATATTCAACAGAGCTGTTTTTCCTGCACCATTTACGCCATAGACAGCCCAATGTTGTCCTTTTTCAACATCCCAAGTAATATCATTCAAAATATGCTTTTCTTCATTTTTCAAGTGAATATTTTTCATATGTATAACCATAATGACACCCCTTTTAAATTATTAGAAATTTCAGTTTTATTATCGTACGCTCTTTCGTTGCTAGCGTCAAATACAGAAAAAGCCCATGGAAGTATAGGAATTACCTCACATGGACTTTCTATAGATTTAAAAATGATGGATCGACTAATTACACATAAAATGGTTCTGCATATTTCACCGTTCCAGAAATACCTGTTAATGCCCCTTTATAAAGAGGGAGCACAAGATAGTTTTCCTTAGGTACATGAATTGGTGCAGTAATATTGTAATCACTTGCTTCTTCAAAACCATATGGACGATAAAATGCTGGATCCCCTATTACGACAATAGCTGAAAATCCACTCCATTTTGCACGCTCTAATGACGCTTCTACTAGCTGTGTGCCAATTCCTTTGCCTTGATGCTCCGGTAATACAGCAACAGGCGCCAATGCTAGGACAGGATGGTCTCCAATAAAACACTCTGAGTAAAATATATGGCCAATAATTTCACCATCCTCTGAGTAAACTAACGCTAGCTCTGGTATATATGCGTCAGTTAGTCGGACTTGGTCAACTAAGAGATGTTCCTTATGGTTACTTAACTTATCTGATTCAAAAGCCGCACGAATGACATCGAAAATTTGTGCATAGTCTTTTACTTTTTCTTGGCGAATCATGTTCATTCCCCTATTCTTCATCTGTTTTCATGTACTCACATCATACCACGAAAGGCTTTCCACTGTATATCTTTGTGATTCCCCTTAAAAAATCCACTATGCTAATATTACTAAAAACACCAATTTGCTTCTGGTGACGACCCATAAAAAAATCTCGAATCGCCTGATACATTCGATTCGAGATTTTCATTAGTTAGTCTTGTGGTGTTTCATTTGGATTGTCATAACCACGATAAGCGTATGGCTCATCAGGCTCAGATTGTTTGGTTACATGGTCGACTTTCAAGTAAGGAATCGTTGATTTGAACGGTTGATAATACATCGTTGATAAAGTACCACTAACACGTAGCCATTGGTCATTTTTAATCTTTCCTGTATCTTTCGGTAATTCAATCATCATTCCGTACACCCCAGCATCGGCTATACAATGAATCACACCAAATCGAAGGACAAATCCTTGATTGGCTAATAAATCGTCTTCATTATACATAAAGCCCGTGTACTCCACTTTTTTGCCTTCAAATAAACCGGGATAATTATAAATCGTCTCCATCGCCATTAG
This sequence comes from Candidatus Kurthia equi, assembly GCA_018065935.1. Classification (GTDB taxonomy): domain Bacteria; phylum Bacillota; class Bacilli; order Bacillales_A; family Planococcaceae; genus Kurthia; species Kurthia equi. The sequence goes on from JAGHSJ010000195.1 coordinate 4,204, forward strand.
GAAATTATCATCGGTTAATTTCAACGGATCCATTTTCGTAAATCGTGCCAATTCCTGCTCCATGACTTTTTCATAGCCATCTGCGTTAAAATAAATGGATGTATCTGGTCGTAGATATTGCGTACGAATCAAATCATCATTCTCACTATCTTGCTCAATCGCTTGGAAGGAGAATCCCTTTGATTTTACAATCGTAGAATCCAGTGATTGAATCGGCAAGAAGAGTGCCGAAAAAATAGGAAAAATCATGACTGCATAAAAGACTATTTTCGTATACCACTTAAAGTCTTTTTCATGCCTATGATCATGACCACAATCGCAATCTTCTTCTTTTTTATTATCTCGATCTAACGCTATATTTGTAATTTGAACAATGGTTAAAATCACAAATATGACGAGACCTATTTTTGAAATATAAGCGTATTTCATATTAATATACTTCGCAATATCACCGCTTGCCTGTAAGTGATAGAAGAAGTAAGTAAAGCCCATTAAAATAAATGCACGAATCATTTTACTTCCCCCTCCTTAGACAAACATCGAACAAATAAAGACGAAAATTGCCATATAGGAAATAAGAATAAAGACAAATTTCTTTTTAAATGTTGCGAGCATCATTAATAGATTTTTTATATCCACCATTGCCCCTAAAAGTAAGAAGGCAACTAATGAAGATGGTGCAAATGTACCGCGGAATGAAGCGGCAATAAAGGCATCTGCTTCTGAGCAAAGCGATAAAATAAATGATAATGCCATCATCACAAGAGATGAAGTAGCTTTTGTTTGGCCTAATTCCATTAAAAAACTTGTTTTGACAAACACCTGCATCGCTGCAGCAATGAAAGCACCAATAATTAGATATTTTCCAACGGAGAAAAATTCATCAATTGAATGCTGTAATGTATTCAATAATTTTTTCCATATAGTTTGTTTCCCTAGTGTATGAACATGAAGATGTTCCTCTTCATGTAATAATTGACTGCTTTTAAATTGGACACTAATTATTAAGCCAATTAAGATAGCAATTAGTAATGCAAAACCTCCGCGATAAATCACCATATCCCAGCTATTACCGAAAGCAATATAGGTTGAAAATAATACGACTGGATTGACGATTGGCCCTGTAATCATAAATGGTATAGCCGCATAAAGCGGAACACCTTTTCGAATCAATCTGTGCACAATCGGAATAATCCCACATTCACATGCCGGGAATAATGCCCCGATAAATGTTCCCATTAAAACAGCTAAGAACTTGTTTTTAGGAATCACTTTAGCAATCATCTGCTCCGTGACAAATATTTGAATAATACCTGCAATGACAACACCAATTAACACAAATGGCATAGCCTCTATTAGAATACTAATAAAAATGGTATTCAGCTGTAAAAATGTATCCAAATTTCTACCCCTCTTTTTATAAAATAAATCTGCTGAAACAAACTCATTTTTCACTCTGTTTCATACTATTACTACTAATTATTTAGAACAAAAAATAAGCTATTGCCCTCTCCTCTTAGCAGGGCAACAGCTCCTAATTAGTGTGCTAATGGGCAGTAGCCACATTCGACTTGTCCTGGAATATCTTTCGATAAACAACAGCTCTTACGTATGGGTTGGTTCACTAAAGCTGATGGCGAACGTCCCTTTGTGTACTCATAATAAAGCGATTTTTGAGAAAATCGTGCCCAAACTTCAGCACTTTCTAATAGGTCTAAATCATCCATTGCTCGATCAGCAAGTTTTGGATCCTCTAATAATTTATCATAGATATTCGTCAGATGCACAAAAAAATTATCCCATATCACACGTGGCGAAATACTTGTCGTATTCCGTAAATGCTGAACAATCTCATGGCATTGCTTAAATAAAATCGTGCTGATTGTGTACATGCGCTCTTCCTCATCTACATAGCGCCAATCATTCGGATTCGCAAACATACAAACCGTATATGTACCAAATTCCTCAGTTGCATCAAATTGTAAATCTCTAAAATGACCATCCCAGATTTCATCATAAGCGGCTAGCATATAAAATTGCATAGCAATAAATTGGCCATAGCGTTTTGAAAAATGAGAGATAGCTGCGGTCTTAGAAGTGGCTTCTGTAATCCCCTGCATCAATTCACCAAATTCTTCTTGAAAAAATTCCTTACCAATTCGTTCCAAAGTAAATAAAGTTCGCTTTGGTTCTGTCGTATAGACTTTATACGAATCAAGCATAAGTACCTGATCCATTGTTAACGCTGGCATTCCATCACCTTCAATTTAAATAGTCTCACTTATCGTACTATACTATAAGAAGAAAAAAAAGCATTCAGATTCATTTTTCCGAGGAATAACAACTGTGAATCCCTTTATTTTCGCACACTGTTGGCGTTGGCGTTTCCCAAAACCCCCAAAATAGACTATACTAGATATACTAAGTATTAAAGGGGAATTACCTATGACTGAAAATAAACAAACTGAAGCACCAAAGAAAAAAATGACTTTACAAGAAGCTGTGAAGCAACAACTTGAAAATAAAAAGAACAAAACTGCAGGTAACAAAGGCGCCATGACTGGTTCAAACGCTTCAAAAAAAATGACGAGCCAGATCTCTCAAAAACCAAGTAATACACGCCGTAAAATGGGCGTTTAATTCATTCTTTTCGAGAATGAAGAAGTGAAAAAAAACTATTTTTCTTATTTTTAGCACGCAAAAAAAGGTAGAATTCGCATGATAAAACTGCGTTTTCTACCTTTTTGTGTTTCACTAATTTCTAAAAATAGGTAGATGCCATCGAATTTGTCATCTGTGATTTCTCTATAGCTTGTCTAACTCCTCACTTTCATAAAAAAAGCGAAAGATTTAGGTAGATGCCCATTCCCTCGCCTGAATATAACTAGTTTATCTTATTTTTTATTCCCCTTTAATTCCTTCGCCGCTAAAACAACTTTTATAGCTAAGCCAATTAATAGAAAAATTAGTCCTAACATTAATGTTGGTTCAAATGTTTCATAACCAGCTAAATAGAAACCGTATGCTAGAAAACAAAGAATTCCTACTAAAGTTAAAATATTCGATAATTTCTTCATTTATATCCACCACTTTTCAAATCTATATGCTTTTACATTATAACAAAAAAACTACCCTCACTGCTTTTTCTACGTAGAAAATAACCAGTAATGGTAGCTTTATTTTTCATGCACTAGCCTAATAATGAATGTTTAACAACTTCATATGCTTGGCAAATATCACGTTGATTCGTTCTATGACGAGCAATTAAGTTATTCGCAATCGTCTCTAAACTAGTTTTATTCCCTGTTGCTAAATCAAGCATTAATTGACCTTGAATTTTCTCTACAAAATTAATAATTTCTTTTGACATCTGTATTATTCCTCCGATTCAACTATACTAAAATCTTATCCGTACGTTTTCTTTATATACCATATGATATAGCAATCCTGTGAAAATATATAGTCTTTATGCTCGTATTTAATCGCTTATGTGACAAAAATTCGACATAAAACATCATTCTCTTCATGAGAACGTTTTCACTCTCTGTTTTATACAGATACTCATCAAAAATAATACAGTTTAAAATATTCTGATAATTGAAGGCTGATTAATAAGCCTAAACGCAATAGAAGAACAGTTACTCCTTTTTAAATCTCATTAAAACAACTTATTTTAAATCATAGATACAAAATGCTAGTTTTCACCTAATAATCCAACTTTTATTA
>JAGHSJ010000357.1 GCA_018065935.1 Candidatus Kurthia equi
AAATAATACACCTGAATTGATTGATAGTAATGTAGATTGGATTTACTATGATGATGATAAGGAAGAAGATAAGATGATGGGTGTTAGTTATATTAAAGAAGACTATATGTATTTTTCTATTAAAGACAAAATTATTAAAACCGCTCATTTGGACATTGAATATGATGATTCAGAAGCAGAATTGGAATTAGAGATACAAAATGAAGATGATTATTTCATTGAACCGATTAATCATACATTTTATTATCAAGATGAAAATGGTGAAGGACGTAAGCTAGATTTATTGACAGGAGATGAAGATTCTTTTGATCGTTCTTTATTAGAGGGCTACACGAAGTCGGAACATATCCATACCGAAAATGAAAATTCACTTCAAACAGATGATGCTTTATCTTTAATGAAAGAGGCTAGACAGGAAACATTCATTCCAGGTAGCGCTCAATCTTTCTTTGAATGCAATGGTGAAGTATATATATATGAAGAAACGGATATAGAATCAGGTGTAGGAATACTTTATAACTATTCGGATGATTTCCATACTATAGATGAGAATGTAGAGGGGAATAGTATTGAAATTACTAAAAATGCAGTGTTTTATAAAACTCAAATAGATAATAAGAGTTCGAATTATTATCAATACAATGAAGATGAAGATGGAGAAGAGGCTATTCAATCTACAGTTGGAGATAATCTAGAGGATTTCAATGATACGAATATTTATATAACTCAAAGTGAGTTTGAAGTTAATGGAGAAGTTGAAACTTATATTGACGGAGAACAGGAAGAACCCTCTTTTGAAGCATCAAAAGTTTTTAGTAAAATAGGTGATGACTATGTGTATACATTCGGTAAAACGGATATAGAGGGGACTACGCAAGATCTTTATGTTGGACGTAAAAAAATTGCATCGAATGTGACAGAGGTAAAGGCGAAAAATAATAAGATATCTACTCAATAGGAAAAGATATTTATTTTACATCAGATTATAAAAAAGGATTCGAAAAACTGAATTATAAAACAGATTCTATTGACGGTATTGAGATATTTTAATAACTAAAATAAAAGAAGTTGGAACTAAAAACCATCTGCTTTTTTAAAATTTCAAAACGAAAGGCAGGAATCGCATTAAAATTGCGGTTCCTGCCTCTTTATTCGTTTATTGTGTTACAAGCATTAATTTTTCTAATTCAAGTGGCTCAATATATGTGTCGCCTTTGAATACACGCATGTTACCACCAGAGATTTCATCGATTAAAATGATTTCGTTCGTGTTCGCATCGCGACCAAATTCTAATTTAATATCATATAATTCTAAGCCTTGTTTTGCTAATTCATCTTTTACAAATTGAGAAATTTGCTGTGTCATAGATTTTAATATTGCATACTCATCCTTTGTAAGAATACCTAGCATAGCTAAAGCATCTTCAGAAATAGGAGGATCAAGACGGTCATCATCTTTAATTGTTACTTCAACGAAAGACGGAAGTGTTTGACCTTCTTCAACATAAGCACCGTAGCGTTTTAAAAAGCTTCCAACTGCACGGAAACGGCAAATTACTTCAAGGCCATTACCGAAAACTGTAGCCGGCTTAACTGTCATTGTTGCGTCATCTATTGAAGATGAAATAAAGTGAGTAGCAATACCAGCTGCATTTAATTTTTCATAGAAAAATGTAGTTAGGCTTAGACCAGCGCGACCAGCACCATCAATTGTTAATCCAACTGTATTCGCACCAGGGTCGAAAACGCCATTTTCGCCAGTTACGTCATCTTTAAATTGTAATAATAGATTGCCGTCTTCAAGTTCAAATACATTTTTTGTTTTACCTTCATACTTTAATTTCATGTCAGTTGTTCCTCCTATAAAGCGGAATAGTATACAAAAGTGTTTTACACGATTGATATACGAGTTATTATATCATATAATTCGTTTTTTATGACACAAAAAAATAACAACCTCTTAAAAGAAGTTGTTATTTTCTTTAAATACGAACAATTAAATTACACCTTGGGCAATCATTGCATCTGCAACTTTGATGAATCCTGCGATATTTGCACCAATTAATAAATTATTTTCATGGCCAAATTCTTTTGCAGCTTCACGACTTTGTTTGTAGATATTACGCATAATTTCATGTAATCTTTCATCTACTTCTTCAAATGACCAGAATAGACGCATGCTGTTTTGTGCCATTTCAAGTGCAGATACTGCTACACCACCAGCGTTTGCTGCTTTAGCTGGTGCAAATAATACATTGTTTGCGAAGTATAGTTCAATTGCTTCAAGAGTTGAAGGCATGTTTGCACCTTCACCAACAGCTTTCACACCATTTGCAATCAGTATTTTCGCTGATTCTTCAGAAATTTCATTTTGAGTTGCACATGGAAGAGCGATGTCACAAGGAATTGTCCAAATTTTATCGCAACCTTCAACATATGTTGCTTCAGGATGAGCGTCTACGTATTCTTTAATACGACCTGCACGAACTTCCTTGATTTCTTTCACTGTGTCTAGTTTAATACCAGTAGGGTCATAAATATAACCATTCGAATCTGAACATGCGACAACTGTAGCACCAAGTTGTTGTGCTTTTTCAATTGCATACGTAGAAACGTTACCAGAACCAGATACGACAACTGTTTGACCAGCGAATGATTCGTTAATTTCTTTCAACATTTCTTGTACAAAGTAAACTGTACCGTAACCAGTTGCTTCTTTACGAGCAAGTGATCCACCAAAGCGAGGTAGTTTACCAGTAATTACACCAGGCATATAAGCCGCTTTAATACGGTTGTATTGGCCGAATAAGAAGCCAATTTCACGTGCGCCAACGCCGATATCACCAGCTGGAACATCTTCGTGAGGTCCGATATATTTATGAAGTTCAGTCATGAATGATTGACAGAAACGCATGATTTCAGTGTCTGATTTGCCTTTAGGATCGAAATCAGAACCACCTTTGGCACCACCAATTGGTTGTCCAGTAAGCGAGTTTTTGAAAATCTGTTCAAAGCCCAAGAACTTGATAATACTTTCATTTACTGATGGGTGGAAACGTAAGCCGCCTTTATAAGGTCCGATAGCTGAGCTATACTGAACACGGAAGCCACGATTTACTTGTACTTTACCAGCATCATCAATCCAAGAAACGCGGAATTTAACCACACGTTCAGGTTCTACAATGCGTTCTAAAAGACTCGCTTTCATATATTCAGGACGTTGTGCAAAAACAGGAGTAAGTGAGTAAATAATTTCTTTCACTGCTTGTAAGAATTCAGGTTCATGCGAATGACTTGCTTGTAGCTTAGCATACACCCCATCGATATAATCGATTGCTACTTGTTGAGAATTAACTGTGACCATTAAAAAAACCCCCGTATAAATAATTTGTTTTCTACAAGATTAACTATAGCTAATTA
>JAGHSJ010000198.1 GCA_018065935.1 Candidatus Kurthia equi
CGGTATCATAACTCAATATATTTGACACCGTTATCCAATCGTGATAGTATCAGTATATCAAGCGGTATCATATATTGGTATCAGAATGAAAGGGCGATATTATGACTAAATACGGTTATGCGCGTGTTTCAACTATAGCGCAATCTTTAGAGGAGCAAACGCGTGCTTTGAACGCGGAAGGCTGCACGACTCTTTATGCAGAAAAGTTTACGGGAACTACGAAGGATCGCGCAGAGTTTACGGCATTGCTTAGCGTAGTAGAAGATGGAGATACGATTGTAGTAACGAAGCTCGACCGCTTTGCGCGTTCAGCTTCCGATGCTATCAATATCATACGCGACCTATTCGATAGAGGCGTAAGAGTGCACGTACTTAATATGGGCGTCGTAGAGAATACATCTATGGGTAGATTAATGCTTACGATGCTCGCAGGGTTCGCAGAGTTCGAAAGGGATATGATTGTAGAGCGTACTCAAACGGGAAGAGCAATTGCTAGACAACGCGAGGGCTATCGAGATGGACGCAAGCCAAAGTATTCGCGCAAACAATTGGATCATGCGCTCAAGCTGAAAGAAACGCATAGCTTTACGCAGGTAGCGGAAATAACAGGAATTTCAATTGCAACGCTGAAAAGAGAGAGCGCAAGACGTAAGGCAAGCGAAGGATAACGAGCAATAAGCGTTGTCCTTTTTATTATGCGCAAATACCCCCCAAGCCACCCTCCGAAAATTCTCCGTCGTCTAGTGATCGCAGTTTACGCAAATTAAATTTAAAGCGAGGGGTTATTTTTGGGTATGAGTTTCTTCCATTAGAAGGGTAAAAACATACCTAACGAAACGATAGCGAAAGGGCGACGAACGTTGTTAAATCAACGTTTTAGAGGAATTTAGTCGTTGACGGAGCACTTAAATACATGCTATATTTGAACTGCGAAAAGTACCGGTCATTTCGCTAACATTGCGCAATGTGAATCATAAAATAGGAGTTGATTAAATGAACGTAAAAGACTTATCGGGGTTGTATGGTATTCGAGAACGGACAGTACAGAAGAACTTTGAAGAAATACGGGATTATGGCGTTTATAACTTCGCGCCTATTGAAGATGGCGTTGCGAAAATATCAGAAAATGACTTGTTAGTTTACGATGTATTTCGTGCACTAATAAAGGGAGGCTTTAAGGATCGCGAAAAAAGGCTTAAATTAATTCAACTATACGCCTTAGAACTAAACTACGGGCATTATGATGATATGATAAATTATTCAAAGAGTTGTCATAAACGCGATGATGATATATAATAAAGAATAAGGAAATCGTACCAACGGTCAATGCACGATTCAATTGACGCTTCAACTATCGCCTATCTATAGCGATGCAGTATTAACGTATATATAACGTCCGGGGGTTCGAATCCCTCCTGGGACATCACTAAACACCGCAAATCTTCAATGATTTGTGGTGTTTTTTTATTTTCGAAAACAGCTCGGTTGATCTTTACAGCCATTTTTCACAAAAGGCTTGTTAATTAATAAAAAAAGTACTGTTCTAGGGCGTTATGGTTCAGCAATAGAAGGTATTCCTGTATAATCTAGATATGCAGCAGGTTCTTTCTATGAGTTAGAATGAAACCTGTGTTGAGGAGGAATTTTATGAATACATTTTCATTTTACAACCCAGTACGTATCCACTTTGGACAGGATACAATTAAAAATTTAGCAACTGAAGTACCGAAATACGGAAAAAATGTGTTGATTGTATACGGTGGCGGAAGTATAAAAAAGAATGGTGTATATGATGCAGTAGTTGAACAATTACAGTCAATTGATGCAACTATTTTCGAACTTGGTGGCGTTGAACCAAACCCACGTGTGTCAACAGCGCGTAAGGGGATTGAAATATGTAAAGCTGAAAACATTGATTTAGTTTTAGCAGTTGGTGGCGGTTCAGTAATTGACTGCTCGAAATTGATTGTAGCTGGCGCAAAAACTGAAGCGGATGCGTGGGATATTGTGACGAAAAAAGAAATGCCACAAAGTGCATTACCATTAGCCGTTGTATTAACTATTTCGGCAACAGCTTCAGAAATGAACTCAGGATCTGTTATTACAAACTGGGAAACAAAAGAAAAATATGGTTGGGGTAGCCCACATGTTTTCCCTAAATTCTCTATTTTAGATCCTACGTATACGTATTCTGTACCGCAAAATCAGGTAGTGAACGGTGTAGTTGATACGATGACCCATATTTTTGAACAATATTTCCACAATGCGACAAACACACCTTTAACAGATGAAATGGCAGAAGGTATTTTGCGTACGTTGATTGAAGTTGCACCAAAAGCATTTGCAGATCCGACGAATTATGAACATCGTGAAACATTAATGTTAGCTGGTACGCTTGGATTGAACGGCTTCCTTGCATTAGGTTCACGTGGCGACTGGGCTACACATAATATTGAACATGCGGTATCGGCGTACTACGATATTCCACATGCAGCCGGTTTAGCGATTTTATTCCCGAACTGGATGCGTCACAATGTACATGTTGATCCACAACGTTTTGTTAAAGTAGCAACGAAAGTATTTGGTATTACAACGGAAGGTAAAAAAGAAGAGGAAGTTGCTTTAGAAGGTATTGAGGCACTATCTACATTCTGGACATCAATTGGTGCACCATCTCGTTTAGCGAATTTTGATATTACAGATGAGAAATTTGAAAGTATCATTGATCACACGCTAGTAAACGGTCCTTTCGGTAATTTCGCGAAATTACAACGTGAAGACGTTGAAGCAATTCTAAAAGCTTCTTTATAAAATAAAAAGTTTTCGTTCATGTCAAAGTGAACGGAAGCTTTATTTTTTTATAAAATGATTCGATTTAGGGATTTATTAGACTATTTAATTGTGAACTGATAAATGAAATAAATAGAGATAGATAGGGGAGTCGTATAAAGATGGCAGTACATAGTTATTATGCAATATTTGAGCCAATCAAAGAAAAAGGATTTGAAGGACAATACTGGGTTACATTTCCCGATTTAGAAGGGGTTTTTACTTCAGGAGATGACTTTGCAGATGGGTATGAAATGGCTCAAGAAGTACTCGCTCTTATGCTGGAGTATTTTGAAGATGATAATATACCATTCAATCCGCCATCTCACCCTAAAGATATAGAAATTCCAAGTGAAGGCTCGCTTGTTTATATTCAAGTAAATACTGAAAAAATTAGACGATAAAAGAAGTCAGTGTTTGTATGATTGAAAGGTATAAGGTAAGTAGACTAAAAATGTGTGGAGTTAAAGTCGTTTATCTTTATACTTTATCGCTTATAAAATGAAAAGAAGGAGTTGTGCTGAAAATTCACAACTCCTTCTTTTAGGTTTGATTTTATTCACATGTGATTTCACATAAATACAAATTAATTTAATAATTGTAGTACGCTTTGTGGCTGTTGATTCGCTTGAGATAACATGGACTGCGCAGCTTGCATTAAGATATTATTTTTTGTGAATTTCATCATTTCGGATGCCATATCTGTATCACGTATACGAGATTCAGCTGCTGATAAGTTTTCAGCAGTATTTTCTAAATTATTCATTGTGTGTTCTAAGCGATTTTGATATGCACCATATTTACTGCGCCCTTCTGAGACTTTTTGAATGGCTGAATCAATTGTCGTAATCGCTTGATTGGCAGTAGTTTGCGTTGTAATAGTAACGGTATTAATAGCTAGTGCAGATTTAGAAAGGGCAATCTTATCGATTTGCATTGTCTGATTCGAATTCGCCCCTATTTGAAGAATGAAATTATTTAAAGTAGTGAATCCACCGCCAGTTCCAGTACCACCGCCAGTTCCAGTACCACCGCCAATTCCAGTACCGCCGCCAGTAGAACCAAGGTTAGTAGGGGGTGGTGTTCCAGCTGTTCCTGAACCGCCTGTAGAAGGAAGCCAATCGTATGTAAATATTGTCGGTATGGTATTTGGTGTACCGGAATCTGGGATTAGATTTGTATCACCAGTACCGTAAGTAGTTCCGTTAATTGTTTTTCCTTCAAGTGGGCTCCCAGTACTACTTAAATTTGTAGGGTTGAATAGATCGAGATTTTTCAAATGTTGCAAGCCATTTGCTCCTTTAAAGTCTGCTAAAAAGTCCGCTTGATTTGCTAGATTTGTATAGTCTGAAATGGCATGATCGAATGTTTTCCCAGTAGAAAGGTCTTGCATAAAGTTTGCGATTGTCTTCCCAGGGGTTGTATTTTGAATTAATTTATCTAAATAACCGGTTGCTAAATAGCCTGCAGAATAAAAATCTGAACCGTTACTTAAGGAAGAAATAGAATTTAAAACCGTGCTCATTGCGGCGTTTTTTCCAGATTCTGAAGCTGTTTCATAGCTATTTGAATATCCACCAGCAGCAAAGTTTAGTGAGGAACGTACGCGTTCATTCGCACCTGCTACATATTCTGCAGAACCCTCTATAAACCAATTAGGTGTATCAGACCAATTAATGCCTGATGCAGACATAACTGCATGAGCCATTTCATGTGTGATTATACGGTCGACATCAATCCATAGAGGGCTTGATGAAAGAACATCATCTAAATCCACTGCTAATTTAGTTGGAAAGCTATCACCATTTGGGTATACACCAGAGCTAACGTAAGCGACGGAACCACCAGCACCTTCATTAACAAAGGTAACATCTAGTTCATATGCTTCCGTTCTGTCCATTGATAAATTCCCATATAAGTCTTGTATAGCTTTTACAGCAAAGGGTAATACCGTATCATGTATTCTTTTAGCTAAAGCTATTTTAACATCGGCAGAAGCAGAACTATTGATGGAATCATAACTGCTCCCATTGTCAGTGTTCGCTGAAATTGCAAGAATGGGCGTTTCACTCGTATTATTGTCACCTGTAAATAATTTTATTGAGTTGAATTCGGTGACTTGTCCAATATTTTCAATCTCATTAAAAATGGATTGTAACTCTTGATTCAATTTTTCGCGATCATCATTTGTGTTCGTGTCATTTGCGGCTTGTACAGCCACTTCACGACCTCGTTGAAGGATAGCATGTACTTCATTCAAAGCACCTTCAGTTGTTTGAATTAATGAAATGCCATCTTGTGCATTTTTAGTTGCCATCTTGAGTCCTGAAATTTGCGCGCGCATTTTTTCTGAAATGGCTAATCCAGCTGCATCATCTCCAGCTCGATTAATTTTAAATCCAGATGATAGTTTTTCTAAAGTTTTAGTTGTAGCTTGGGTGTTCTTTGATAATGTACCAATTGTATTTAATGCTGCAATATTATGTTGTAAACGCATAGATGTAATCAGCCTCTTAATTTTTTTATGGAAAGTTGCTTAGCAAAATACCATGTTTTTTATATCGACAGTTTCTTAAATATATAAATAGATTTGTTGCACAGAGAAAGTGAAATAGTAGAGGTGCATCGATTAATTTGACCACATACATATTTTCTTATAGCACATACACATTTGCTAATAAGCTAACATTCTTTTCAATTAGTAGCCTATAATTCGACTAAACTACTAATTGGAGTGAGTGTATGGAGAATAAGGGAAAATGTCATGAAATCATAAAGGAAAAGCTGTTCCATTCATTAAAGCATAAGAAATGGAGTGCATTTGTAGAGGTAAGCGTTGCATCTATTGCATTAGGAATAATTTTTTCATCTTGGGGAGTTTTTGTTGGGGTGCTCGCAGTATTAATAGTACTCATCACGTTGAAAAATAGTGCGTTTTATTTTTATGCAATCTTTTCACTCGCTTGGAGTGGTGTAGCCTTTTATTTTGCATTGCCAATTACTGGACAAATAATGGCTCTTATTTTAGCTATACTGACATTCTCCCTATTAATTAGTGGATATGTATTCCTTACAAAACAACGGAAGTAATCGTCAATCTACACCTAGTCAATTTAAGGGGGTATAGATGCACATAGTCAATTAGTAAACTACTTATGATGAATCTATTAAAGTAATAATGTATAATTTCAAAAAATAAGGTATATTATAT
>JAGHSJ010000117.1 GCA_018065935.1 Candidatus Kurthia equi
GTATTGACAAGTATGTTGTGTTTAAAAAATATGTTAATTAGCCATGAATACATATAATTAATCCTTCACTTGATACCTCGTCGAAGGACCATTCCCGATACGGATAATTCGCTTCTTCTCGAGTAAATCTTCAATGATTTTACGTACAGTAGCTTTACTTTTATTTAAATAAGCTTCAAGCTCTTTTGTTGTAAATTCGGGATTGTCCTTTAACCAATCATTCAATGCGCTATCTTCAGAAGTAGGCGTATTGATCGTTTGTTTCGGTAGTGTGACCATAAAAGCATTCGGGCCAATTGTCCAAAATGGTTGTTCCATACTTTGTTTGTAGCTTTCTTTCATACGCTGCAAGCCCGTGCCGTAACTTTCAATCAATTTTAGGCGATAGAATACATTGGCAAGTTTGGGATTACGACTTTGCGATATACCCAGTTCAATATCTTCTAATGTTAACCCCTTCACTAATCCACCAACAGAAACGATTTCTAAGCGATTTTGGAACAGATGAATTAATATACTTCCACTAAAGCTATAATCTCGGTGCGTTGCTGCATTGATTAACGCTTCACGTAAGGCATATGATGGAAAGCTTTCTTGTTCAATCCGATGTAAGCCTTCAAAGTGTGCAGATTTGGCATTATAAAGACTTAAATAGTCATAAGCTGCTTCTACTTGCATTAAAATTGAGCCAGTAAACTCCTTACGATCTTGGGAATCAAGCTTGTCATTGCCAAAATAACGTGCACATTTAATCTTATGCTCGCATTGGTCAGAGAACAGTAATCCTAAGTTTGTATAATAGCCATCTTCTGTAATTAGCCCAAGTGTACGTTGTTGCTCTGCTCCAAATTTTAAGCCCTGTTTTTCAAATACAATTGTGGCTTCTTTGAAAGTTAGTTCTTGTTGCAAACTACGCATCGTTTCAAAGTTCGTTCCGTCTGATTGCATTATTATTACACCTATCGATTATTTATACAGATAAGAAATAATCGATTAATTAATTTGCATTCTATTGATTACTGTAATAGAGCTGCTCAGACGAATCGAAAAACAGTTAGTCGGGTAGTTATACATTTCGAATCGTCTAAGCTGACGTCATATTAATCTAAAACACTTAAATATAAATTTAAAGAACGTTCAACTTCTTCACTAACAAGCGTAACAAAATCTGTGAAATCATTTTGAGCAATTGATTTATCTAACGCTTCATAATAAGCTAATCGATTCTCAACACGAATTATGACAGGGGGATAGCCTTCTTTCATTAATTCAAGGTTTAGTAATAAGCGTGAAGTTCGGCCATTACCATCGATAAAAGGATGAATCCCAACAAAAATTGCATGCAGCATCGCACCACGTACAATAGGATGTAAATCCTTTGCTTCGTTTTCATACCACTGCATTAAACGGTCCATTTCTACTTGAATTAAATAATGTGCAGGTGGCGTATGTGTTGCACCAGCGATTAGTACTTGTTGATCACGATAAACGCCTGCGTATTGATCATCGATTCCTTTTAAAACCAGTCGATGGAGATTTTTAATTTGCCATTGTGATAAAGGGTCTTCTTTTCGAACGATTTCTTCAACGAAGCTGATCGCATCACGATGGTTAATAACCTCTAAATGCTCACGCATCGTTTTACCACCAACCGTAATTCCTTCAAGTACAACCTTTGTTTCCTGCATGGTTAATGTATTGCCTTCTATAGCATTAGAGTTATATGTCCATTCTAATAGAAGCTTTTCTTCTAAGCTTTTTAACGTATACTTAGGTAAAGGTCTTTTTGTATCTAATAAAGCTTTTTTTTGATCAATTTGAGCGAACATAGCACGCCTCCAATTAGGTTTAATTATAAGTTTCTTCTATTATATAGTTATAGGAATGGTTTTTCACCATTGAGCACCATTTGCTTCACTTCTTTAAATTTCGCGATCAATTCCTCGCCACTAAAACCAGCTGCGATTAATTCCTCTAGTAAGTTCTCCGCAAAATCCTCACTCACTTTAATTACCGGTTTGATCAATAAATGCCCTTCATGTAATTCAATCGTTACTTCCTCACCGATATTCAGTGCTTCATAGTATTCTTTCGGAATCACCAAATGACGTTGTGCAGATACTTTGATCGTTTTACTTTTTATTAATTGCTCATTCATAAGTTATCAGTCCTTATTATTTAGTAAATATGTATTATCTATTATAACC
>JAGHSJ010000062.1 GCA_018065935.1 Candidatus Kurthia equi
AATAGAATTTTTCGTGGGTTACCGAGAATATTTCTAACGTAACTCTGCATTTGCTTTCATTTTTAATGCTTCTAAAACTAAATCATGTGCTTCTACAACTTCATCATCCGTTAATGTTTTTTCTGGATTGAAGTATTTCAATGTAAATCCTAGTGATTTTTTACCTTCTGGCATATTACTACCTTCATAAAGATCAAATACATGAACAGATTTCAATAGTTCGCCACCTGCTTCAGTAATAATTGCTTCTAGCGTGCCTGCTTCTACTGTGCGCTCTACTACTAGTGCAACATCACGTGACATTGATGGGAAACGTGGAACTGGTGTGTACATAAGTGCTTCAACTGAAGCTGCAGCTAATTCTTTAAAATTAATTTCAGCTACATATGTGTCTTTTAGTCCTAAAGATTTTTGTTCTCTTGGATGTAATTGACCTAAGAAACCAATTTTTTCACCATCTAATTCAATTGTAGCTGTACGACCAGGATGTAACCCATCTTGTGTACCACTTACATATTGAACACGAGCTGCCAAGCCTAATTTTTCAATTAAACTTTCAATAACACCTTTAAGCACATAGAAATCTACTGCTTTGTGTTCGCCTTGCCAAGCATGGTCAATCCATTTACCAGTCATAACGATTGATAAATGCTCTTCTTCTTTTGGAAGTCCATCTGCTTCTTTACCTAAGAAAACAGAACCTATTTCATATAACGCTACAGCTGGTGCTTGACGCGATACATTGTATAGTGCTGATTCAATTAAGTGTGGAAGTAAGCTTTGACGAAGTGTGCTGTGATCTTCACTCATGGGCATTAATAAACGTGTTGTTTCTTCTGTTTTTAACGCATATTTTTGTGATAGTTCATCAGATGTAAGTGAATAAGTTAACGCTTGGTATAAGCCACTACCTTCAAGATGACGACGTGTTACACGACGTTTTGCTTGGTAAGGAGATAAACTACCAATTGTTGTTTCACCCACTGGGATTGTTTTAGGAATTTCATCGTAACCATATAAACGTGCAATTTCTTCTACAATATCTTCTTCAATTTTAATATCTTGACGACGTGTCGGTGCGTCAATAATTAATAAGCCATTTGCTGGCTCTACATCAAAGCGTAAACGTTTAAGAATAGATACCATTTCATTTAATGAAATTTTCATACCTAGACGTGAATTGATAAAGTCAGGTGATACAACAACGCGAGCTGGCGTTTTATCCAACTCATCAACTAATACGGTACCTTCAAGTACTGTACCGCCAGCGATTTCTGCCATTAATTGTGCCGCACGCTCTGCAGCTGGAAGCACACGATTTGGATCAATTCCTTTTTCGAAACGAGCACTTGCATCACTGCGTAGACCTAAATCTTTCGATGTATAGCGAACTGATAAACCATCAAAGTAAGCAGACTCAATCACTACAGTAGTTGTTTTCGCTGTTACTTCTGAATCGAAGCCACCCATAACACCTGCTACTGCTACTGGCTCTTTACCGTTAGTGATAACTAAGTTAGAAGTTTTTAATGTACGGTCTTTCCCATCAAGTGTTTTAATTGCTTCATCTTCAGTTGCCATACGAACGACAATTTCACCTGTACCAAGTGCATCATAATCAAATGCATGTAGCGGTTGACCATATTCCATTAAGATGTAATTTGTAATATCTACTACATTATTTAATGGGCGTACGCCTGCAGCCATAAGTGATTGTTGTAACCAAAGTGGTGATTCACCGATTTGTACATTTTCAACAACTTTAGCAGCATACATTGGGTTTTCTTTCATAGCTTCAACAGATACTTTAATTACCTCTGAAGCTTTTTTAGCAGAAACAGCATGTGTTGTTTCTGGCAGCTTAATTTCACGATCTAAAATAGCCGCTACTTCATAAGCTACACCTAACATACTCATGGCATCTGAACGGTTAGGCGTAAGACCTAGTTCTAATACAACATCATCTAATCCTAATACTTCAACTGCATCAGAACCAACTGGTGTTTCAGCAGGTAAGACATAAATTCCTTCAGCATATGCTTTTGGAACAACTTTCCCTTCAATACCAAGCTCTTGTAATGAACAAATCATTCCATGGGATACTTCTCCACGAAGCTTCGCTTTTTTAATTTTACCCCCAGGTAAATGTGCGCCAGGACGTGCAACGATAACTTTTTGTCCAACCGCAACGTTTGGAGCACCACATACGATTTGTGATAATTCTTCTTCACCGAAGTCTACTTGGCAAATATTTAATTTGTCTGCTTCTGGGTGTTTTACTTTTTCTTTTATTTCACCGACCATTAATTTTTTAAGACCAGCTGATAAATATTCAATGCCTTCAACCTCGATACCAGAGCGTGTAATTTTCTCTGCTAAATCTTGTGGTTCAATGCCTGAAATGTCTACATATTTAGATAACCATTTTAAAGATACGTACA
Organism: Candidatus Kurthia equi; assembly: GCA_018065935.1. Taxonomy (GTDB): domain Bacteria; phylum Bacillota; class Bacilli; order Bacillales_A; family Planococcaceae; genus Kurthia; species Kurthia equi. The sequence goes on from JAGHSJ010000062.1 coordinate 2,442, forward strand.
TCGTAACTCCTCCTAATCTTCTGCTCTATGGAATTGTTCTAAGAAACGAACATCATTTGTATAGAAATGACGGATGTCATCAACACCGTATTTCAACATTGCAATACGCTCTGGTCCCATACCGAATGCAAAACCAGTTACTTTTTTAGAATCATAGCCAGCCATTTCAAGAACATTTGGATGAACCATACCTGCTCCTAAAATTTCAATCCAGCCTGTTCCTTTACATACGTTACAGCCTTCCCCGCCACACTTGAAGCATGAGATATCCATTTCAACTGAAGGCTCAGTGAATGGGAAGTAACTTGGACGTAAACGGATTTCACGTTCGTCACCGAACATTTTCTTCGCGAATAAATCTAAAGTTCCTTTTAAATCACTCATGCGAATATTTTCTCCAACAACTAAACCTTCAATTTGATTGAATTGATGTGAGTGTGTTGCATCATCATTGTCACGACGGAATACTTTACCTGGGCAAATGATTTTAATAGAAGAACCTTGTTTTCTTTCCATTGTACGTGCTTGAACTGGTGAAGTATGTGTACGTAATAGGATTTCCTCTGAAATATAGAAAGTATCTTGCATATCACGTGCTGGATGACCTTTTGGTAAGTTTAATGCTTCAAAGTTATAATAATCCTTTTCCACTTCTGGGCCTTCTTCAATTTCATAGCCCATTCCAATGAATAAGTCTTCAATTTCTTCGATAACACGTGTTAAAGGATGTGAATTTGCAACCTTTACTGTGCGACCTGGTAATGTGACATCAATTGTTTCTTTCGCTAATTGCGCTTCAACCGCAAGTTCTTCTAGTTCTACCATACGTGCTTCAAGTACTTGTTGTACTTCCCCACGTACTTCATTTACTAGCGCCCCCATTTTCGGACGTTCTTCAGCAGGTAATTTCCCCATGCCTTTTAATAAATCCGTAATAGGTCCTTTTTTACCTAAATAAGCAACACGTACTTCATTTAATTGTTTTACATCTTGTGCCGCTTGGATTTTTTCTAACGCTTGTTGTTTTAACTGCGTTAATTGTTCAGCCATTTCCATAACAAATTCCTCCTTTTAACTTTACATAGGTAAGCGTCCATGCCAAAGCATAAAAAAACCCCGTCCCAAAAAAGGGACGAGGATTATTCGCGTTACCACCCTAGTTATTGCAAAAAGATGCAATCACTCGATTGAATTAACGGCTCATTTGCCGGCAAACCTTTACAGCCTTCTGCTGGTCCCGGTTGCTGCTAACGGGGTGAATTTCTACTATTATAGAGGCATGCATCCACTTACAGTCTATGGTGGCTACTCCCTGTCTGCATATATAGCTTACTTTTTCCCGATCAATGCATTTTAATTTATATATTCTATCATACGACAGATTAAAAAATCTTTCAACCTCACAAAAACTTAAATCAGCCTTGTTTTGCAAACTCAACTAAATCAAGAGACATCGTATTAATTTCTTCAACAGAAGCATTCACTTGTTCCGCTAGTGCTGCCTGCGTTTGAGCTAACTCGTTAATAATATCCATTTGATCGATAATCGATTCAATTGAATTTTTCATTTCTGTCAAACTCGTCTCGATTTCTCCTGTAGCGGATGAAGAATTAACTGCTAGCTTACGTACTTCGTCTGCCACGACGGCAAAACCTTTTCCATGTTCACCTGCACGTGCAGATTCAATTGCTGCATTTAAACCAAGTAAATTGGTTTGATCGGCGATTCCACGAATAAATGTTGAAATTTCTTTTGTTTCATCTGCTCGTTTTTTTGCTTCATTTGCTGAAGTCGTTGTCATCTCCTGAGTGGCTGCTAATTGTTGTGCCTGTGACGCAATTTGCATAATTCCATTCACCATTTCAGAAATGGAAGCTGATAATTCTTCCATGCGTGAAGTAGTTTCTTGTACATTTTGTTCCTTCAATTTCAAATGCGTGATATCTCGAATAGACCCCGCTATACGATAAGGTCTTCCTTTTTCATCACGTGCCGATACACCATTAGCTAAGAACCAACGATACTCACCATTTTTTAATTGCAAACGGTATTCTTCGCAGAATGGTGTACGACCAGAATAATCATTTAAATGAGCTGCAAATGCTGCAAACGCTCGCTCTGCATCATCTGGATGTAAACGATCCGACCAAGAATTCATGACATTTGGAAAGTCCTGTTCATTTTTGAAACCTAATGTTCGACGGAATTGATCTGACCACCACCATGGATTTTCTAGATTATTCGGATTCCCATCAACAATTTGCATATCCCATGGTGCTTCTTCTAGTACCTCCGTGATTAAATCATAACGAGAAACATATTCTTTTAAATGCGTACGATTCATTTCTTCTTCATGAATATCAGTAATGGTCGCTATCATACGATAGGGTGTACCGTCAGCTCTACGCATTGCATAGCCATACGTATGTACTAAATGATACTCACCATTTTTCACACGCATGAAATGTTTCATATCAAAAACAGAATTCCCACTATAATCAGCTAAATGTTTCGTTAGTTTTTCAACAACTTCTTTGCCTTGATCTGGGTGTACCAGACGTTCCAACCCTTTTAAACTTTGTTGAACATCATCTTTACGATAACCCAGTATTGATAAAAGCTCATTTGAAATTTGTAATTGATTGGCAGGGTCAAATAAATCAGGTTTTTCTAAAGTTAGCTCCCAAAAACCAATTTCATTAACCTTCGCCATCGTATCTACTTTTTGTTGTAAACGGCTTTCATTTAAATCACGTAACGCATTAAACAGTTGAAAATTTTCAACTATTTGTTTTTCTTTATCTTCTAAGTTATTTGCAGATTGCGAAAGTTGAAATTCACCTTTTTTAGCTTGTTCAACTAATGCTTCACTCATTTTCAATAATTCATCTATATTATTTTTCTCTACGCGTTTAAGAAACATTCCATAACACCTTTTTACTATATATTTTGTTTAAAATAACTATCTTTATGCCTAAAAATTATATCATGAATACATCCAAAGTCTATTAACTACTATCCTACCTAAAAACCTACTAAACAAGTTTCAGACAATTAATAGATTTACAGATAGAAAAATAGCTTATATACAACAAAAATGACAATCAAAATTTAAATAAACAGCCACTCTTCTCCCTTTTTTCATCCATAATAAAAGGAAGAAATCGCAAGAGTAAATTGCATACGATTTCTTCCTTCTAAGACTATGACTATCTCTTAAATACTCCGTTTATTCCTTAAATGTCTACTATACAGTTGCAAAATAGTATAATACGATTCCGGATGCTACAGCTACATTTAACGATTCTGCCCCACCCATAATTGGAATGATGACATTTTGTGTTGTTTGCTGTAATAATTCTTTTGAAATACCTGAACCCTCATTCCCCATAATTAAAGCAAAAGCTGGACCTTTTTCTACTTTATTATAAACAACTGAAGTTGCATCAAGCGCTGTACCGTAAACTGGTACATCATTTGTTTTTAACTGTTCTACCCATTCAATTAAATCGCCTCGTATTACAGGAATATGAAAAATTGAGCCTTGCGTAGAACGCACTGTTTTCGCATTGAAAGGATCTGCACTGCCTTTGCCTAAAATAACTGCATCAATTCCTGCCGCATCTGCTGTACGAATCATCGTACCAACATTACCAGGGTCTTGAACTGCATCGACTAATAATAATTTTTTCCAAGAAGATTTCACTTGAAAGTCTGGTTGCTTACAATGTGCAAAGATGCCTTGTGAGTGTTCTGTCTCTGCAAATTCTGCTGCAATTTCAGGAGTTACTTCTATTATATAAATATTATCAACATTCCAATTATGTGGAATTTCAACGCCATCTCGAATAATTAAATTAATAACTTCTGTTCCATTTAATGCTTCTTCTACTAAATGAAAGCCTTCTACTAAAAATTCACCCGTTTTATCGCGTTCTTTACGAGTTGTCGCAAGTTTTTTCCAATACTTCACTAAAGAGTTGGAAGAGGATTCTATTCTTTTCATTCATAAACCGCCTTTTTTTACATCGTTACTACTATTTTGCCAAACTGTGCGTTCACTTGCAACCTCTCAATTCCTTGAAGTGCCTCTTCCAGTGGATAAACTTCATCAATAATCGGACGAATCATATGCTGTGTCATTAATTCAATACATGCTCTAAATTCTTCCCGACTACCTAAAGTGGTTCCATGAAGGGTATACTGCCCATAGAAAAAGTCACGTAAATTAATCGAAGTGATGTCTTCAGTTGTTGCACCGAATGTTACTAGTGTACCACCCTTTTTCAAAACCTCCAACGAACGATTAAAAGTCGCTTCTCCCACACTATCGATAACTAAATCAATTATTTCATCCCTCAATAGCTTTGGCCAATCCCCGTTTGTGTCAATTGCTAAATCAGCACCAATTTTTAGAGCTTGTTGTCTTTTATATTCTGAACGCGAAGAAACAATGACACGTGCTCCTAATGCGTGAGCAAATTGTATAATAAATGTCGCTACACCACTACCTGCTCCAGGAATAAAAATCGTTTGCCCTGCTTGAATATTTCCTTTCGTCACTAATGCACGATACGCTGTTAATGGTGCAATTCCAATGGTAGCTGCTTCGTCTGTTGTTAAGTATGTAGGTTTCTTTTCTAGTTGTTGCTGTGATATAACCATTTCTTCTGCAAAGGTCCCATTATCCGGTAAACTTAGGATTTCAAAGTCATTTGGTGGAACAGCAGTATTTTCATACCATCTAAGTGATGGATTGACAATAACCTCCTGACCTATTTCCCAGTCAATTACATCTGGAGCGACTGCTTTTATTATCCCTGTTGCATCTGAGCCAATAATTAAAGCTTCTTCATTATTTCCTAATCTTCCAGCTGTATATAAATCTCTTCTATTTAAACTTGCTGCATTAATCTTGACTAACACTTCCCCCTGATCCAATGTAGGGGAAGGCTGATTCCCTACGATCACTTCTCCATATTGAATATAGACTGCTTTCAAAAAAAACATCCCCTTTTTAGAATATTCCGATAATATTTCCATTATAACTTATTCAGAAAGAAAAAACTGTATGATTATATGAATAAAAATCACATAACCATACAGTTTATTTGGTATGAAATGTTTAACCTAAAACAGATACCAATACTGCTTTTTGAGCATGTAAACGATTTTCTGCTTGTTGGAAAATATATGAATTTGCTCCATCAATAACAGTTGAAGCCACTTCTTCTTCACGATGAGCAGGTAAGCAATGTAAAAATAGATAATCTGTTTTTGCTTTTGCTACTAATTCATCTGAAATTTGGAATCCTTCGAAGTCTTTCAAACGTTTTGCTGACTCTTCTTCTTGTCCCATCGATGTCCACACATCTGTATAAATAACATCAGCATTTGTTGCTGCTTCAAATGGGTCATTTGTAAATGCTACGGTACTCCCATTTGTCGCTGCTAAGGCTGTTGCCATTTGCATCACTTCTGCAGACGGTTCATAACCTTTTGGCGCTGCTACAACTACATCCATCCCTACATGAGCAGCTGCCACAACTAATGAATGTGCTACATTATTCCCATCACCAATATAAGCTAATTTAAGACCCGTAAAATGACCTTTTACCTCTTTAATTGTTTCTAAGTCAGCTAATGCTTGGCAAGGATGTGAAAGATCTGTTAGACCATTGATTACAGGAATGGATGCGTGTTTAGCTAATTCTTGTACCATTTGGTGAGAATTTGCACGAATCATAATACCATCGACATATCCTGACATAACATGCGCTGTATCATGGACAGATTCGCCACGTCCAATCTGTAAATCACGTGCATTCATATACATTCCTTTACCACCTAATTGATGCATACCCACCTCAAAAGAAATACGTGTACGTGTTGAATTTTTTTCAAAAATCATCGCTAAAGTTTTACCTTCCAATAGCTTTGGACATTTTCCTTCTTTTGTAATCGTTTTTAATTGAATTGCTAAATCTACCAGCTGTTGCACTTCTTCACTCGTATAATCAATTAATGAAATTAAATCCTTTCCCTTTAAACTTTTTACGATTTGTAATTGTACCTCTTCTAATAATTTCATTTATACCGCTCCCTTTATGTTTGGTTGATGTTACCTATTATAGATATGTATATTTATTCTGTCAAATGTATTTTTATTTCTTTTCTGAATATTCAACATTTGTATAAAAGTAGTTTTGAAATCGAGTGATTTCCCAGGAAATAAAAAAAGCAAGAAATTAACTTGCTTACAGCCGCAAGATTCTTTCTTACTTCTTATTCCTTATGGTTCAGCCACTAAAGACCAATTAATTGTATTTGTATAGTTTGTGAAATCTATATTTTGATTTCCTGGAATATGCAGTTTAACATCTGTCGCATCCCAGACATTTGTTGAAATATATTGCATCGAATAAAAGGAATTATCCGCTTCAAAAATTGTTGTTGGTGTAGAAGAGATGGTTACCTCATTTGATGATAATTTAGAAATATCCGTCACTTCTTGATTTTTAGTTAATTGATTATACGTTTTTCCTTTTGGAATTGTAATTGTCGCTCCTTTTAACTCTTTACCAGCTGCAGTAGCTAAAGGATGATTCTGTGCAACTTGAATACTCCAATTTTTTATCTCATTTTTCGAAGAATCTTTCACACGATCATCGGAAACTTGAATCCATTGTTTACTACTTGTTGTTTTTATAGCCCTTACATTTATCGAATCAAATCCATATTTCACAACACCAAAATCAAATGTGGAAGGCGCATAATCTAATTTTAATAGCCCTGATTCTCCTGTACCTTCATTTTCTTTTTCATCTGGTTCACCACCGCCTGGATTATCCGGTTTACTTGGCTTAACCTGCTCATTATTTATAACAGTAACAAATACATTGCCTTTCGTAATATATTTGTCATTATCAAATCCTCTACCTGCTTCCATATGAATTTGATATATACCTGATTTATAATCTACTAACTGATTCGCATCTAAAATACTCAATCTTGATAAGCGACTCTGCAATACAAAGTCTTCCACACTGAGTACATTTAACTCCCCTTTATGAAGGAGCATATTTTTCAATTCGTCTTCAGTTGTGAGTTGTTTCAATTCACTTAATGGAATGACAAAATTTCTCGATAAAATTCTATATTTAGTTGAGTAGGTATCAAATGAAGCAGGAATAATACTTGAATTACCATAAGCATCACTCAATATTACTTGAATCGGATGACTCCCTACAATTCCTGTTAAAGCAGAATAATCTTCTGAAAATGCATAGTTTTTCGTCATATTTTTATTCAGCTTATCTTTTACATTTTCTAAAAACTTTTCAGCTGCTGGTAAATTTTCTCCTTTTACAATTGCTAAACTTAACCCGCTTCCTATTGGTGCTGTTTTATCCATTATTTCAACTGTTTTCGTTAGTTGTTGCCCATTTAAATAAGTAAAAATCGTTAGATTATTTATAGCTGTTAAATACTTACCTTGCTGAGTCTTTACTTCAAAATAGCCATTAGCATCCGCTTTTACAGTGAAATTTTTTGATAATAACGGATCTGAGGAACCACTCATGCCAGAAGATAATGAAGGGATTGGTAAGGCCGGATCACCTGTCACTCGCACAAGTGCACCAGGAGATGTTTTCCCTTTAACTATAGATGAATTCGGAATACTTTCATTGTCATTAACTTCATCTAAAAGGTTGATATCTAGAGCTGTTGCTGCAACTTTCACAATCGCGCTATCTTTATGAGCATTGTAATTTCCTTGCCCACTATTCCTACTTACAATTAATTTTTTCGCAGGATTTTCTTTTCCCTTGCTCCTGGCCACCTTCTCCAATGACTGTGAATTTAGTTTGGCATCACTTACACCTATTATTTTGTCTTTCGCATTTTTTGCGACTTTAATTTTTATTTCTTTCGTATAAAAATTAAAGTCACTTGGATTTCCTAACGTTAATACAATATTGTATATACCTTCTTTTTGCGCTTTCAATTCTGATAAATCTTTAATTTTAATCTGATTTGTACAATCAATTTCTTCAAATAATTTTGTGATTTTACCTGTAGCATTTGATTTTTTTAGTACCACCGCTTTAAGTAAATCATCTGTATTATTTTGTTTTAATTCATCTAATGTAATGACACTATCATTTGCTTCAATTGAATATTCTTCATCATAAATATACATTTTAGAACGAACGATTGATTTATTTCCTGCAGCATCACTCACTATAACTTCAACCGTATATTCTCCTTTTTGATTCATGATTTTTGAATAATCTTCTTTAAATTCATAAAATACTTCATTGACTTTATTTGGTTTATCTTTTACATTCTCAGTAAAAAGACTCGGACCAGGTAGCTTTTTACCTGCTAAACTAAATAAATTTACAGAGCTTGCTGTTGGTGCTGTTTTGTCTTGAATATCAACTATTTCACTTGTATTCTTGCCATTTAAATAGGCAAAAACCGTTAATTCATTTGCTGCTGAAAAATACTGACCACTGACTGTATACACTTCAAAATCACCATTTTTATCCGCTTGGACAGTATAGTCATCTGTTATATTTGGATCTTGTGAGTTCGTAATCCCTGATGAAACTGCTGGTTTTGGTAGCGCAGGATCACCTGTCACTCGTACAAGCGCACCAGGCTCTGTTCTACCCTTTAAAACAGTAGCATTCACATCTTTTTCATTATCATTCGGTTCATTTAATAGATTCATTTCTAAAGTCGTACCATTTGTGTATAGTAATCGACTATAGTCATTTGCATTAAAGTTTATTATAAAACTATTTTTCACATTTTCATTTGATGAAACGGCATAGTTTTTAAGTGCTTTTGTATAATAAAATTTAGAATCCATCGACTTGAGCATCGTCCATTGATAGGTTGATTTAGAATGTTCATTTGCATCTAATTGATTCATATTCCATGCTTTCAAATCTTGTTCTTTCACTTTTAAACTTGCATCCATATAAAATATATTTCTCTTTTTAGTCCCATTGGTGAAAGTTCTTGTATTCACAGTTGATTTTTGTTTAGGTAAAACAAATTGTAAATTGACCTTTTTAGCGTTAGTAAACTCCACTGTAGAATGTGGATCTAAGTGAATTAATTTATAGGATCCTGAGCCGTCTGCATCGGATTTCACATTTAGGATACCATTCTCTTTTACAATAATTTGACTGTAGCAAAGCATACGAATTAGACTAGAGGTATTTGCCCCTCGATTAAATCCATTAATATTGAGCTGACCTTCTCCATCAATAACAATAAATCCATGCCATTTAAAAAACAACGCTTCTCTTGTTCCTTTACCATTTGAATTTATCGTCACATTTGCTTGTGGCTTAATGGCTAATCCTCCGTAATTACAAGTAAAGTAAATAGCGTATTGAGCACTTTCTTTTTTCGTATTTATTGTTAAATTCGAGTGTGTGTTTGCAGTTAGCGAGCCTTCTAATTTCACTGCATAGGCTTCATATCCTCCACCTTTGCCTCCCGATGTTAAGTCTACAGTAGCATAGTCCTCCAAAATAATATTACCTTTATAACCAACTATTAAGACCCCTGCATTTTGCGTTGTCCCTTGGTAATGACTATTCTTTTTAAAGGTAATTGCTGCGGCTTCTATATTCTCTTGATTTGAAAGTGTTCGATATACTTTCCCATCAAAAGGCGATTGATATTCATTTACTGATTGGTTTATAACATCTCCAGCAAATTCAATTCCCCAATCATATGACGCTGTTAATTGGGCACCTGTATAGTTGACATTATTATATTGAATGACTGCGTTATCCGCCTTCCCATCATTACAAATCCCTTTAAATGGTCCATAATAATTTTGTCCATACATCGTTAAATCATTCATTTGCCATTTAGTATTTTGTCCTTTTTTTATAGCATTTGCATTATAAAATTTCATCGCACGGAAATCGATTATATGGTTATTACCATTTATTTTTATCGAGCGCGATGGGATAGATGTAGCGTCTTCAAGTCCCGAAAAACGTTTTGTGTTATAAAAATCTGCCTGAATATTAATAATATTTATTTTTTTATTTTTCAAGGCATCTACAAAATCCCGCCAGCTACTAACATTTCTTTCATTTTCCGCTACTATAGCTGAATTCCCCAGTATTTTAAGGTTATTTATTTTTTCACTGGGCTGTTCACTTATCTGTCCCTCCTTAATTGATTCTCCCTGTTCATTCGTAGGAATGGTTGTTTCAGCTGAGGCCGTACTCACATAAAAAATAATTGAACTAAGTATAAATACAAAACTTACCACACTAATAATCAATTTTTTCAAAGAAGAAACTCCTTTCTAACCTTTATTTACTTTAATTAACCATAAAATAACTGAAAATTACGAAAATAAAACCCAAACATTATTTTCCATTCGTTTAAATAATAACAAACTGAGGAAAAGACCTGGTTCAAATCTTCCTTTTGAAAAGGTAATATATGACTTATCCAAAAATAATGCAGTAAAGCTTTATAAAACTCACTATTTTCAAAAATTATCGATACCTTATTCTTCTTTAAAATTTTTTCTACGCTAAAAAACCAGTTAACGATATAAATTATCGAAAACTGGTTGTTTTTAATTTTGGTATACAATTAACTATTAAGGTTCAGCTATTAAGGTCCAATTGATGGTATTCGTATAATCGGTGTAATCTAAAATTTGATTACCAGGTATATGCAATTTCACATCGCTAGCATTCCAAACATTTGTAGAAATGTCTCCCATAATACCTTGCTGATTGTCTGTTTGGAAAATCGTGCTTGGTTCTGTAGAAATATCCACACGATTAGAAATTAAAGGTCCATTTTCGCCTATGATTTCTTTACCTGTATAATTTTGATTATATTTTTTACCCTCTGGTATTTGAATGGTCGCACCTTTGAGTTCCTTACCATCTGAAGATTGTAATGTATGATTTTGAGCTACTTGAACAGACCAATTTGTATGTTTTGTCTCTTCACGATTATCAGAAACTTGCAACCATTGCTTGTCACTTAATGTTTTCTTAGCATTTCTATCTACTGCATCAAATCCATATTTTACAGTTCCAAAGTCAAAGCTTGTCGGAGCATAGTCTAATTTTAATAAACCTGTTTGACCAGTTCCTCCATTTTCTTTTTCTTTCGGTGAACCTTCCCCTGGATTTTCAGGGTCTGTTGGACTGACTGCTTCATCATTTAATACCGTAACTTTAAATAATTTTTCACCTTTAGCATTAGGGTTTATTGCGGTTTGATCAAAGCTAGTTTTCAACTGATATTTTCCAGCTTTCATTTGTTTAATGCTTGTTAAGTCAGCTATTGATAATTTATCTGTATAATCGATGAGCGTTTTTTTATCGATTCCCCATGCTTTTGCTTGTGCTTGACTTAATAAATAAGTTTGTAATTTTTCGTCTGTATCATTTCCTTTAAGTTCACTTAAGTTCACAACAAAATCATTTGCGGAAACACCATATGCTGTATCGACAACAATTAATCTTGCCGGGATTTTACGTATATTTTTGGCTGTATCATTAATTTCCATAAATACATCATGCGTTCCTACTTGATTTGGTAGTTTGCTGTAATCTGCAAAGTAAACATGTGTAATTGAAAAATTAGCAGGGTTACTATCCTTAACATGCGATAAGAAATCTAATGCGTTTGGGAGCTTATCTCCCTTCACGATTGCTAGTGTTTTACC
>JAGHSJ010000392.1 GCA_018065935.1 Candidatus Kurthia equi
CAATTAAAACGTCAAAATGTAAAAATAAGGGTCTTTTTAGGGGTGTTTTATGATAAATAGTAAGGAGAAAAATATGATTATTCGTAAATATACAGAAAATGATGAACAAGGATGGTTACGCTGCCGAGTGTTATCATTTTTGAATACAGCCTATTATGACAATGTGTTAAAGGAAAAAGAAGTATATGAAAACCCTTCAATAGAACTGGTCGCTATTATGGATAATCAGGTTGTAGGATTAATCGATATTGAATATGAAAAAGAGCCAAAATCTGTTTGTACGACTAAAGACAGTTTAGGCGGAATGATTTGGCATATTGCGGTTCACCCAGATTATCAACGAAAGGGAATCGGAGAAAAGCTATTAGAAGCAGCGATGAAAGAATCCAAAGAATTAAACCTAACTTATTTGGAAGCGTGGACACGAGATGATAAATGGGTGCAAAAATGGTATGAAAAAATGAATTTTGATCAGACCACATCCTACTATCATTTGTATTTGGAAGGGAATGAAATTAAAACAGTTCAGTTACCAACACGGAAAAGTTTTTATCCAGTTACAATGTTTGCGCACTATACGGGTACAGATTTAGAAGAGTTTGAAAATCTTAAAAGGAAACATCTTTGCGTTTGTTATGTAAGATCCATTTCATAAGCTTCAGTATGATAATTAAAAACATAACGGAGTGGGTGGATGTATGAAAAAGATAGGAATTACGAAAAGTCGTAGCATTCTTTTTATTGCTATTGCACCAATTACAACACCTACTGAATAATAAAAGTAGGTGTTCTTTTTTTGCGCAATTACTTGTCCACTGTCATGCTATTTTAGGCAGTACAATAAGTGTAAATTGTAAACAAATTCGAACTCTTTTTCTTTAATGGAAAAAATAGTGTAACATTCTTAGCGAGATAACGTGTAAGGTATAGCGCTAGAAAGGAGGAAGCATGCATAATACTGATAAATTAGATGCTCTTTATCGTCAGCATATGAAATCTTTGTATTATTACTTATATAAAATGTGCGGAAATGCCGAACTTGCTGAAGATTTAGTACAAGAAACCTTTGTCCGCGCTACGATTCATTTGCAACAAGCGGATGCTGATAATGCGAAAGCGTGGCTATTTCAAGTAGCAAGAAATACATATTTAGATGAATGGCGAAAATTAGAGCGTAGAAGAAAAAATCCACTTTTTCAATTATTTTTAAAACCAAAAGAAATGGTAAGTCCATATGGTTTGCCAGAGCATGAACTCGTTGAAAAGGAATATGCGCAAACATTGCAAGTGATTTTAGCACAATTACCTGAAAAATATCGGACGGTATATATTTTAAGAGAAGATGAGCATCTTTCTAATCGGGAAATTAGCATGCTCCTTCAAATTTCAGAGGAAAATAGTAAGGTGCTGCTACATCGAGCCCGCAAGAAAATTAATGAACTGATGAAGAGGGAGGTAGATTTTTATGAATGAATGGACGCAGGAAAAAGAAGCTAAAATTTTAAAACGTTCCAAATGGTTATTAACGATTAAAATCGTACGGATTATCATAATCATTGCATTTATTTATTGGATTTATATGCTTGCTATCACGCTAATTTCTGATGCGACGGACACTAAAAATGAGGATGCGTATTATGCAAGAGTGGCAACGAGCATGAAATATCCGAATGTCTATGCGGATTTTACAAGTATATTAGGTAGTTCTATTCGTGCAACGGGGACACAACAATTTTCTAATCCGCTTTTAAAAGTTGTAGGAAAAGAGGAAACGTTAATTGGTGATGTAAAGGTTACGAAAAGTTTATTGAACGTCTTTTCACACATACAGTATGAACATCCAGGACGAGCAGTACTTAATGAGTTTTCCTTTGTTTTACCGAACGATGCGAATAAATATGAAGATGCTGAAGATGAATCCTCACAAACGGTTTGGCAACGACTTGAAAAGTTACCTGAAGGAACTGTAGCTGAAATGAAATTTACAACAGTTGATTATATGACGCCAGAAGCATTGCTTAAAAAGGTAGCGAATTATGATCTAGATGTCCTTTGGATGCCATTGTTCACAGGGGAATTTGAAAGCTTTACCCCAACTTCATACGGTAGTTCGGGTAATGGAAACACTGTATCAGATAAAATTGGACTGTATGGCGGTCATGCACATGGTAAAGATTTTAATGGTGGTTCATTTATTCATACTTTAAATCTGGAGATGATGGATGAAAGCAAGGATTATTATCTAACGAACTTGAAAGAGATGTTGGATAAAAAAGAGAGCTACTATGAAAGGTTCCTTGGGCTAAGTTATTTAGAAGAACGATATGAATATATACAATCAAATGGTTTCAAAGTATATGGTGCAGTCGTAACAGGTCCCACAAAAGAATTGCTAAAGCTGCGCGCAGAAAATGGCATTTATCAATTCCAACTTGGAGATGTGGAATTATGGAATTGGAAATAAAATATAAGCTCGAGTTGTTTGATGCGCACCTTTTAAAATGATAC
>JAGHSJ010000152.1 GCA_018065935.1 Candidatus Kurthia equi
ATAAAGTAGAAAACACTCTTTTTATAAGAAGCCTTCCTTAATTCAAGATAAAGGGCACTAACCTAATAAAATGAAACAAATAAAAACACCTTTCGTTAAAGAATCTGGTATAGTAACCTATTCTTATTAAACGAAGGTGTTTTTCTGTGGGACAAGAGTTAGTTATCTAGCGGAAGTAAAAATGAAGACGATTGAAATGAAATTGGCTGGTAGTAGACAATCCTTACAAAAATTTCTTTTTAACAAAAGCTTTCCATTTTCAATCGGGCTTCATCACCAATTATTAAACCTTTACAAATCCTCTAGTATTTAAATGAATTTATCGCGTTACTTCTTCAAATTCGCCTGCATACATCATAATCGTACCGAGGACATCGTTATAGACCGTCGCATGAACAGTATAAACACCGCGCGCATCATCAAATCCATCTTCTACAATTGCCTTCCCCTTGAAAAAAGAAGGAAGAGGTAGATGTCCGAACAACAACTGGGCATTCGTGCGGGTAATGAGGCGCCCTTCCTTTGTAACATCTAATAATAGATTAGAATGCATCATCGCGGGCTTTCCAAGTAAATCGTACGCATTATTCGTTTTTAAATCGATGCGTGTAGTCGAATCGAAGGTGCGCGTTTTCTTCGGAAAATAAAAATTGCGCGACCAATCAATTTCAAATGATTGCTCCCCTTTTTCAACGCATGTATGCACCATATCGAATGGAATCTGCGTCCCTTGCTCCGGAAATAAAAAATCCATCAATGGTGCTGCATAATAAAAAGGTGTCAAGAGCGGACTCCCATGTTGAATCGTTGTCATAACCCCTTTTGCATGAAAGGCCTCCCCGGGGGCTGTATGATACCGATGCTGCAACAGGGGATGTAGTCGCTTGAAATCTTTACCGAGTAATTGCTCATAAACAGACATATTTAGCCTCCTTTCTCTCTTCATTCCCCATTTAATAGAAAACATCCCAAAATCATTGATTTGGAATGTTCGTTTCGTGCCAGTATTGTTTGCTTTACCTATACTGTTACACAAGTTAACATGCCATTCTCTGAAAAATCGTTCGTGTCAATTTCCCCATCTCTCGCACCTAAATGAGCAAAAGTTCACCTGAAGAGTATCCATGTTAAAATAGCAGCTCCTAAAAAGAAGAGACCAAATAAAAAGGCCAGGCTTTTAAAAACAAAAACTTGGGCTTTAGCCGAAGCCATTTTTTCAGAAAGGTATACTAACACACTAAATAGAAATTCAATTGAAGTAAGTCCATTAAATGTAAAATCATCTGCTCCGTCATACTTTTTAAATGCAATATAAAATGCATTCCCTGCAATAAATAATAAAATACATTCGCAGACAATCAATAGATAAAAATTCATATTTTCCTCCTTTTCTATTTCTACTGCTTCTAATGAATACTAGCACATTATTTTGTTGATTCTTTACGTTGATGTAGCTTAATCCCACTGTCATCGCTTCCTCATCAGCTGATTATTCAGCTATCATACTGTTTTCCTTTCATAAAATCTCGCTAAACTTATTTCCTTGGTTAGAAATATCCATTTATGCGACGTTCTTACTTCTTTTTCAAATACCGCCCTATAAACTTATCTATAAATAGAGGAAATTAAAATACCACTTACTAATCCTTCTCCTCTGCTAAGGTTGAATCAATCAAAAAAGCATCCCTTCTACTTCATTATCACATCTATTAATAGCGTTTTTCCCTTACTTTACTCATTCTCCTACCCACTTACATTTGTACAATGTTATACTAAGTATCTATGCAATTAGAAAGGCGCTGAAACTAATGGATTTTAAAAAATTACCCAAAAAATTATCATACTACGAAGAAATTCACTTAATTACACATACGGACTTAGATGGCATTGGCCCATCAATTGTTTTAGATGCCTTTGGTATTGATCACAATCCTTATTATGTAGAAACTCGCAAAATTGATGAAGCAGTCATCGAAAAAATTGCGGAATTACCAGACCAACAGCTATTGATTATTACAGATTTATCTGTGAATGAAGAAACAGCTGCAGCAATCACTGCCGTAAATAAAGAACCAAATGGTCGTAATATCATTTTAATTGACCACCATGCCTCAGCTCTTTACTTAAATGACTTTGACTGGGCAGAAGTAGCTCCTGACAAGAATGGCATTAAAATGAGTGCAACAACATTAATGTTCAAGAGCTTACTGGATGCCGAATTCGAAGTATCACCACTACAACGTGTTGAAGATGAAAATGGTGAATTACAAGTAATTCGTCCAGAATATAGCTCAAAAGAGAAAGCGACCATGCTAACGCGTCTGACACATTTCGTTGAAAATGTTCGCCTATATGATACATGGGATTGGCATGCACTTTCAATACAAGAAGCTGCTGATTTAAATACGATTTTCTATGCACGCCGTCGTCATGAATTTGCGAAAGACCGCATGAATTATATTTTAAATGGTGAATTATTTACAGATGAAGATCAACAATACTTGCATTTTTCAAAAGAAGAACTTCGTAAGCTATTGAAGAAAAAATCAAAACAAATGCTGATTGTTGAAAACTACACATTATTGGGTCACGACGAACCTGTAAATATTGGTGTTGTTGAAACTGATTCATACTTCAGTGAACTCGGTAACCATTTAGCCGAGAAATTTGAGCAAGAAATTGACTGTGTCTTTATTATTTCATTAATTAAAAATAAAGTGTCACTTCGTTCAATTGGTCACAAAGTAGACCTTTCAAAAATCGCTAAAAATTACAATGGTGGAGGTCATCCGAATGCATCTGGATGTGACCTTTCTGCGTTAGGTATGCCATTTATTTCTGCTGTATTCGAAGCACAAAATCGCTAATTTCAGCGAAAAAGATAAATTAAAGCCACATTTCGTTATTTTAACGACATGTGGTTTTCTTTTTAGAGTAAATACTTTTTTGAGGTTCTTCTCTTTGTAAATTTAGCTAAAACACTGATTTCCACTGATTAGACAAGGCTTTGTTACCTTTATGCTATGTCATTTTTTTATCATTATTTTTCCTTATCATTCCATTAAATAAATTTTTTATTTTTTTTAATAGAAAACACTAGATTAATTTATCTACTTTGTGTAAGAATATAGTTAGAAATCGAAACCAAATTCTATTTCATTCAGTCAGCGATTATGTTTTCAATATCCGTTGTAATAGTACAGATTTGATTGTTACATAATTCATGGGCAAGACGACTAATTTAGAAAGAAACAAAAGCAAATTTCATATGGCCCTTTTGTTAAACGCTTACATAACGAGATGGTCATGAATATTAATTAGGAGGAATTATGAATGGACGCAATTATTGAAAAACGTTTAGGATTAAAAGGTTTAGTTGACAAGGTAGTATCTGCAGAGGCTGCTGCTGCTTTAATTTCAAATGGTGATGTAGTGGGTATGAGTGGATTTACTCGTGCTGGTGATGCAAAAGTTGTACCAGTAGCATTAGCTGAACGTGCAAAAAATGAAGACTTCAAAATTGATGTGTATACAGGCGCATCTTTAGGACCTGAAGTTGATAATCAACTTGCAGCTGCTGGTGGTATTCGTAAACGCGGACCTTTCATCGGTGATAAAGGCATTCGCACACTAATCAACTCTGGAGATGTTTTATATGCAGATATGCATTTATCGCATAACGCAGAACAATACCGTCAAGAAATTTTCGGTAAAGTAAATTTTGCAATCATCGAAGCTGTTGCAATCACTGAAGAAGGATACTTAATTCCAACAACTTCAATTGGTAACTCACCAATTATTTGTGAATCAGCAGAAAACATTATTGTGGAGTTGAATATTTCTCATCCAGAATCTTTAATTGGTATTCATGATATTTATGTGCCAGCTGAACAAGGCAAACGTGAAGCTATTCCGCTAACTGACGCAACTCAGCGCATTGGTGAAATTGGTATTAAAGTGGATCCTTCAAAAATCAAAGCTATCGTTATTTCTGAAGAACCAGATGCACCATCACTAATCGTTCCTCCAGATGAAGAAACTCAAACAATGGCTAACCATTTGCTTGATTTCTTCCGTTCTGAAATTAAAGCTGGTCGCCTAACAAATGAATTAATGCCTTTACAATCAGGTGTTGGTTCAGTAGCAAATGCTGTACTTGACGGCTTTGCTGACTCAGAATTTGAAAACCTTGTTGTCGCTTCAGAAGTATTACAAGACGCAGTATTCAATTTAATTGACGCTGGTAAAGTAAGCTTTGCTGCAGCAACTTCTATTACATTAACTGAAGAATTACAGAAGAAAGTTTACAGCAATTTAGATAAATATGCTGATAAAATTCTTTTACGCCCACAAGAAATTTCAAACCATCCAGAAGTTATCCGTCGTTTAGGTCTTATTTCTATCAATACAGCGCTTGAAGCTGATATTTATGGCAATGTAAACTCGACTCACGTTTCTGGCTCTAAAATGATGAATGGTATCGGTGGTTCTGGTGACTTCGCACGTAATGCGCGTCTAGGCATCTTTGTAACGAAATCATATGCAAAAGGTGGCGCGATTTCTTCAATCGTACCAATGGTAACGCATGTAGATCATACAGAGCATGATGTAGATGTACTTGTTACAGAACAAGGTGTTGCAGACTTACGTGGTCTTGCACCAAAAGAACGTGTACCTTTAATCATTGAAAACTGTGTACACCCTGACTACCGTCAACAATTATGGGATTACTACAACGAAGCTGTTGAAAAATTAGGTGCTGTTCAAACACCTCATATTTTAAGCAAAGCTTTCGAAATGTATGAAAACCTAGCAACTACAGGTACAATGAAAAAACAATAACCGTAGCCGATTGGATTTACCCATTCGCTTCGGATAATAGATATAGTGGTTGGGACAGAAATAGAAAAGCATCCCAAGTTACTGAGAAGAAGAAAGGAAGGAATCGCGATTTAATGCGATTCCTTCCTTTCGTTTCGAACGTTTCAAAAGAGAAAATACTATTTTGTCCCATCCACTTTATTTTGTATGGCCTCCTATATAAAATTACTCTTATTTCATTTCCTTTTCTATTCACTGCGTCCTCATGTCCCATGTCATGTCGCTGCTATTGCTTTTCTAGCCATTTTTCTCATTCTGCCACGGGAAACCCTCCATTTTCTATAAATCTCACTCATCTCCCTCCTCAGCTACCTGAGCTACATACTAAAAAAAGAGAAACTGTATTGGTAGACGAACTTTCTTTGTCCGCCCCTGCATACAGTTTCTCTCATTTTATGAAATCACGTTACTATTTCTATACTTCAAGTGGTACTTTTGGCAAAATAACTTCCTCAGTTTCTTCATCAAAGAAATACAGTTTGTCTGCTTCAAAGTTAAATTGATACTCTTTACCGATTTGTAATTGTGTCTCCCCTACAACTTTCGTAATAAAACTTTGCCCATCGATTGAACTATGCACATACGATTCTGCACCTAGTAATTCTTCTACTTCAAGCGGCGCTTTTACATGCACAAGTGAATTCGCATCTTCTCCAATCGTAATATGCTCTGGACGAATCCCAACAATCACATTTGGTTTATTAGCTAGTACATCTTGATACGCTTTAGGTAGCTCTAATCTATGCTTGTCGATGATGAATTGATTGCCTTCTACTTTCGCTTGGAAGAAATTCATCGCTGGTGAACCGATAAAGCTCGCAATGAAAATATTTTTCGGGTTCTGGTACACATCATTTGGCGTGCCAATTTGCTGAATGACACCGTCTTTCATCACAACAATACGTGTCGCCATCGTCATCGCTTCCGTTTGGTCATGTGTTACATAAATGGTCGTAGTTTTAATTTTATTATGCAATTTTTGAATTTCCGCACGCATTTGCACACGTAATTTAGCATCTAAATTTGATAATGGCTCATCCATTAAGAAAACTTTTGCTTCACGTACAATTGCACGGCCTAAAGCCACACGCTGTCTTTGTCCACCAGAAAGTGCTTTTGGTTTTCTCTTTAAATACGGCTCTAATCCTAATGTTTTTGCCGCTTCGTTTACACGTGTTTCAATTTCCTTTTTCGGCACTTTCGCTAATTTCAAGCCAAATGCCATATTTTCAAAAACCGTCATATGCGGATATAACGCATAGCTTTGAAATACCATCGCTATATTTCTATTTTTAGGTTCCACATGGTTCATTAATTCATTATCAATATATAACTCACCTTTAGAGATATCTTCTAATCCTGCAATCATACGCAAAGTTGTAGATTTACCACAACCAGACGGTCCTACAAAAACGATAAATTCTTGATCCTCAATCTCTAAATTGAAATCTTTCACTGCTTCGTGATTTTTATCATATATTTTGTAAATATTTTGCAAACTGATTTTCGACATAAAATCCTCTCCTTTTAGGTAGTGACTTTATTATATGGAAGATGCTATGATGTTGCTATATAAAAATTACCTATTTTCGCCTTTTTTCGGTGTGCAAATTGTACATAGTCATCATTTTCAAAGCAAGATTAATTTTAAATAAATCATCGCTATTTTTCAGTTCTTTTTGACTCAATTCTTCAAAACGGTCGAGTCTCTTTTGAAGTGTGTTGCGATGAATATACAATGCTTTAGCCGTTTGACTAAAGTTAAATAAATACTGCATGTAGCGCTCTACCGTTTCCAGTAATACAGGTTCATCTATCGCTTGTTGCAAGATCATCTGACAAAATTCTAAACTCTGTGTACGATCAAAAGATGACACCATTTTGCTGAGAAGCATATCATCCATTCGGTAAATTTTATCGCTATTTTGCTCACCGAAAAATGGCGGTAAGGATTTCATTAATTCTAGTCGATTTCGTAAATTTCCCGCTGGCTCAACAGCTGTTGTCATCAGCTGGAAATTAATTTTGAAATCATCTTTTAGCAAGGACATATACGGTTCCATATGAATAAATTCCGCACAATTGACGACTAAAATGCAGTAGCTTTCTTCCGTCAATTTCAACATATAGCTACTTTGCCCAGCAATCGCATCAAATGTACGCTGAAAATCGACCAGTTTATGCATTGGCTTGGAAAAGGTGATTTTGAAAAGCTGAAAACCCGTTATTTTTTCTGGCTCATTCATATGACTTGCTTCCGCATAATCTTGCCATAGCTGTTGTCGATTAAAGTGCTCAGGTAGTTCTTTAAGAAAAATAGATAAAATCGTTCGTTCATGCGCCGTAATTTGACTTTTTGGCACTTCAAAAAGCCCTGCTTCTCCTTGAAAAACATATTTATTTGTCGTTTCAGCTCGATAAGGCTTTACTTGTGGAAATGTTTCATTCATTAATTGATAATTCATGATTTGCACCTCACTTTTTTTTGAAGGACTGATGTCGTTGAAATCTTTTTGGAGAAAATACAATACATTACGCAATCAAATATTTCTTTTATTTTCACTCGTTTCTATCGTTATAGTTGTAGCTATTACATCCTTTGGCTACAACAAATTCATAAAGGTTTACGACACCATTATTCAATCCCAGCTCGAGCAAACAAGTGTTGAATTAAATCGTGCGATGGAAGCAAAGTATGAACAAATAAACTCGATTGCATCGCAAGTAGCGACGGATGAAGACATTCAAAAGCTGATGTTTGATTTGCAACAAGGCCCTCCAACTGTTTCGATGGAGCAACAACAGCAGTTTAAAAAGGTCTTACGTCGGTATTATCCGTACGTAACGACGATTTACGACTACCGCTTTTATACGATGCAAGGGCGTCCTGTTTTCCCATCTTCTACTTCCTTGCAGCATGCGATTTCGCCGCAATGGATTACTAAAGCAGGGGAAGCGAATGGCAAGCTCATTTGGATTGGTCAAGATTCGCAAAATATGCGTTATTCATATGCCATCAAAACCATTCGCTCGATGAATCATTCCTTTAAAGCGACTGGATTCCTTGTTTTAAAATTAGAAAAC
Source organism: Candidatus Kurthia equi (assembly GCA_018065935.1). Classification (GTDB taxonomy): domain Bacteria; phylum Bacillota; class Bacilli; order Bacillales_A; family Planococcaceae; genus Kurthia; species Kurthia equi. Next base: position 7,966 of record JAGHSJ010000152.1, read on the forward strand.
GCCTATTTTAATACGCAATTTGAAAATGATGATAATTTCGTCCAAATTTTTGACAGCGAAGGCCAGAAAATTGCTGGACCTGAATCGCCCAATCTATTGCATGGGACACAGGAAGAATTACGAATCAATGAAAAACGCTATAAAATCATTCAATCGGTTTCTGCAGACACGAATTGGACCGTTTATGTCGCTCAATCAACAAATATTTACGACGGTAAAATTAAGAATATTCGTTACTTTATGATTTTGGTGTCCATTATTGTAGCTGTTATTGCCTTTATCTTGTCTTGGATTATTGCTTCATCCATTACAAAACCGTTGAAACGTCTGACAGCTATCCTTCGTATGAATCGCAAAGATAATAAGATGAGTACAATAGAAGCAAGTACACATAATTATGAGTTTCACATGCTTTATAAAACCTATAACGAGTTTATCACCCATATTAACGCATTAATTGATGAGGTTTATGAAAAACAACTATTACAAAAACAAGCGGAATTAAAAGCTTGGCAATCTCAAATTAATCCTCATTTCTTATACAATACACTGAATTCATTTTATTGGCGCTTAATCGAACATGGTGAGGATGATTTAGCTGACCAAGTGTTGTCGATGTCTGAGCTATTTAAATATAGTATTCATTCATCAAAGTCTATTGACATTGTATCACTTGAACAGGAAATTCATCATATAGATAACTATTTAAATCTCATGAAAATGCGTTTAGGCGACCGTTTACAGTGGGAAGTTCAATGCAGTCCAACTTTAGAAAATCTACAAATTCCAAAGTTGTTATTACAACCATTAATAGAAAATGCCATTATTCATGGCATCGAGCCTAAACGAACGAATGGCTTCATACGAATCGCCATTATAGAAGCTATGCACGACATTACTATCACAATTAGTGATAATGGTATTGGAATAAGTGATAATATTTTACAAAAGCTAAATAATCAAATTGATTTATCTAGGGACAATGAAAATATAGCGATACAAAATATCCAAATGCGCTTGAGTATTCACTATTCAACTCAGGTTGCTCAATCTTTACACTTCTCTGCGAACAAGCCATGCGGAACAATTGTCACGCTAACTATACCTAAGGGGGAATTCACATGACCATTCAATTATTACTTGTAGAAGATGAAATTATTGTAAGAAATAGTGTCCAAAAAATGATTGCTACGAATCGCGAGCATTTAGCTGTTCATGTTGCGGCAGATGTATTTGAAGCGCGTAAAATTATGCAGCAGCAAGCCATTCATCTCCTGTTATTGGATATTCAACTTCCTGAAATAGACGGTCTTTCCTATCTAAAGGCGTTACGCGAGAAAAACCCACATATGCTGGTCATTATTTTATCTGCACATACCGAATTTGAATATGCACAGCAGGCCATTGATTTGGGCGTTATAAAATATTTAGTAAAACCCATTTCTAAAGCCAAGCTACTAGAAGCCATTGATCATTGCCTCACGAAAATTACCTTACCTGAAACTACTGATCATCATGCGAGCATTGAATTTGCCCTCTCTTATATAAAAGAAAATTACAACCAAGCGCTAACTCTACAAGAACTAGCAGATTTAGTTCATTTGAATACGAGTTATTTTAGTACACTGTTTAAGCAAAGTGTTGGTGTGAATTTTTCCCAATATATCACTTCTTTCCGTATGAAAGAGGCTAAAAAATTACTTCTAACGAATAAGTATTCAATTGAAGAAATTTCGTTTCGTGTAGGCTATCAATCCTCCAAGTATTTTATTCAAATATTTAAGGAATACGAGAAGATTACACCAAAACAATACCAAAAAAATAGCATTTCTAAAGATGTTGGTATTTCTTCTAAATAATTTGGGATTTTTATCCAAAAAGATTTGATATGCTAACTGTATTCTCATAAAGGAGGTTTTGTTCAGTGGTAGTTTTTAAGAAAGCGCATACATTATTGCTTGCAGGTGCTCTAGGTTTATCGGTTATGTTAGCAGGTTGTGGTTCTGATTCTTCAACTAGTGGTGCAGACAGCGATCAAAAAGTTGTGAAATTCATGCATATTTGGCCACCTGGTAGCTCTAAAACGCAGAATCAGATTGTTGAAACAGTTGTGAAAAATTATGAAAAAGATCATCCCAAAGTGAAGGTTCAAGTCGAGTACCTAGAAAACGAACAGTACAAAGACAAGATCAAAGTGCTATCTTCTTCAAATGATTTACCAGATGTGGGTATGACATGGGCTGCTGGTTACTTGCAACCATTCGTTGAAGGAAATCTTGTTGCTCCTCTTGATGATGTGCTAGAGAAAGATAATCTTAAAGACGAATTTGTAGGTGGCACAACTGAAGCTTACAGTATCGATGGCAAAACGTATGGTCTTCCTATCGAATTGAATATTGCCCCAATCTATTACAACAAAGAAATCTTTGAAAAAAATGGACTTGAAGTTCCTAAAAATTACGATGAGTTTAAAAATGTTGTGAAAACATTGAAAGAAAAAGGGGTAACACCTATCGCTCTTGGTAACAAAGATGGTTGGACAGGTTCACTTTGGTATATGTATCTAGCTGATCGCATTGGCGGTACGGAATTAATTTCTCAAGCAATTTCTCAAGAAACTTCATTCGAGGGTGAGAGTCTTGAAAAAGCGGCGGATGAATTCCAAAAAATCGCGAAAATGGGTGGTTTCAGCAAAGGGACAAACGGTTTAACAAATGATGAAGCAAAAGTAGAATTCTTAAATGAAACAGCAGCTATGTACTTAATGGGTAGCTGGGAATTACCAAACTTCACGACAAGTGATGAAACAACTCAAGAATTCAAAGACAAAATTGGTTACTTTAACTTCCCAGAATACACTGGTGGTAAAGGAACTACAGATAGCTGGGTTGGTGGACCTGGTGTCGGTTTATTCGTTGCTGAAAATTCTAAAGTAAAAGACGAGTCGAAAGAATTCGTAAATTACTTTATCAAAGAATGGGGCAAACAATCGATGCCGAAAGCTGGCGTCATTCCTGCAACTAAAGTGGACACTGCGTCATTAGACCTTCCACAAATGAATATCGATATTTTAAATGAATTATCAAAAACAAAAAATATCACGCTTTATGCGGATGTTCAAATGCCTGCTTCAGCAGCAGAAGTACACTATGACTTATTACAATCATTAGTAAGTGGTAGCATTACTCCAGAAGAATTTACGAAGAAAACTGAAACTTCTTTAAAAGAAGCTAAATAATGAAAACTGGAGTTGTTCCTTAGTTTATCCCCCATTTGTTGGTGGCAATAACTAGCTAAGGAACAGCTCCTATTTTTAAAAGGGGTGCTCCATTTGAATAAATTACAAACATCTAAACTGAATCTCTTTATCTATGTTGCGCCAGCACTTCTCCTATTATTAGCCATTGTCTATGTGCCTATTTTCCAAACAGGCTATTTTGGTTTAATGGAGTGGAATGGCATCGGTGAAAAAACCTTTATCGGCTTAGAAAATTATATTCACTTAATCAAAGATTCTCAATTTTGGGCTAGTGCCTACCATTCATTAATTTTGGCAGTCGCTTCTATTTTCAGTTTAGTCCTTTATCTAGCGATTGCATTCGTACTTGCGAGTCGCATTAAAGGGGCAAACCTGTTCCGCAAAATTTACTTAATTCCTATGCTTTTAGCTTCTGTTGCCATTGCACAATTATGGATGAAAATATACAACCCTTCAAACGGGATGCTAAATACTTTTTTAATGAAAATTGGTATTTCAGACCCTCCTTCGTGGTTAGGTGATGCGAACTTAGCTTTATACGCGATTATCCTACCGACGATTTGGCAATATGCTGGATTTTATATTTTGATTTATTATGCTGCATTAAAAAATGTACCAGATTCGCTAATTGAAGCGGCTCGCATTGATGGCGCTTCTCCTACACAAATTGCGTTGAAAATTAAATTACCAATGATTATGAATGTCGTGAAAGTAACGATTATTCTTGCTGCTGTTGGTTCTTTAAAATATTTCGATTTAATTTATATTATGACGGGTGGCGGACCAAGTGGTTCCAGTGAGGTAATGGCTTCTTATATGTACAGTACCGCATTCAATAAATTTGATTTTGGTTATGGTAGTGCAATTGGTTTCTTCTTGTTAGTCATCTGTTTAGTCGTTACTTTAATTATCCAACGTTTAACGATTGCCGACAAAGATCTTTACTAGAAAGGGTGTGCAATTCATGGAAATCATCAGTGAAAAAGAAAAGCTTCCAGACATCTCTACTAAAAAGAAATCTGAAAGTAGCGTTTTAAATAAAATTGGCAAGATTGGCCTTTATGCTTTATTGATTTTAATCGCCATCTTTCAGCTCTTCCCTATTTACTGGTTAGCTTTATTCTCATTAAAAAATAACTACGAAATCTTTAATCTTTCACCACTTGCATTTCCTGAGCAACTCCGTTTTGAAAACTATGTAAAAGTGTGGACGGAAGGAAATATCGGCACATACTTCTTTAATAGCGTGCTATACACTGTTGTATCTGTTGTTTTAACCATCGTGCTGGCAAGTATGGTTACTTTTGCAATTACACGCTTAAAATGGCGTTTTAATCATCTTGTTTTAGGCTTATTCATGCTTGGGTTAATGATTCCGATTCATTCGACATTAATTCCCTTATTTAATACGTATACACAACTTGGGTTAATCAATCATCCCCTTTCGTTAATTTTGTCATATACCGCATTTAATATGCCGATTACGATTATGATTTTACTCGGTTTTTACGAAGCACTTCCACATGAAATTGAAGAAGCAGCAATCATTGACGGCGCATCTATTCATCAAATTTTCTTCCGTATCACTTTACCGATGACTGCACCAGTTATTGCGACTGCTTCGATTATCAACATGATTTATAACTGGAATGAATTTGTTTTCGTCAACACCTTTATCAGCTCCGACGAATTGAAAACGCTCACCGTCGGCATTCAGAACTTCATCGGTCAATATGCGACTGACTGGGGGGCAATCGGTGCAACATTGATGTTTAGTGTGTTACCGATTTTAATTATTTTCTTAATACTAAGTGACCGTATTGTCGAAGGTATTGCAGCCGGTTCTATCAAGGGATAAGGAGGAATTTTGATGTTTCATGACGTGTTCTCAAAACTGTTTGTCATTTGTGAATGGATTATGCGCCTAGCTATTTTAAATATACTATTCGTATTTTTCAGTTGTGTGGGTCTTATCATCTTTGGCATCGCACCTGCTTATACCGCAATGAGTGCGATTTTCAAAAGGCTCTATGAAGGTCAGGAAGTTTCTATCATTCCAAGCTTTTATCACGTGTTCAAAGCCGAGTTTTTTAAGAGCAATAAATTCGGCTTGCTTTATAGTTACTTTATCCTTTTATTGTTTGTGAACTTTCTCTTCATTCAAACATTGCCTGCACAGCTTCAAACAGTTGCCATGTTCATCATTATTCTTTTCGCCATTTTATTACTGATGAGTTTCATCTATATTTTCCCATTGTATTTGAAATTTGAAACGACAACTTGGCGCTTAATCAAAAATAGCTTTTATGTATCGCTTGCTTTCTTGCCACGAACATTGCTGACCATCTTTTTAATCATTGGCCTACTTGCCTTATGTATATATCAGCCCATCTTAATTTTCATCTTCGGCTTTAGTACATTAAGTGCGATTACGTTAATCAACAGCACAGACTGTTTACTAAAAATACAATCATCTTAAAGGAGATAGACAAAATGATTCAAAATCCAATTTTAAAAGGTTTTAATCCTGACCCTTCTATCTGTCGTGTCGGTGAAGATTACTATATTGCCGTTTCAACATTTGAATGGTATCCAGGTGTTGGCATTTACCATTCAAAAGATTTAAGCAACTGGACATTGGTGCGTCGCCCTGTCGAAAGATTATCTCAGCTGAATATGCTAGGCAATCCAGATTCTGGCGGTGTTTGGGCACCTTGTCTATCGTATGCAGATGGTAAGTTTTGGCTTATTTATAGTGATATTAAAGTCGTAAGCGGCCAGTGGAAAGACGGTCATAATTATTTGGTCACAGCTGAATCAATGGAAGATGAATGGTCTGAACCGATTTACTTAAATAGTGCAGGATTCGACCCTTCCCTTTTCCATGATGATGACGGCAAAAAATATATCGTCAACATGGTCTGGGATCCACGTGTTCAAAATCATCCATTCTATGGCATTAGCCTACAAGAATATGATGTGGAAAAACAAGCATTAGTTGGTGAACGTAAAATCATTTTCAAGGGCACCAATGTGAAGCTAACAGAAGCCCCTCATCTTTACAAAATTGATGGCTACTATTACTTAATTACAGCTGAAGGCGGTACAAAATATGACCACCGTGCCACAGTTGCCCGTTCAAAAACAATTGATGGTGACTATGAAGTTTCGCCAAATGGCGCTTTGATTACAGGTTTCTTCACGCCAGATGAACCGATTCAAAAAGCAGGTCATGGCTCACTGGTCCAAACACATACGAATGAATGGTATTTTGCATACTTAGTTGGTCGTCCACTTCAAGATGACAATAAGCCACTGCTTGATCCACGTGGTTATTGCCCGCTTGGACGTGAAACTTCGATTAGTCGCATTGAGTGGAAAGATGGCTGGCCTGTTGTGGAAGGTGGCAATTACCCACAAGGACAAGTCACTGCACCAAATATTCCATTACAGCCTGCAGCAGAAATCAATCCATTGACGACCTTTGATAAGGCGATTCCTTTAGATTTCCAATCATTACGTCAGCCTATGAGCGCTTTTTCCAATCAAACGGAACGCCCTGGCTACTTACGTCTTATCGGTAAAGAGTCACTTACCTCAAAATTCTCGCAAGCACTTGTCGCAAGACGCTGGGAAAACTTCCACTTTGAAGCAGAAACAGCAGTAGAATTTACACCTGATAATTTCCAACAATTCGCTGGTCTAGTGAATTACTACAATACAGAAAACTGGACAGCACTTGATATTACACAAGACGAAGAATTAGGTCGCGTACTCAATATTTTAAGCTGCGATAATGGCCTATTTACTCGCCCACTAGATAGCATTGTGTCCTTACCTGAACAAGGTGAAGTTTTCCTGAAAGTAATTGTGCAAGCGAATACGTATCACTACGAATATTCAGTAAATGGGCAAAAATGGACAGCAATTGGCTCTGTTTTTGAAAGCTACAAGCTATCAGACGATTATGTACGTGGTGGCGGTTTCTTCACAGGAGCCTTCGTCGGTATGCACTGTGTTGATTTGAACACCCTTTCTCTGCCAGCAGACTTCCGTTATTTCAAATACAGCCCGCTGGATTAATAAAACATGTCCAACAGCTTAATGAAGCTTTGGGCATATTTTTCTATGTATCATTAGTTTATCGCTTCAAGTACATCATCATTTACTTTTTAATAGCAATCGGGATTCTTCATCCTTATAAATCAAATACATCGTTCTACCTTCACTCATAGTTGAACATGGGGCGTCTTCACACATGAATAAAATTAAAATTTTCCGTTTTCTCTATACGCTTTTTTATGCGTTATTTTATTATGAAGTCCTATATCACTTCTATTAAACGACTGTTAGTAGAACTTATACACTCAAAAAAACAAATCGTACAACATTATCTCGCTACCTATTGTTCTATTTATTTTCTATAGTTTACACAACTGACCCTACACAAGAAAATACACTTTCACCAATAGCTAGCTGTGATTTTTTTACATTTTAAAATTGTGACCATATTCATCAGAAAAACACCTCATATCCCTCATTTTCTACCTATTAAACATCTTTCCTTTATTATTGTGGCGAATATCTAGTCGTGAACAGAGTTCCATGCTATAATTAGAGCATTGTGAAAAAGGAGGTACTTACATGATCCAAGTAAGTAATGTAGCTCTTCGTTACGGCGATCGTAAGCTATTTGAAGACGTTAATATTAAATTTACACCGGGTAACTGTTACGGTTTAATTGGTGCCAATGGTGCTGGTAAATCAACATTCCTAAAAATTCTTTCTGGTGAAATCGAAGCGCAAGAAGGCCATGTAAGCATGGGTCCTGACGAGCGTATGACTATTTTAAAACAAAATCACTTCGAATATGAAGAGTTCCAAGTTTTAGAAACAGTTATGATGGGACATAAAGAACTTTATAAAGTCATGCAAGAAAAAAATGCTATCTATGCGAAAGACCCATTCACTGATGAAGATGGTATTCGCGCAGCTGAACTTGAAGGCGAATTTGCTGACATGAACGGTTGGGAAGCTGAATCTGATGCGGCTATCCTTTTACAAGGTTTAGGTATCCCAGATTCTATGCACTATGCAACAATGTCTGAACTAACTGGTTCTGAAAAAGTGAAAGTATTATTAGCTCAAGCTCTATTCGGTAAACCCGATGTTCTATTACTAGATGAGCCTACTAACCATCTTGACTTAAAAGCAATCCAATGGTTAGAAGAATTCTTAATCAACTTTGAAAACACAGTCATCGTCGTATCCCATGACCGTCACTTCTTAAACAAAGTTTGTACGCATATTGCTGACCTTGATTTCTCTAAAATCCAAGTTTACGCAGGTAACTACGATTTCTGGTACGAATCAAGTAAATTAGCTCAAAAAATGGCTGCAGACCAAAATAAGAAAAAAGAAGAAAAAATCAAAGAATTACAAGCATTCGTTGCTCGTTTCTCTGCGAACGCTTCTAAATCAAAACAAGCCACTTCTCGTAAGAAAACGCTTGATAAAATCGAACTTGATGACATTCGTCCATCTAGCCGTAAATATCCGTTCATCAACTTCTCAATCGAACGCGAAATCGGTAACGATGTATTAACAGTTGAAGGCTTAGGCAAATCAATTGAAGGCGAACAACAATTCAAAGATATGCGTTTCTCTATGAATAGCGAAGATAAAATTATCTTAATCGGTAACCCTCTTGCTAAATCAGCATTCTTAAAAATCGTTGCTGGCGAAGATGAAGATTTTGATGGCTCATTCAAATGGGGCGTAACAACTTCTACAAACTACTTCCCACTTGATAACGAAGAATTCTTCCAAGGAAATGAAAAAACATTAGTAGAATGGTTACGTCAATTCTCTCCAGAAGACGAAACAGAAACATTCCTACGTGGCTTCTTAGGTCGTATGTTATTCTCTGGTGAAGAAGTTAAGAAATCTCCATCTGTTTTATCAGGTGGCGAAAAAGTTCGTTGTATGTTATCACGTATGATGCTTTCGCACGCGAACGTATTATTACTTGATGAACCAACGAACCATCTTGACTTAGAGTCAATCCAAGCACTAAATGAAGGTTTAATTAACTTCAAAGGCGCTATGATTTTCACTTCTCACGATCACCAGTTCATCCAAACAATCGCTAACCGCGTGATTGAAATCCGTGAAGACGGTTCAATCTTAGATAAACCATTATCTTACGATGAATACCTTGACTGGAAAAAAGAAAACAACTTAGACTAATCTAAGCATACACTCTCCCCTAAAATCGTAACGATTTTAGGGGTTTTTATATACCTAGGTAATCATTCGACCATGGGATGTTCTGGCATCAAATACCGCATGGAAGATAACCTACATTCGCAACATCCTGTTGGCCCTTGTTAATTCTGTTATACTCTTATTATCACCTGAAGAAAAGAGGGAGTAATATGACCGAATTATTTCTATCTGTAGGACAATTCCATAAAATCAAACATATGTTGCAGAAATTTTTAAATGCAAAAAAAGCAACAAATGATAAAGATACGCTACTTGCTGTACAAGGCATCATTGAAGATGAAGTAAAGCAAGCTATGACACACATACATAGCGTAGATAATATCTTAACTGAGCTATTTCATGTAAGCGATGCAACAAGTGCTGAACTATTCCTGATGCAGTTAAAACAGCATGTTTCGCCCTTCCCTACTCCTGAATTAACTGATATTAAGAAGCTGTTCAAAAAAGAGAAAAAACTTAAACTCCCTGCTCTTGAAGACGTTGACTTTAAAGAAACACTGTATCTTTCATGGGCGGATGTCGGTACGAACAAACAATATATCATTCTCGCTAAAAACGATGAGTTCCACCCATTAAGTGGTGTTGTTGATGCAAAGCATATTAAAGGGGTCTGCGCCTTTTGTAAACGTCATTCTACAACTCGCCTCTTCACAACGAAGAAAAAAGTTTCTGGTGACCTCTATGTGAAAAATAGCCAATATATTTGTATTGATAGTACCCAATGTAACCTCAATCTAACAGAAATAGATGTTTTGGAGGAATGGGTCGAGAAGATGGAGAAATAAACGAAAACTGCCCCTAGTATTCAGCTAAATACTAGGGGCAGTTTATTTTTTTATTACTCTACTGTTTCGTCAGGTGTTTTTTCGTTTGATTCATTCGATTCGTTTACTGCTTGAATGATTTTAACTAATTCAGCAAATGTTAATGTAGTGTTATTTGGATTAACTTCAGAATTTGCTTTAATTTTATCATTTACTTTATCGTTTAGAATCGTAATTTTATCTTCATCAACATCAACACCCGTAAATGTATAATAGTCATCATTAATTGCAGATTTATTCTGAACTGCGGCATAAAACTTAGCAACACGTGCCTCATTTTCTGCTGATGTCAATACGTCCACTCGAATCTTATTCGTCACCTTATTATTTTCATTCTTATTTTTAGTTAAGATGTAAATAAAAGTTATTGAATCTTCTTCAAGATCCAATGCCTCAACAGTTAGTTCAATCTTCTCATCTAATATAGTATTTACTACACTCGACCAGTTTTCACTCAATAATGAACTCGTTAAAGCACCTTTTTCACCTACTACCGG
>JAGHSJ010000350.1 GCA_018065935.1 Candidatus Kurthia equi
TCAAATCCATCTAAATACGTTTGAACTTCTTCATCTGTTGCGTCGTCGTTAAGTTTAGAAGATAATCTATCTGTCCACTCCGCTAGTCTTTCTCTTGACAAATTAGCCCCCATATCACGAAGTCTACCCTGTACGTTTTCTTTAATCAATTAATATTTTGTTTAGAATTGGTACAAATATACGACTTTATTTGGAATTTATTTTTGTTTTGCGTATGACCGATTTGGTAATGTGTAGAAGTGTTTGTATATTTGATAAAAATTAAGAGATATGAAATTAATTAGTATGACCGACTTTGTGTTGGAAATGGTGAAACAAACAGAGATTAAAACTTATGAGTGGTATTTTTTAAAGGTATTCGATTATGCTCAATTTATTAAACATACTTTAACCTTAGATATGTTTATAGGCGATAAAGCGCTTTTTGAGGGGTTTTATTTAAATGATGGATATGTATGTTTTAAAGACGGTTTTATTGATGTAGTAGAAGATATTGAACTTTACACTATAGAAGATTTATTAGAATACGAACTAACCCTAACATCGTACGCAATTAAACTATTAAGATTATGAAAGAAGAATTAAGACAGCGTAAAAATAAATCGTTAAGATTGAAGATTAGAGATAAAAAATTCTTAAAAGCAATCGGTAAGTTACCAATTATACAAACTAAATTTAAAAGTTTTTAACTATGACTAAAACAGAACAAAAAGTATTCGATTACGCTCAGAGTGTTGGGTGGGATTATAGTAAAATTATAGCGTTTGTACATAGCCTTGAAAATCCAGAATGGAGAGATTTAGGATATAAAAATCAAGCACCAGACGTTAAAGCTTTCATAGAAAAATATAAACCGAAGGACTGGCGTGAGGGTGTGGAAGAGTTAAAAGAATGGGCGGGTTATAAAGAAGGTGGAGAATATAACTTCCTTACCATAACAATACCAATCGAAGACTACAACAGACTGAGAAAATTAGAAATTAAACAACAAATTAAGAAATTAAAAAAAGAATTATGCGAGCTGAACAATTAAGATTAGGTAATTGGGTTTATGATGATATGAATAATATGGTTAAAGTAGACCATCAAGATATTGGAGAAGAATTGTATATATTTTACAAACCTATCCCTTTAACAGAAGAAATACTTTTGAAGTGTGGGTTTTTAAACTTACCTATATTAGATAATCATTTTTACGTAAAGGGTATGCTTATTTTGAAAAGAGATGAAACGTTTATACACGACAAAACGGGGGTTGAACTAAAATATCTCCACCAACTACAAAACCTTATATACGCACTAACACAACAAGATTTAAATATTAAACTATGATACTAACAAAGAAAGCATTAATAGACTTCCGTAATTGGTTGTTAAGTGAGTATGATTTGAGATGGCATGAGTTTGAAGATATGCCAGAGTGTGGACAAGTAGGGTACTACTTAAAGTACTTTACACCTCAGAGCATTAAGTGGCTAAACGGAATAGTTAAGAAGAAAGGAATAAAATATAATGAAAAGTATGAAAGCTGATTTAATAGGGTTAGATTCAGTTCTAAGCATAAAGAGCATGACGAATTGATTAGTTTAGGGTTTACGCAACGAAAGTGGACGGTATACACT
>JAGHSJ010000386.1 GCA_018065935.1 Candidatus Kurthia equi
ATTATAGACATTAAATACTATTATTGTACTTTTATAAAATAAAAACCGAAATACTAATTAGGCATAAATAACCTTTTCAGTATTTCGATCGTTTTATTAGCTTCACTAGTAGTTAGTGTATAGACGTTCGTCTCGTTCTAATAAATATTAATGATAATATGAGTAAAATCGCGCCCATCCAAATCAAGAATGCCGAAGAAGCTTCACTTGTCTGTGGTAACGTATGGCTACCAGTTGGATTTTTCAAATCAAATTGATTCATATCTGTACTTCCTGTTTTAAAAGATAAATTTGTAGAATCATTAGTCTTTCCAGTGTAAGAAGAAGGTGTTCCTCCATTAGTTGTTGCATCCGACGGTGGTGTTTTTCCATCAGTATTCGTTGAATCCGACGGTGGTGTTTTTCCGTCAGGATTCGTTGAATCCGATGGTGGTGTTTTTCCGTCAGGATTCGTTGAATCCGATGGTGGTGTTTTTCCATCAGTATTCGTTGAATCCGATGGTGGTGTTTTTCCGTCAGGATTCGTTGAATCCGATGGTGGTGTTTTTCCACCTCCATCAGTCGAATCTGTTGGGGTGCTAGGAACTTCCTCAATAGGATTAACAGGTGGTATTTTATTATTTTTCACTTCTACCGTTGTTGTTTTCCCATAACTAATAGTCACTTTTATTTCTTTTTTATCAATTTTGTATCCTTTTGGTGCATCTGTTTCTACTAATGTAAAGTCATTTGATGTAGATAGTGGATTGCCATCACTATCCAAAGCTAATTCTAATTGCACATTTTTTTCAATTAACCCACTAGCATTTGTCGTCAATCCTGTAAATATAGCATTCCCTTTTGCATCAATCAAATCGAATTTTGCCCCAGCCAACAACTCGGCTAAGTTTGCTGCATCAACCTTTTTGATAATAAGTTTGCCTACTGTTTTATCAGGCATATTTTTAATTAATAGGGTTTGATTTGCCCCATTCACTTCAGTTTTTGTTTCACCTGTTAAAGTGATTGTATAGCCTTTTGCTGCTTTAACCTCTTGTAAAAGATATTCTTTATACAATAATTTAGAAAAAACGATTTTTCCATCCTTGTCTGTCGCATTTTCTTTTATTTTATGCTTTTTATCGCCATTTCCATCGAGCGTCCAAAGTTCAAATTCAACATTTTCAAGTGCTTTTGTCTGATCAAAAGTATCAACTTTTTGAACAGTTAGTGAGCCTACTTCACCTGTTCCACTACCAAACGCATTTGTTTTCACTACTTTAACCGCTTCAGTACTTGGTGTATCAACAGTTGATTTTTCTGTTGCTTCTGCCCACACCTTATTAATTAATGTATCTCCAGGACTTGCATTGATATAAGATTGATACTCAATGAAATAAGCTGAACTTATATCATTTACAAAGTTCAATTTAAATGAACCATCCGTTGCGATATCTACACGATAGTCCGTTGCTGGGATTTCATTTCCTTTTGTAAAATCACCATCATTTTTTGTACTTGCTATCGCTTGATATACATGGAAGGAATCTTTTAATACCATTTGATTGTCACTTGGTTCATCAACTAATTTGGCATTGGATAAAGTTGATTGCGTAAAATTATATTTAACCGTCCAATTAATCACATCATCTACTTGTTTACCTGATTTAGCTGTGTATTTCCCACCATTTACGACAGGTACTGTAGCTGTGAAATTCCCCGGTCTTTTTGAACCACTTACAACTGCTTTATTTGTATAATTCGCCTCAATAACGCCATCCGCATCAAAGGATTTATACGTAATCAAGAAAGCATCCTGAACGGGTTCTAAAAAAATAATTTTAAAAGAAGGTTGTCCGTCTTTTACGGATTCCTCAACTTTAAAATTGGTGAATTTTTTATTTTTCACACCTGGGTTTCCCCCATTATTTGAATCACTTAAGTCTAGTGTGTAAATTTCAATTGAATCCTTAATTACTTGTAATCCCTGTGGAGAAAAATCTTCCACAACTAAATTATTCACTTTTTCTTTAATATAATTTATTCCGATATTCCAAATAAATTGTTTATCTGCATAATTATAACTTCCATTTTTATATCCATTCGTTTGTGCATATTTTCCCGCATATATATAGTCTGAATCAGTACTATTAATTGCCACACCCGTTGTTGTATTACCTTTAAATTCAGCTGTATTATAGTGAACAATTACACTTGGATCACTAGCATTTATTCCAGGTGGTTTATAGGAAGATGTTGTTGAATCAGGTATAGTTTTATATTTCAAAACAACATTTTCAGTTAAATTACGTAGGAACTCAATTTTGAAACCATTTTCATCATTTGATATAAATGTATAGTCTGTATTCTCTACCAACACAGTCGTCCCCATAGTGATTACAAGGCTTTCTTTAATCAAATTCATTCTCGTATATGGTTCATTGTACACATCCGTTAATATTGCACCTGATTCTATCACTTTATCTTTACTTGCAAATATATCAATTGTCCAAGAAACTTCATTTTTTTCGTAATCCATTCCATTATGCTTTTTATTCATGTTTACATTTTTTATTTTTAATTCTGCTTCTACTTCTGCATCTACAGTACTTACTTTATTTTTTAAAACTTCATTTTTATTAAAATTACTATTCACCTTAGTCTTGTACTTAATTCGATACTCCTTGGTAACCTCATTTTTAAATTGAAGTTTAAAACCAGCAGGTGAACCAATTCTCTTAGTTAGATCATACATAGATGATGGTACCGAAGACCAATTTCCATTATTTAATTCTTCAACAGTTATAGAACCATCCACATATTCCATTGGTCCCGATGTAAATGTATCATCAAAATAAGCATCCGCTGCAGAAATGGTATTTCCACGTTTATTATAATGAATTTCCCAAGTCACTACTTTCGTACTACTATCAAATTCCGTATATTTTTTTGTTAATTGCTCCGTATAACTTGTTGTCACACTAGCAGTTGCCGGAACTGTCACTTCACCACTCGTCATAGTGGCTTTATTTTCATACTTTTTGTTTTCTTGTTCGTCAAATTTTGTTTCATAAACAATACGATATGCTTTTTTTCCATTAGTTAGTGTTATTGGAAATGAAGTGAATGAACTAGATACAAGAGGACCTAAATTTGATGACCCATCGAGCTTCATATTTAATTCATAAACTTTTATTGATGTTGAATCTAAAGTTAAACCTTTCGGAATCGTGTCATTAATCACAATTTCATTTAACTGTTCAAGTTTTTTATTCACATCAATTGTCCATATTGCTTTTTGAGAATTTTGTGCTTTATCCAATTCACCTTTTTTTGTAAATGAACTTTCAACTTTTGGTTTGATAATAATCCCCACTGACGCATCTGTTCCTACTGGACGAGTAATTTCCAATTGTTGTGCTGGCGTATTTGATCCGTCTGAAGTAAGCGTTGAAATAATTAAAAACTTTCCATTTACATTTGAATTATTTTTTACTTCCTCACTAAATGTAAATACGACAGTACCATCTGTACTTACTTTGTATGTGCCAAATCCGTCAAGATTGCCCGTTTGTTCACCTTCAATTAAAAATTGCTTTGGTAATGAAAAGGTGTACGTATCTCCTTCATGGTAACTGTGATTATTAGGCAATGCCCAATCTGAAGATATGGTGAAACTATCCCCAATTTCCATTGCTGTACCAGCTACTATCGGATTATTTTTCCCATCTAAAAATTGAATATTACTCAATATTTTTTCTGTAACTACAGCCGATGTCGTCAATTTTTTCTTTCCTGTATTTGCTTTGTTTTTTGTAGTTGTTTCTTCCAAATTTCCCTCTGCTACTTTTTCTTTCGTTAAAACTGTTGTCTCCCCTTCTTTTACAACCTCTTTTGCAGGCTCTTTTTCCGAAGACGTAGCATCTTCATTTACCTCTTTATTACTAGATTTATTTTCTTGTTCAATTTCTGCTTCTACATTCTCATCTTCAACTATTGGAGGTGAACTACTATTTTCTTCTGTTTCAGTTACCTCCTCTGTATTTTCTATTTCATCTTCTATTATTGAAACATCATTTGTTTCATCAGTTGAAGTTGACAATTGATTCTCCTCTGCAAAAACAGAAGATGGTAATGTACCAATAGATAATTGGAACACGAGCATAAGTGAGAATAATTGCAATAACCACTTTTTCATAAAACTTCCTCCTCTTAAAAATTTGTTAGAACGACTTTTCTATGTCTAGTTCCAACAGATAATACAACACTTAATACACATATT
>JAGHSJ010000126.1 GCA_018065935.1 Candidatus Kurthia equi
CTTTAGAATTTATAGGAGTTTAACAAATGATTTTAGGAATGATTATAAATTTTTCGATTATGTTTACTTTTATTGTTTTTTCTTACTTCTTACTTGAACACTTTCGAGAGAAGAATGCCTATTTAGATGATCTACATCCATTTATTGTTGGAATGATTGCCACATTTATCGCTCTGTTGCTCATGAAAACATCTATCCCATTTGATAATGGTCTAATTGCCGATTCTCGTAATATTAGTATTTTAATTGCGGGATTACTTGGCGGACCTTATGCATTATTATTAACTTCATTTCTTGTGGGCTCATTCCGTGTATTCTTTTTCGATATTTCATGTATTAGTATTATTTCAGGCTTAAATATTATTTTACTTGGTGGTATTCTTTTTTTTATTTCAAAAAAGATAAAAATGACCTTCAAAAACATTCAATATTTTCTCGTATTTCAAACAATAGAAATTTCATTTGTTTTGGCTTATCTAGGCGCATCGACTCAAGAGACAATTGAAGCAATAACTGTTTTCATTACTACAAATGTCATTGGATTTTACATTACTTTTTTCGTACTCAAATTATTCCGTCACCAATTTGAACGCATACGCACTATTCAACAATTAGCGGATACCGATTATATTACGGGATTGCCAAATAATCGTAAATTCAATCAATTGATTAATGACGCCTTGCTAAAAGAAACATACTTTTCATTGTTATTAATTGATATTGATAAATTCAAAGAAATCAATCGACGTTATGGCCATTCATCTGGAGATGAAATACTTTACGAATTAGCCAATCGCTTAAAAAAATTTGTGGTTGATAAAAATACAATTGTCGCACGTATTAGCGGGGATGAATTCCATCTTCTCTGCCATGATGCCGCTCCAGCAGAAGGTATCCATTATGCGACTGAATTTTCACTAGCTGTTCAAAAAGAACCTTTTTCCCTTTCAAATGGCGAAAAGGTTTATCTTACCGTTTCGGTCGGCATTTCTTCTTATCCTGACAACGGGAATACCGATTTAGAACTAATGGCTTCTGTCGATTCGGCCATTGTAGCCGCACGTTTAAACAAGCCAATCAAAGTTTTACATGCGAATTTGCTTTAAACTTAGCAACCAAATTCGTAGGAAAGAGGCTGGGACATACGTGTAAAAACACCATCTCATATGAGCATAAGAAAAACCGGAATCGCGCTGTGGGGCGGTTCCGGTTTTTCGTTGCGAACTCAAAAAAAGGAAAATGAGATGTTGTGTCCCAGCCTCTTTTAGATATAAACTAAATTACACCTTTTCTTGTGCTAAAAAGGAGAAATCACTTAAAATTATAATTTCTCCAAAACTAGATTATTTACTTATTTATTTTTCTTCGATCCATCACAATTGTTACAACAACAAATGCTGCAGTTAATAACAATGCCACAAAACCGCTTAGCCAAATGCTCATTTTATCACCTGAATAAAATAACCATGCCATTACTATGACAAAAAACATTCCACTGATAAATGGATTTGCCTTTTTTTTCACTTTTTTATTATTTTGGGCCATTATAAACGCCTCCGATATGATAAAAAAAGCCTTCACCGTCATTGGAGTCCGTTAATTCCCTGACAGAGAAAGCTTTATAATTTTTACGTTCGCATAGCATTATGGACATATGGCTTGGGTTTGGTTGGTTCATATGTTCATAACGCTAGTTGACGACCGTAATATGTCCTAGCTTACTTGTGTAAGCTTTATTCTAATTTTACTTTGTTTCCAAAATATATACAACCATGTTCTTTTGCACAAAAGCAATATTCACATATTGTTCATCTAATCTAAATTATTTAATGCCTCATGCAATTCTTCACTTGAACGTTCCCACATGCCTGGGTCGAATTCTTGTAAATAATCACGTAATACTTTTTTAGATGAAGTATCCATCTCATCAACGATGATTTTACGTTTCATTGATTTATCCATTTTATTTACATGGTCAGCTAAAATTTTATAGCCACGACGTTTCTCTTTATTTACAACCATCTCACATGCTGTCACACCTGCATAATAAGCACCTGTTTGCAGTTGTTCGATTGTTACCCAGACAAGCCAGTATGGTTTGCCACCTTCTGAATCTTCGCGATTCATTGTGAATTTCACACCACGTTCTACTGCGCTACGTGCATGCATACCACCAATATCTACCTCTGCCGTTTTCTCTTGTACGTCAATAAATAAAGGAGAAATATTTTCTAAAGATAAAGAACCTATGCCATACCCTTTATGGCCATCAGTTGGATTATTTTTTATAATGGTAAATTCCATTTTTTTTGCGGGTTTTTTTTCGTTTTCCATTTCGCTATCTGCCTCCGTTCTGTTATCATAACGAATATACACTATATTATAACCAAGGAGGGCTAAATATGCCTATAGTTACGATTAAAATGATTGAAGGCCGCACAGATGAGCAAAAACGCAACCTTGTACAACAAGTTACTGCTGCAGTCTCAGAAACAGTTACTGCTCCGAAGGAAAATATTACAATTATTATTGAAGAAATGAAAAAAGAACATTACGCGAATGCTGGCGTACGTGCTTCAGATAAATAAATAGATACATACTAAAGGACGAAAATCGCATCAACTCGCGATTTTCGCCTTTTTTATTTCAGTAAATTATGTGTGTTCTACACTTCTTTAAACTATACTTCCTATAATCCCCAACTAATGACATTCACTGTTTTTAATTTCCCTCAATTTTCAGTTGCTTAATAAATGCGAAGGCGTCTACCATTTCCTGCTCGGTAAATTTCAATTTTGCTTTTACGGTATATACTTTTTTCATTTGCTCTAACTCAGTTAAATGTTCGAAATAAAGTAAAGTAGACACCAATTCAAGAAAACGTGAGCTTTTCTGATTCATTTGCTGCACTAATTTTTGTAAGTCTTTCTGGTCTTCTTGTACAATCGTCATAAATTTTAGCCCTGCATCAGTAGCGGTATAGCAATACTGTTCATAGGCACCTTTATTTTCTTTTACTTCTGTCAAAAAACCTAAATTACATAATTCTTCCACACGTACAGTTAATTCCTCTGAGTAGGGACCATAAATATGGAAATTATATTTTTCTTGAAAAGAATAATTCATTTTTTTAGCGATAAAAATCATTTTTTGTAATTTTTTTCTTCCAGTGACCTCACCTGCTAACGCCAGAAACCGTACAATTTTCGCATGATCTTGTAGCACAATCGAGCTCCTTTCTATGCTTGTATAGTAGCCAATATTTTTTGATGTAAAGGGTTCGTCGAATCCAGTAAATCTTTTGGATAATATAATTTGTGGTCCGTGCGTCTTTTTCCTGAAATCGCATCTACTATATCAGATGAACGGGATAATTCACTTAATTCTTTATTTGGTAACTGTAGATAAATAGGCAAACGCTCGCCTTCTTCTCCTGGACGATAAAAATCATAAGGTAAATCTGAAGAAGAATCCATTACTAAATAATAAGTTGGGTCAATCTCTGCTTCTGAAAAAAGTTTTTCTAATTGCACAAGTTTTTCCCACTCATTGGCTGGATCCACTTCGACAAATTTGAAAAGCTTACGATTTAAAAAACGATGACTTAAATCTTTTAAAATCGGGTCCTTCTCCTGTGTCCAAAATTGGAAATACGTTAAAATAATGCCCTCATCTAAATCAATATAGTCCTGTAAATCGACATTTCCTTCAAAGAAACTGTGAAAATGATTAATTGGAAATTGAAAAACATAGCCCGCTTTATATAAATTCTTCGCACGTTCCAGTGTTTTGCTTAAAATCACTTCCGCACTACGGGATACGGGATGGAAATAAACCTGCCAATACATTTGATAGCGACTCATAATATAATCTTCAATGGCATGCATACCTGTTGATTTAATAACGACTTGATCTTTTTGAGGACGCATCACACGTAAAATACGCTCCATGTCAAAGTGACCGTAACTCACGCCTGTAAAATACGCATCTCTTTGTAAATAATCCATACGGTCTGCATCAATTTGACTCGAAATTAGACTAACAACTTGTTTATTGCCATATGTTTTTGCAATAACATCCGAAACCTTTTGAGGAAAGGCATCTGACACACGTTTTAATACTTCATTTACTTCTGTATCCCCGAGGATGATGGCACGTGTAAAATACTCATGATCCAAATCAAATACATGTTCAAACGCATGTGAAAATGGTCCATGTCCTAAATCATGGAGTAAGCCTGCGCATAATGCGACGAGACGCTCGTCCTTATCCCATTCTGGACTATCAACGAACACATCATCCACCATACGTCTTACAATCTCGTAGACGCCCAGTGAGTGACTAAAACGACTATGTTCTGCTCCATGAAAGACTAAATACGTTGTTCCTAGTTGTTTAATACGACGTAAACGTTGGAATTCTTTTGTAGCAATCAAATCCCAAATCAACTGATCTTGTACATGAATATATTTATGTACAGGATCTTTAAATACTTTTTCCTCTGCCAACTTCTTCATTGCATACTGCATCCTACACCTCCATCTTCTAAAATATACTGTGCATGAATCTCACCAAACTCCTATATTGCCCGCTTGAAACAAATTCATTTTTCTTAGATTTGCTCGTATTCTTAATTTATATCTCTAAATTTTTTACTACTTGGCTGAATTCAACTATGCAATTAAATCCAATCCGTTACTATTTATTTTAGCTTATTTATACTTTTTTGAAATCTGAAAACTCTCCAAAATAAAAAAGAGTCATTCAACATTTTATTGATGAACAACTCTTTCTCGCACTTTACTCAATTCCCTCTGGCATAATGAAACCTTCTGGTAATTTTTTTTGCGATTTTAATTTTTTGATAACCTTCGGAATTAATTCATCTTCCGTATGAGCTGCACATGGACGATTATTAACAAAGGTAAAAGTTTTTCTTAGACCCGGTCCACAATAAGAATGACATTTAATATCGATTTCTGCATCTGGATCGATTGCTTTTAGCTTAGGAATTAATGTCTTTAGGTTAACAGCCTGACATTCGTCGCAAACACGAAATTCGTTTGCCATAGTGTCGACAGTCCCTTCTATATTCAAATTTCACTATCGCTTAGTTTAGCGATTTTTCAATAAAGAATCAACCTTCATTTGGTGCAAGCATCTTTTTATTCCGCTCAAATACACGATGTAAATAAAATTCATACTGCTCCATATCCTCTTGCTGAAGCCCACCAACTACTAATTGCTCTGAATGTTCATACATAATGCGTTGCAAATCTTGAACAGTTTGTGAAACTGTTAGCTCTTCTTGTAATAACTCCGATAACGAAGCCATTACTTCTGGACGCACTTTTGGATATTGGAATTTTGTCTGCTCATTTTGCAAGGAAATTTCATAAAAATCACGAATGAGTTTCGCACGTTCTGCGCCACTCCCCTCTATCGATAAATAGATTTGAACCGCAATTCCTTGTCTTAATCTACGTTGTGAAATACCCGCGAATTTTTGTCCATTAATACTCAAATCATAGCTACCTGGGCAGTATGAACCAATGATTTCATAGGCTTCTATGCGATCTGCTGCCTGCGGAAATAATTGACGAATTAACTCCACCATAATATCGTAGCCAGCATTAATATCAATTCGGTCCTCTTGCTCTGAGATTACAAGTGAAATATTTAAAACACCTGCATCTAAAACTACAGCTAAGCCACCTGAATTACGCACAATTGGTGTATAACCACGCTGTTTTAATAAATCCATGCCTGCATGCACAAATGGTAGGCGATGGTCTTGTATCCCTAAAACTACTGAAGAATCATGTACCCATGTACGAATAGTTGGTGCGCTCATTCCTTGTCCAACTAAGTGGCATAGTGTGTCGTCTGCCGCAAATGATTCAAGTGGTGATTGTGTTAGACCACTTACTGATTGATCCCATAAGCGCCATGTCTGTTGTGTTAAGTAATCTTTCATCATCATACTCCCGCACTTTTTATTTTCTCTTATTTTATCATATAATTGCCTTTACTAAAAAGCATGTGCCATATTTTAACTATTTGTAAACAAGCATTTATCCACAGAGTTTTACGCACGCTCCCCCCATGCACAGAATTCATATCTTCCCCCAATTGCAGAAGTACATTCAAAATTTCAGCTGGTGTCAAATTGGTGAATTAGAGCCATTCATTCTATTTAATTACTAGAAAAATGCTATAATGTATTGAATGAATGATTCTTATAGAAGGAGTGTTAGAAAGATGATTGAAGCAGCACAAACATTAGATGGCTGGTACGTATTACATGATTTCCGTTCAATTGATTGGACTTCTTGGAAACTTGTTTCTGAAAAAGAACGTTCAGCAGCAGTAGAGGAATTTATCCAGTACTTAGAAAAACTAAATGAAGCAGATGTGGCTAAAACTGGCGCACATGCTTTTTATTCAATCGTAGGTCAAAAAGCAGATTTCATGATTATGACTTTACGCGAAACAATGGAGGAACTAAACGAGCTTGAAACAGAATTTAACAAGCTTGCGATTGCGGACTTCACAATCCCTACTTATTCTTATGTATCAGTAGTTGAACTTTCTAACTACTTAGCAAGTAAGAAAAATGCAGATAGTGATGCACCTGCTGAAGATCCATACCAAAATGCACATGTACGTGCACGTCTATATCCAGAGCTTCCACGTTGGAACCATGTATGCTTCTACCCAATGGATAAACGTCGTCAAAAAGGCGCAAACTGGTATATGCTTGATATGGATGCACGTCGTGAAATGATGCGCAGCCACGGCATGATTGGTCGTAGTTATGCTGGTCGTGTAAAACAAATCATCTCTGGTTCAATCGGATTCGATGACCATGAGTGGGGTGTTACATTATTCGCAAATGACGTATTAGAATTCAAAAAACTAATTTATGAAATGCGTTTTGATGAAGTATCTGCTCGCTATGCAGACTTCGGTGAATTCTTCGTTGGTAACATTTTAGACAATGAAAAATTAGTAAAAATGTTAGCTATCTAATTGAACTGACAGCACATAAAAAATCCCGAATCGTAGGAACAAACGATTCGGGATTTTTATTTTCACTTTTAACATGTGAACCTTAAAACAACATACAAAAGAGAACCCTTACTAGCTACAAACTAGTAAAGGTCATTAACGCAGCCAATTAAGTAAACGCTCTATCTTAAAGCGAATTTTGCACTTAATCGCTTGCAGGTTTCAACAATTTTAGGTTCAATACGCTCATCTAGTGTAAGTTGTTCATCAGCAAAGGCTGCTAAAGCAGGATTTTGACCGACAAGCACTGTATATTGTGCATGATCAAATAATCCTAAATCCTCCTCATCTTTACCAAAAACAACAAAATTACGTTTTTGAATACCTAATGTACGTAAGGCATTCCACTTACTCAAACCTAGTGGCGTGATTTCAATCATTTCTCCATCATCTATTAATTTCACCACGATATTTAATTTATCTAGTTTTTCAATCATGCTTTTTCGATTAGAAGCGCTTAGGATTGTAATTTTCCACGCTGTCGGTAAATCTTCCAGCAATAAATTTTCGCCTAATTTATACGGATCCACTTCATTAACGATGCGATGGTAAGCTCCGCCGGTATAAGAATAATCCCAACCTCCTTCGATTAAATACGTCGCATCAAAATCTTGGATTAATTCTTTGATTTTTGAAAACATAGATGTTGAAAAAGCCACAATTTGCTCGATATTCCCTCTATAGCAAATTACCGCTCCATTCCCACCAATTAATTTATTATGATGAAAACGTTTGTCCAACAACGACATCATATCGCGAATCGACTTGGATGACACAAAAATTGACTCATGCCCCTTCTCAGCTAAAAAAGTGAGCATATCTGTCAAATAAGGACTTACCCGCTCGTTATTAAAGGCAATTGTTTTCTCCAAATCAAATACAAATCGCACAACACCACTTCTTTCTTAACTCTTCTCAAGAGGTCATTTATAAAACAATACCCCTAATTTAATAAAACAATACCCCTAATTTATTGATAGTAACATTTAAACATAGAAAATTGCCTTTTTTTATTTTAAAATGTTTTACTGACCTTTTTTCGGGTATTTATCGCAAAAAAAAGCTATTCTTTACGTTAGTAACTTGCACACTAACATGTCGAATAGCTTAACTTATACTATTTTGCGAATTTTTTAGCGGCGATAATTAAGAATAGCCAACCAACTAAGAAACTAACGCCACCAAATGGTGTAATTGCTCCTAAAATTTTTATGCCTGTTAGAGAAAGTACATAAAGACTACCTGAAAATAAAACAACGCCTAAAAGAAGTAGATTTCCCGCCCATTTTAATTGTTTTACTGGTCCTAGTAAATTTTTACTCATTAAAATACCGATTAAAATAATTCCTAGACCATGCGACATTTGGTATGTAACCCCTGTTTCAAAAACAGCTTCATAATTATTTTTCTCTAAAATATCAGCTAATGCATGTGCCCCGAATGCTCCGATTGCTACAGAAAGTAATGTAATAATCGCTCCGGTCATAATAAATTTTTTCATTTTTTATACGTTCCTCCTAAAAATCGAATAGTGAATCGCCATTTGCATCTTCTTCAATTAATCTATTCGCCTGATTTGGCGGAGACATCGTGGAAGATTGTTGCATCACTTGACTACTCTGTGTAGCTGGCGTGACTGGTTGAACAACTGCTGAGCCTTGAAGAGGCATCGTTTGTTTTGGTGTTTCACTTTGCAGTGCCACATCGCAAAGTGCACGAATTGCAGCCAATGCTTCACGCTTTCCTTGAGGAGATTGCGTTATTTTTGCATGATTCAGTTGTTTTTCTAGCTCTGCAATTATCATATCGTACGAAATCATCTAATCGATCCTTTCTTTTTTTCTTCATATTTCAAACAATCCATGCCTGAAGATTTTTTTACAACTGCTGTTGGTATTTGTTTCGTTTTAAAGCCATATGCTCTACAGCCTCTCGGACTGTCCGGATCCCATGTAACCATGAAATGTTGGCATGAAAAACAGTTTGGTTTCATCAACGAAAACCCACCTTTCACTCTCACTTTACCATGAATAACGACGTGTTAAAAGATTGCTTGTTCTGATATTGTTGCAAAATTATGGACACATTTCGGTGTTGTTTATTCATTATTTAATAATTGCTTTAATATGATCCTCTTGTACTTCAGGTTCATAATTCGGCGGTTCATTATTATTTTTCGCTGGTTGTTCATCTTTAGTCATTGAAATCGCAAAAACAATTATCATCATAAATACAATACTAATTGTTGTCACAACGAGTGCTTTTTTCATCGAAGCCTTCCCTTCTAGCTACTTAAAAATGCAATGTCATTTGCCCTTGCTGCTGACAGTTAAATTGAATTTTCTCCTGCCCCCACTCTTCAAGCTGTGCATTAATCTGAGAATACGGCTTACTGCCAAAAAATCCACGATACGCACTTAGGGGACTTGGATGTACATTTTCAATAATTCGGTGCTTGGTTGCATCAATGAGTTTTTTCTTTTGCTGTGCTGGTTTGCCCCATAGCACAAAAATCATCGGTTGCTCTCGGTTACTTAACTGGCGAATTACTTCATCCGTGAAACTTTCCCATCCTTGATTTTTATGTGAATGAGCCTGATGCGCCTCCACAGTTAATACCGTATTTAATAGTAAGACACCTTGATTCGCCCAGCATTGTAAATTTCCGGAGCTTGGTTCTTCGATTTGTAAATCATCCGCTAATTCTTTATACATATTTTTTAAGCTCGGCGGAATTTTCACTCCATCCTTTACAGAGAAGCTAAGTCCATGTGCTTGTCCATTATCATGGTATGGGTCTTGTCCTAAAATCACAACCTTTACATTTTCAAAAGCTGTTGATTTAAAGGCATTCCACATCTCTTGTTTTGGTGGGAATATTTCCTTTGTTTTATAGGCATTTTCGACAAATGCCATAAGCTTTTGAAAATAAGGTTCTGCCATTGTTGAGGATAAAACCTCTTGCCAGCTTTTTGGTAGGTCTACTTGTAACATACGCTCTACTCCTTAAATGTAAAATTCACTTGGTAATCGACTAAGCTAAATAATTCTGCAATTGATTTTCCAGCGTTTGTTTTCGCTTTTTCTAGTAGGCCTTCTTCCGTTGCTTCCTTCACCATCGCTTTTTGAGCCTCTTCCGCTAAACTAAATCCTTCTTTAATTGTTGCTTCATCACGAAATAACCCTTCTGATGAAAAGATTTTCACTTTTTCTAAATTTAATGTTGGCTCGCCTTGAATAGTTGGTTCAGGCAAAGTTAAATTAATTGTTTTTTTATCTTCATCAATTTGCACATCTTGAGCTGAAACAAGTGATAAATCGATACCTGCACGCACTGTTCCTGGAATAATCACAAGAATTTTTTGTTTCGTACCTGGAATATCCAAGCCAATTTCTTTGCCAAATAGTTTATTATTTTCTCGTTCAATAATTACTTTTGTAAAGGCTTCCGCTGTCGTTAATTCATTTAAATCATTAATTTTTTCAATAACCGTACCTGTCGTTTGGTGGTTTTGATCATTTATTTTATTCACAATAACGCCTACTATTATTGCAAGAAGTAGAATCGTTCCTGTTATCCAAATCCATTTTTTTCTCATACTTATATCAAGCCTCTTTTCTCTATCTTTCTATTATAAGTTATACGTAAGAAAATGAAAAAAGTTCTTTCAAAAACTGACCTTATAAAAAACTTGTATTTTGACTATTTTATTCGAGCCAGTTTACACCTACAATGAAAGTATTCAGATTAATATGACATTTATTTTATTGAAAAGGAGCGATTTCCATGTCTTTATATAAAACATTAACAATAGCAGGTTCGGATGCTTCTGGTGGTGCCGGTTTAGAAGCAGATTTAAAAGCATTTGAAGCGCATGGCACCTATGGTTTAGCAGCGGTTACGGTTATCGCTACAATGGATCCTGACAACAATTGGTCTCACGGCGTGTACACCATTCCAACGGATGTATTAAAAGCCCAATTAAAAACCACTTTTTCTACAGGGATTGACGCTTTAAAAACAGGGATGCTTTCTACAGAAGAAGTCATCGAAGTTTCTGGCGCAGCTATCAAAGCTTCTGGTGTTGAAAATGTGGTGATTGACCCCGTTATGGTTTGTAAAGGGGAGGATGAAGTTTTAAATCCTGGTAATGTTGGGGCAATGAAGGAATATTTATTACCACTTGCAAAAGTAACTACACCCAACCTATTTGAGGCTGGACAATTAGCTGGTGTAAAAACACCAAAAACAATAGAAGAAATGCAAGTAGCCGCGGAGAAAATTCATGCTCTTGGCGCAAAAAATGTCGTTATTAAAGGTGGGCGTGGGATTAATCACAATCAAGCTTTCGATTTATTTTATGATGGTAAAAAACATTATTTATTAGAAACACCCAAAGTAGATACAAGTTATAATCATGGGGCTGGCTGTACTTTTGCAGCAGCAATTACTGCAAACCTTGCCAAAGGGCTTGATGTCAAAGCAGCGGTATTCGAAGCAAAAGAATTTGTCGCAGCAGGTATTCAACATGGTTGGAAACTGAATAAATTTGTTGGACCTGTGTTACACGCAGCTAAAAATATATATGGTGCTCCCGTAGTGACTATTAAAGAGCTTTCTGCGGTTCCTGCGAACTAATAACATTAAAAAAATAATTCAATGAGAAAAGCTCGAATGATGGGTTCATATTCCGTCATTCAGGCTTTTTTTATGGCTTGATATAAAATGTGACTTTTAATTACTCATTTCCGTTCAAGTCGTACCTTTTGATTTTTCGTATACAAACGTATACAATAATATTAATGAAATCCAATGTTTCGAAGGAGCGATTAATGATGACAAACGAAGAAAAAATTTTACAAGAATTGAAAGAATTAAAAGAACGCAGAGAGCAACGCCATAGAGGTGGGCGTGGACACCGTGCAGAACTAATGGAAAAACGTTCACAAGGGGCAAAAACATTCCGTCGAAAACGTGCACTATCCTTTTTAGAAAATCTTGAAACAAAACGTGAAACATTAAAAATCCAATTGGAAACACCTGAATTACAATCCATTAATCAAGTGCTTGTCGGTGAACTGAAAGCAACTGAAACGATTATTAATGAATTTGTCCAAGCTTTTGAACTATTTGCAACGGACGAGGATGAAAAAGAAGCAGACCTAACTGGCAAAGAAGACTAAACTAAAAGATTACTCCGACCTACACATTAGCGGAGTAATCTTTTTTTATTTTGTTCAAAATGATACAGTTCTACTACATTCCAAACGACTGAATCACAGAGAAGAATCCTCCCTTTTATTAAATCACTGGAATTCAAGCATACAAATCGCATTTCTTTAGAAACACTATTATAATAAAGCATAGAGTTTTTTAGAAGGAGTCGAGATTATGGAAACTGTAAATCTAGAGCATTTACAACAATTACTTAATACTTTTGCAAATAAGGACGTTTTTATACATCTTGAAACAACAAATGGAGCCTATGCTTCACATTTTGATGACAAGGTTTTTAATGCTGGAGCATTTATTCGCAATATCAAATTACAATATGAACTTGGCAAAGTAACAGCTGGATCACCTCATCGTGTTGGTTTAAAACTAACTAATGGTGGTTGGGTATATGCACAAGGAATTACACATTATGAGTTAGATGAAAAAGGTCGTTTATTAATGGCTGGTCACGATTACGATGGAAAGCTTGCGGTTGCACTAGAAATTAGTGAAACACCGTTCGCATACTAAGGGGGATTATTCACATGTTACAACAAAAAGAAGAACAAATTTTAGTCGTGTTCCCTCACCCTGATGATGAAGCATTCGGCGTCTCTGGAACCCTTGCACAGTATGCGAATGCTGGTGTACCGATTACATATGCTTGCCTAACTTTAGGTGAAATGGGTCGTAATTTAGGTACTCCTGCTTTTGCAACACGTGAAAGTTTACCACTTGTTCGAAAAGAAGAATTAATCAAATCTGCGGAAGCTATTGGCATCAAAGATTTACGTATGATGGGCTTACGTGACAAAACAGTCGAATTTGAAGATGATGAAAAGATGGTTCAAATGATAACTGATTTAATTGATGAATTACATCCGACATTAATCATTACATTCTATCCAAATTATGCTGTACACCCTGACCATGAAGCTACTGCTCGTGCAGTCGTACGTGCGGTACGT
Organism: Candidatus Kurthia equi; assembly: GCA_018065935.1. Lineage (GTDB taxonomy): Bacteria > Bacillota > Bacilli > Bacillales_A > Planococcaceae > Kurthia > Kurthia equi. The sequence continues at coordinate 13,255 of JAGHSJ010000126.1, forward strand.
CGTATAGAAGAAGCTAAACGTCCACGCCTTTATGGTGTCGCATTTGCTAATGATACATTAGAAGGTCTTGGTGAACCCGATATTACGAATGACATTCGCGATGTAAAAGAACAAAAAATGGCTTCTATGAAAGCCCACAGTTCTCAAACTGGCTGGATTATTCAAGAAGAAGAAAAACGTCAAGCTGAAGGTGATACAGCAGAAAGTAACTGGTTCACTGATGAAGCCTTTTACTCTTATCGTTGGGATAAAGATTTCGAGAATAAATTTTAATAATCTTGTAACATTTGGCACGTTAACGACTATGTTAACGTGTTTTTTTTTATTTTTTATGTATATATTTAGTACCGATTTACTACCAAAAAAGAATTCTTTCTAACAACTCATTCGATATATTCATGGCATTTTATCGAAATAAATAGTAAGATTGAAACATAGAGGATAAATATTTATTTATATTGTATATCCCATTTTTATAAAACCCATGTTTTTTTCTCGTCAGACACTCACCGCTTTCCACTTCATTGGCGTAGTTTTGAATGACAAAAATCAAATTCATATTTTACTAATTGTTCAGCTAGTAAGTTTTTCTAATTCTGTACAAGTCGTTTATAAGCTTTTGAACGTCATTTTGACGTTTTTTTTCTTAGGCTCTTATAATCAATTCTGACGGAGTCATCTGAAATTCTTGGGCAAAAAATTATAATTTATTTATTGGGCGTTCAACGATTCAATTTCGTAAATTATTCTATGCCACTATTTATCTCTGGCTAAGTATTTACATGATTTTCTATCGAAATATTTACCGTATCTATCAAAAATATAGATTTAAAGGGGCATACCAACAAATGGTAACAAAAACTAAAGATAAACCAGTCGCACTTGCATTGAAGAATAGTAAATTTTGGACAGATTATGCATCAGATTTTGCCGTTCCACAAGAAAATGGCGCCTTTTTTTATGTTCCGTGGACATTCCCAAGTAAAATTAATCAAAAACAATTAAAATCTTTAGGTGATTCGGCTATTGTCCATTCAACATTAGATCATGTTTTATTATTTTTTATTCAAGGTGAAGAAAAAATCGAAATCTATAAAGGCGTACTTGATCAAATTATTTTCGCTGATTTACAAAAATCATATTTCGAAAAAGCTTTAAAAAACTTGCCTACAACATATGAAAAAACAGATGTTAGTACATGGAACACCATTTTTAAACTAAAAAAACTTGTTCATATCGATGAAGAAACTGCTGAACATATCGCTAACCAATATGTAAAATCAAATGATGAAACACTTGATATTGAAGATTATAAAGTAAAAGAACGCGGTCCTCGCTTCTTATTCCTTTAATCAAGCAGTAAATGTCTTATAAGCCCCCATATGGCTTTAAGACATTTTTTTATACATAAATCTTCACTTTCTTTTTACATATACTCCTATCGAGAAAAATCTACATGTGAATTCCAAAAAAAAAGACGAGATTACATATTTCCTACGTAATCTCGTCTCGTTCACATATTTCCAAATCTCATTTGATTCAACACAGAAATACGCCTCATTTTTTATATTTATTTACCTGAACGTAGCATGCTTTGCTGTAGGCAAAAATCAATCATGAATTTTTTCGCCCCATAATGGTCGAACATAATCTCAATTTCATCGCCCTCAATTTTTTTCACAAAGCCACGTTCATATACTTGATGAAGAACAATTGTCCCTCGTTGTAAATCATTACGATCTTGAATTGCGTCTTTTGGTATATCACGTACTTTTTTCTGTTGATATGCTTTATTCGTGATAATGGATTTTGGACGAATGACTTCATCCTTTAATACTTGTTCACTTAGCTGCAACTCACCTAATTGTTCACCTAGCATAATTTTTTTGACATCATCAATAAAAGCAGAAGGTCTAGTCGTTTCTTCATCTTTTTGAGAATACGTTAATAATTCCAGATGTTTACGCGCACGTGTCATTCCTACATAAAATAAACGGACGGCTTCCATCATTTGTTCTTTATTTCCAGCCTTATATTCCTTCATATCATCTTTTGAAGGAATGACGCCATCTACTAAATCCACCATATATACGCTATCAAATTCTAATCCCTTGGAACTGTGCATTGTAGATAATGTAACAACCTGCTCATTTTTATTAAAACGGGATGTTTTCATAATTTCCTCTATATCTTTTAAACGCTGAGCAAAAGCTGCTAAATCTGGTAATCCTTCAGCAATATGTTCTAATTGACTGACGATACTCAACAGGTTTTCTTCATTAAACCCTAAATGCTCGGCACGATTTTTAAGCGTTTTATCATAGCCTAGCTTGTCACGAATTAAACGAATTGCTTCATCAGGTGGCAAAGCATTCATCGTTTTTATGTTTTTTTTCGCCTTTCGTAAAGCTTGTTCTTGATACGGCGCATGTAGATTTTGCTGCAAACGATCAAAACAAGAGGTATCTTGTCCATCATTTAGTAGTACTTGAATTTGTGCTTTTTTGATGTAAGCATTCATCTTCGAATAGACTCGTTCTAAAATATCTGCTCGCCGGTCATTGTAAGACAAGCGCATAAAATTCAAAATATCTTCTACAATCCAATGCTTGAAAAACTTCACATCGACATCCTTCATATAAAATGGAATATCCTTTTTCTCTAATAAATCTACTAAGCGAATAGCAGAAGAATTATTACGATATAAAATAATCATTTCTTTCGGATTCGGTGCTTTTTGAATTTCATCAACGACATAATTCAACTGCAAATCATAACGGCGCATATTATGAATTTCAATTGGTTTTCCCTGTTCATTTTCCGTGAACATTTTTTTATCGTAACGATTTTCATTTCGTTTAATAAATTGGTTTGCCGTATCTACGATTTCCTTTGTCGAACGATAATTTTGAGCCATCGTCAATACTTTCGCGCCTGGATAGATTTGTTGGAAGTTTAATAACTTCGCGACATCTGCTCCACGCCACATAAAAATTGTTTGGTCATCATCTGCCACTACACATAAATTATTTTGTGGAGCTGCAAGTATTTGAACAATATCATGCTGAACAACTGAATTGTCTTGAGACTCATCTGTTAAAACATATTGATAAAGCTGTTGATACTTCGTACGAATTTGCTCATCTTTTTGTAAAACATCTAAGCAGTATGTTAGCATATCGTCAAAATCGAGTAATAAATTTGAAGCGTTTTGTTTTTTAAACTCTTCATAGGCACGGAAAATTTTCGCCGCACTTCCAATTGAACAAGGTACTTTTGCTAATTCCTTGTCTGGTACCATTCGATTTTTCACAAAGCTGATATACGAAAGAATTTCATCCATCTCATCTTCTGTAGGGGCCTGTTTGACCTGCTCTGAAAAAATGGTTCGAATAATATTTTTCTTATGCAGCATGTCAGTTACTGCGCCTTCTACTAACTGATAATTAATTTGATTTTTTCTAAAATATTCACGAACAACTTTATAGGCAAAGCTGTGAATCGTAGAGAATTGCACACGCTGTGAAGTTAGCTCACTAAAAAATTGTTCAAAACGCTCTTCCATATCTCGTACTGAAGCTTTTGAAAAGGTAATCGCTAAAATATTTGCTGCAGGTACTTTTTTTACGAGCATCAAATAGCCAATTTTCATATTCAGTGTTGTCGTTTTTCCTGAACCGGGTGAAGCAAGTAATAATAGTGGACCGTCCGTGTGACGAACCGCTTGTTTTTGTACATCATTTAGGCTGACGCCTGTCAGCTCATTCATTTTATCGAAAAAGTTCATACGTCATTTCCCCTCGTTTAATTCTTCATTATTCCATTGTATCATTCCTTTTAAGCTAGGTGTTATTGGACACATTATAAAAAAAATGAAGCTTATCCCTTTAAATATGCCAAATTTTTAGAATTTACTAATTATTTAATCGTTTCTTGTGATACAATGAATAAATACATTTTTAGATATCGGGAGGAATAGAATAATGGCAGTATCTGAAGTTAAAACAGTTTCCGTAGAAAACGTCTTAATCGCTCATCAATTTTTAAAAGATGTCGTAGCACATACACCTTTACAAAAAAACGATTATTTATCTGAAAAATATGGTGCAAATATTTATTTAAAGCGTGAGGACTTGCAGCATGTGCGTTCATTTAAATTACGTGGTGCTTACTACAAAATTAAAACGATTGAATCTGAAGCTCGTGAAAATGGCGTTGTTTGCGCAAGCGCTGGGAATCATGCACAAGGGGTAGCTTATGCCTGTGCTCAACTTGGTATTTTCGGTCATATTTTCATGCCAACAACAACCCCAAAACAAAAAATTAACCAGGTCAAAATGTTTGGGCGAGAATTTGTAAAAGTTATTCTATCCGGTGACACATTTGATGAATCGGCTAAAAGTGCGCAGCAGTATTCTCATGAAGAAAATCATATTTTCATTCATCCATTTGATGATGCAGATATCATTGCTGGTCAAGGGACAGTTGCTGTTGAAATTATGAATGATATTGAGCGTCCGATTGACTATATTTTTGGTAGTATCGGTGGTGGTGGCTTAATCGCTGGTGTTTCCACCTATATCAAAAATCTTTCTCCCAACTCTAAAGTGGTTGGTGTAGAACCAACTGGGGCTGCTAGTATGATTGCTGCCATCAATAATAAGCAACCGATTGAACTACCAAAAATTGATAAATTCGTAGACGGCGCTGCTGTTCAATGCGTTGGAAACCTTACTTATGAAATTTGTAATAAACTTGTAGATGATATTGTCCCTGTCCCAGAAGGTAAGGTTTGTACAACGATTTTAGAACTTTATAATAAGCATGCCATCGTTGCTGAACCAGCTGGAGCGCTTCCTGTAGCCGCACTTGATTCTTATAAGGATGAAATTCGTGGAAAAACAGTCGTATGCATTATAAGTGGCGGAAATAATGATATTGGACGTATGCAAGAAATTAAAGAGCGTTCATTGATTCATGAAGGGCTTCTTCATTACTTCATCGTTGGATTCCCACAACGCGCAGGCGCATTACGTCAATTCCTTGGTGAAGTATTGAGTGCCGATGATGATATTACAACATTTGAATATACGAAGAAAAACAATAAGGAAAGTGGGCCAGCTTTAGTGGGTATCGAACTAAAGCATCCTGAAGATTTTGATGGTCTATTACAGCGTATGGATCAAAATGGCTTTGATTACAAAATCGTAAATAATGATTCTACACTTTTTGCTCTCCTTGTTTAAGCTGGATTTGTAAAAGCTCAAGACTACGGATTTTTTGTCTAGTCATAAGAAAAAGGAATGGCGATTTTTCGCGATTCCTTTTTTTGCTCAGACTTTTATCTAATTTTCTCTTCCGCTATTCTTTATTCATTACGACAACAATGCGCGGTCTGAAACCATTTTAATGCCTCGGATTCGTTGGAACTCGTGCATTAGGTCTTCGATGGTTAAGTTTGCTTTTTCTGCTGTGTTTACTTCTAGGATAATTTGACCTTTATCCATCATGATTAAACGGTTGCCTAGGTCGATGGCTTGTTGCATATCGTGTGTAATCATTAGGGTCGTTAGTTGGTCCTTTTCTACAAGTTCACGTGTTAAATTAGTAATTAATTCGGCTCGAGATGGATCGAGCGCGGCTGTGTGTTCATCAAGTAATAAAATACTTGGTTTTGTGAAGGTAGCCATTAATAAAGACAGTGCTTGGCGTTCACCACCCGATAGAAGCCCCACTTTAGCCGTTAGACGGTCTTCAAGTCCTAAGCCTAGATATTGTAAAGCTTCTTTAAAGAACTGCTTGCGCTTGCGATTAACGCCGATACGCAGCCCTCTCTTTTTATTGCGCGAATAGGCAATGGCTAAATTTTCTTCGATTGTCATATTAGGAGCTGTACCCGCCATTGGATCTTGGAAAACACGACCGATAAACTGCGAGCGTTTATATTCTGGCATTTTCGTTACATCCTGTTGCTCAATCGTTACCGAGCCTAAGTCAGGCGTTAATGCACCTGAAATCATATTCATCATCGTTGATTTCCCCGCGCCATTACTACCTATGATTGTGACAAAATCACCCGGTTGAAGCTGAAGTTGAATATTTTGAAGGGCAATTTTCTCATCCGCTGTGCCTTCATTGAAAATTTTGTTGATGTTTTCTATTTTAAGCATTTACTTCACCCTCCTTCTTCGCTGGGTTAAGCGTTGCTAATCTTTCAGCTTTACGTTTCGACTTACGCTTGCGTTCTTTGCGTTTCTCTATGATATTTGGTACGACTAAAGCAATGATGACAATAATTGCTGTAAGTAATTTTAAATCGCCTGTATCAAAGAATTTAATTTGCATCGCTAAAGCGATAACGATACGATAAATAACTGCTCCACAAATAACTGCTAAAGTGGTACGTGCCACACTCTTTGTTCCAAAAATAGCTTCGCCTATAATCACAGAGGCTAATCCACTGACAATCATCCCTACCCCTGCTTGTACATCTGCAAAGCGGCTGTATTGTGCAATTAATGCACCAGAAAGTGCTACTAAGCCATTTGATAACCCTAGCCCTAAAATAATTAATGTATCGGTATTTGCAGAAAAACTGCGAATCATTTTGTCGTTGTCGCCCGTTGCACGAATAGCTAAGCCTTGCTCCGTTTTTAAGAACCAGTCTGCTACAAATTTGATTGCGAATGTCACAATAATCATAAAGAATACAGTTCCCCATGTATTGGGTGTATGCTCAACCCCCATACTATGGAGTGTATTATTAATCGCATTGTCTATACCTAATCCTTGCCAAAAAGATGCAATACTTTTAAAAATGGTGTCAGCATTTGATAGTGGAATATTCGGACGACCAATTCCAGTCTCTAAAGAAGCACCCATTATTCGTAAATTGATTGAATACAGTGCAATCATCATTAAAATACCTGCTAATAATGCGTTGATTTTTGCTTTTGTATGCAAAATACCTGTGATACTACCAGCAATGAATCCAGCCAAAATCGCACATAAAGTTGCTAAAACTGGGCTATATCCCAATGTAATCATTGTCGCTGCTGTTGCTCCGCCAGTTACAAAGCTACCATCTACTGTTAAATCGGGAAAATCTAAAACTCGGAATGTTAAATACACTCCGAGTGCCATAATTGCATAGATGATTCCTTGCTCAACAGAGCCAAAAATTGCTACAAACATAAAGAATCATCTCCTAATTATTTTACGATTTCTGCTTTCCATTCATCTTTAATTTCGATGCCTAGCTTATCCGCAGCTTCTTTATTAATTTCAAATTTCAAGTTTGCTGGATATGCTGCTGGAATATCTTGTGGTTTTTTACCATCTTTTAAGATAGAAACGGCCATTTCTCCTGCTTCAAAACCAATATCATAGTAGCTAAAGCCATATGCGCCAAAACCACCACGTGCTACTGAATCAAGTTCGCCAACCATCACTGGTTTCTTCTTATCATTTGCTACATCTAAAACAGACTCTAAAGCTGAAACAACGGTATTATCTGTGATGACATAGAATACATCTACTTTACTTACAATTGATTCGGTTGCTTGTTTTACATCTGCTGAAGTTGCTGCAGAAGCTTCTACAATTTCTACTTTGTATTTTTTAGCTTGTTCTTTCACAATATCTACTTGCGCACGTGAATTTTGCTCACCTGCGTTATAAACCATCCCTATTTTTTTCGCACCTAACTCTTCAGCGATAAATTTAACTGTATTTGGGATTGCATCAGGATGTGTATCTACTGTACCTGTTACATTATTTCCTGTTTTCTCCATTGATTGAATTAATTCAGCACCAACTGCATCTGTTACGGAAGTAAATAGAACAGGAATATCAGCTGTTGCTGTTTGAACTGCTTGTGCTGATGGTGTCGCGTTGGCAAAAATCAACTCATTGCCTGCACCCACTAAATTATTGGCAGCCGTTGTATTATTACTCGCATCTGCCTGTGCATTTTGCTCATCATATTTGATCTTTAAACCAGATTCTTTTAAAGCTGCTTTAAATCCTTTTGTCGCTTCATTTAAAGAAGGGTGTTCAACATATTGTAAAATCCCCACTTTATACTCCTTGTCTCCTGCATTTGCTGAGTTATCTTTTTCTTGTGAGTTGTCTTTTTCTCCACAAGCCGCTAGTACAAGCATGATAGCAGCAGTTAACAAAATCATGATGAAACTCTTCTTTTTATTCATCCTATTTCCCTCCAGATTATGTATTTCCCCTAATTTAATGTTATGTTACAGGCTTGTAAAAATTTAGTCAACAAAATTTTAGAATGTTCTGTCATTTTGTTGCGTTGAAGTGTTAAAGTTTAGAGCATTAAAGCATTGGTGTTCGTCATTTTTCTGCACTTTACCCGTTTTTTGACTAATTTGTGAATTTATTTTTCATTCATTACTTTCTTACGTATTTACAAAACATATAAAGAACGAGTATGATGGAAGTTGATTTTCGTGGTTCGTAACCATCCCACGTAAAAAAACTAAGGAGAATTAAATCATATGAAAATTAAGTTTTTATCGACGAGCGGTATTATTGCAGCGCTTTATATCGTTGTGTCCTTACTTATTGCACCCTTTTCGTTCGGTGCGATTCAATTACGTATTGGTGAAATGTTAAATCATCTCATCGTTTTTAACAAAAAATATATTTATGCCATCATTATTGGTGTATTTATTACTAATTTATTTTCACCAAACGGCCCACTCGATTTAGTATTTGGTGTTGGGCAAACGATTTTATCCCTTGCTCTAACTATTCTTTCTGCAAAATATATTAAATCACTTGTAAAGCGTATGATTTTCAATACGGTGGTTTTCACATTTATGATGTGGCTTATTGCTTGGGAATTAAATATTCTATTTGATTTACCATTTGGCTACACTTGGTTAACTGTTGCCATTGGCGAAGCGATCGTTATGACTGTTGGTATTCCAATCATGCTTCTTTTAAACAAACGATTAAATTTCAATAAAATGTTGCGTCATTAAAACAAAGCATAAGAAAAAGCATCTCTTGAAACTTTAGGTAAATACTACCTAGCGATTCTAAAGAGGTGCTTTTTTCTTATTTTCATTTTCACAGTCAACTAACTATAACTAAAAAACAGTTTTCGATTTATATTCGAAAAATGGTCATTTATTGCTCTACCATTGCAATGTAATTTTACCTTTTGATAAAGATGGCATAAGAACATCTATCGTATATTCACCTGCAGGCATTTTTATTTTTTCTGTTCCTTTTTTCAGTCCTTTTTCTTGATCAATAAAGAAAGAGTGGACTTCTTCATTCGTTTCTTTTGATTTTACGATTACTTTAACCGCATTATCAACGGACTTAAAATTGTATTTCATCTTCATTTCTTGATCCTTCTCAACTACTAAAGGATATTCTCTATGCTGTTTTAAGCGCAATGAATAATCCAGTGTTACTTCATTTTCTCCAATAGCTGCTGTTGAAGATAGATTTTCTTTCTTCGCAACATCACCTTCATAACTTAAACCAACGGCTAAAACGATACCTACTAAAATTACGACAATCGCAATGATTGTTGTAATTAACCATTTTTTATTCACGTGACAATCAACTTCCTTATTTAAATTTTCTCCCTGTATTTTAACATAATGCATGTGTTTACATGGGAAAATAGGTATCAAAAAAAGTGCATCACTCAGAAAGTGACACACTTTTGTCATCATTAACTCACAGGATTTCTTGTAAATTATCGCGCAATTTCGCTTTTAAAAACTTCCCTACAGTGAAGTGACCCCCAAAAGTTAGACACGGTTATTTCGCTTAGGCAGCTTGAGTAAATAACGATGTGAAATACCAAACTCCGCAGCGACAGTCCTGGAGCTTTCTCTGCTCGTTAAATAGCGTTCAACCGTTGCTAATTTTTGTTCAGCACTCATTTTAGCCATGAAAAAACACCTCATTCGTTAGTATTGTG
>JAGHSJ010000315.1 GCA_018065935.1 Candidatus Kurthia equi
TATTAAAACCATTTTAGTAATTAAAATTAATAAGGGGAAATAAAAAGAAATCACTATTTTGCTTTAAAATCAGCATATAAAAAGTCTGAATCACATGTTTCCACGTCATTCAGACTTTTTAATTTTGATATGATTAATTATTAATGACTTGTCTTTCTACGCCATTTCAATGTCAACATTCCACCTACAACTAATAGCAACCCGATTAAAGCCTCTTTATCTGATGTACCGGTTTGAGGAAGTGTTTGGTTTAATTTTTTCACTTCTTCAGTTGTTAAATTATTATTTGTGCTTGTATTTGTAGTTGAATCATTCGCATCATTTGTTGTTACTGGTGATGTTGTTCCATTTGGTGTATACATCAATTCTGTTGGTGTCGTCGTATCAAGCGTATTGGGTGTACTTCGTGTACCTGTTGTACTTGTCTTGCTCGGTGTATTCGTTGTGTTTGTTGTATCTGGTGTGCTCGGTGTATTTGTTGTATTTGTTCTACTAGGCGTACCAGGTATTTCTGATGAATTGGTTGTATCTGGTGTTTCAGGCAATTCAGGAATTTCAATTACTTCTGGTGTGTCTGGTGTATCTGGTGTATCTGGTGTGTCTGGTGTTTCTGGTGTTTCTGGGGTGTCTGGTGTGTCTGGTGTTTCTGGTGTGTCTGGTGTTTCCTGAGTATCTGGTACAGTTGGAACGACAGAGGTATTTGTAATAACGAAGCCTTTTTCTTCATCTCCGCTAATCACCCCAATATATCCAATTAGCATTTTTTCTTCTATTGTATACGTAATCACTTCGCTATCTGGCGTATACTTCGGTAAATTACTAACAGTTAATATAAAATCATTATCTTCATTTAATTTTTCTTCGATACTTGAACCATCTGAGCCTTTCACAATAACCGTTACTTCTGGATGAGTTGATAAATTATCGACCCATGTTTTTACTATTTGAATGGCTGTTGTTGCTGTATTTGTAATAGTGAAGCCTTTTTCTTCGTCTCCTGTTACTACCGATTGATAACCGGCTACTGGTTTCTCCTCAGCTGTATACGTAATTACTTTTCCATCTGGCGTATATTTCAGTAAATCTTTCACCGTTGATTCAAAATTATTTCCTTCATTTAATTTTTCTTCAATACTTGAACCATCTGAGCCTTTTACAACAATCGTTACTTCTGGATGAGTTGTAGCACCATCTATCCACGTTTTCTTCAAGTCAACTTCAGTTGTTGCTGTGTTTGTAATAGTGAAACCTTTTTCTTCGTCTCCTGTTACTACTGATTGATAACCCGTTACTGGTTTCTCCTCAGCTGTATACGTAATTACTTTTCCATCTGGTGTGTATTTCGGTAAGTCTTTCACTGTTGATTCAAAATTATTTCCTTCATTTAATTTCTCTTCAACACTTGAACCATCTGAACCTTTTACAACAATTGTTACTTCTAGATGAGTTGTAGCACCATCTATCCAGTTTTTCTTCAAGTCAACTTCAGTTGTTGCTGTGTTTGTAATAGTGAAGCCTTTTTCTTCGTCTCCTGTTACTACTGATTGATAACCTGTTACTGGCTTCTCCTCAGCTGTATACGTAATCACTTTACGATCTGATGTGAATTTTGGTAAATCTTTTAGCGTTGCTTTAAAATTATTTGTTTCATTTAATTTTTCTTCGATACTTGAACCATCTGAGCCTTTTACAACAATCGTTACTTCTGGATGAGTTGTTAATTCATCATTCCATGTTTTTTCTAATTCTATATCCGTTACAGCTGTATTCTTAATGGTGAAACCTTTTTCTTCGTCTCCTGTTACTACCGATTGATAACCGGCTACTGGTTTCTCCTCAACTGTATACGTAATTACTTTTCCATCTGGTGTATATTTTGGTAAATCTTTTACTGTTACTTTAAATCCATTCGTTTCATTTAATTTTTCTTCGACGCTTGAACCATCTGAACCTTTGATGACAGCCGTTACTTCTGGATGTGTCGATTCATTATCAATCCATGTTTTTGCTAGTTCTATATCAGTTGTTGCCGTATTTGTAACTGTGAAGCCTTTTTCTTCATCACCTGTGATCTTTTCTGCATAACCCACTACCGGTTTTTCTTCTGCTGTATATGTGATTAACTCATCATTCGCTGTATATTTTGGTAAATCACTTACGATTGCTTCAAAATTATTTCCTTCATTTAATTTCGTATCAACAGTTGAACCATCCGAACCTTTGATGACGATGGTCACTTCTGGATGAGTTGTAGCGCCGTCTATCCATTTTTTCTGTAACTTAATAGAGGTTAGAGCTGAATTTTTAATAATAAATCCATCCTCTTCATTTCCAGTAATCTTCTCTTTATAGCCGGCTACTGGTTTTTCCTCTACCGTATACGTAATCAACGTATCACTTGCCGTATATTTCGGTAAATCTTTCACTGTTACTTCAAAATTATTCGTTTCATTTAATTTTTCTTCGACACTTGAACCATCCGAACCTTTAATAATAACGGTTACCTCTGGATGAGTTGTCACACTATCAATCCAAATTTTCTTCAATTGGATGGAAGTTAAGGCCGAATTTTTAATAGTAAAGCCTTTTTCCTCATCACCTGTGACAGTGGATTGATAACCTGATAATTTTTCTTCCTCTGCCGTATACTTAATCAATGTGCCTGTCGCTGTATATTTCGGTAAATCTTTTACTGTTGCTTCAAAATTATTTCCTTCATTCAATTTCTGTACGACACTTGAACCATCCGAACCTTTGATGACAATCGTTACTTCCGGATGTGTCGCTACACTATCTACCCATGTTTTTTTCAATTTAATAGAGGTTAGAGCCGTATTCTTTATGACAAATCCATCTTTTTCATTGCCTGTTATCGTTGCTTTATAACCTGCAATTGGTTTTTCTGTTACTTCATAAGTGATTAATGTGCCTGTCGCTGTATATTTAGGTAAATCTTTTACTGTTTGTTCAAAAGCATTGCTTTCATTTAATAAAATGGATTTAGTTGATCCGTCCGAACCTTTTATGATGGCTGTCACTTCTGGATGAGTTGTAGCATTGTCTACCCATGTTTTTTTTACTTTAACATCAGTTAAAGCGGTATTTGTAATAACAAAGCCTTTTTCACCATCACCTGTTACAGTAGATTTATAACCCGCTACTGGTTGTTCCTTTGCTGTATACGTAATCGGTGTTCCTGCTTTTGTATAAGCAAGTAAATCTTTCACTGTTTCTTTAAACCCATTGGCTTCATTTAATACAACAGCTTTAGTTGACCCATCTGATCCCTTTAAATCAACTGTAATATTTGGATGTGTTGTTTTATTATCAAGCCATTTTTTAGAAATCTCAAAAGATTTCACAGCTGTATTCGTTACTGTAAATCCACTTTTTTGATTTCCCGTAACCTGTGCTTTATAACCTGATATCGGTTGTTCATCCACAGTATAAGTAATTTCTTCCCCATTTTCATCTCTAAGAGAAAAATTTGTTACCGTATCTTTCCATCCATTTGCTGCTGTTAACAAAACTTCTCTGTAAAATTCACTATTTTTATAAATATTTACTTTAATAGAGGCGGGAGGTGTTCCACCAGCTTCCCAAACTTTTTTCACTTCAAACTGATTCATGTTACCTGAACCACCACCACCTGAAGTTGAACCATTTACTGCAGTGGCTGTGTAATCAAATGGCGTTGTCCCACCATAATTTTGCACTTGACCAGTTAACACAATTTTATTTGTCCATTTTTTTGTATCAAAATCCTTTGTAGGAATTGTATGATACGTAAACTGCATCGTCCTATTTAAATCTTTTAAAACATCAATTGTGAAACCTGTGTTATTCGAATTTGGAGATACCTTTAAATAATTTGGATCGACATTTTTAAAACTATTTGGGTCTAGGCTCTGATTCTCTGCTACGATATCCTGAATAACCGCTTGCCCTTTCTTTATGGAATACTCTCCATCCCAAGATAGAGTAACAAGCCATTTAATATACATTGTTCCATCTGGATTATAAAAATATTCTCCAGATTTATTCAAAATCAGTCGTTCAGGCGAATTTTTAGGGTTAGGTACAGAGTTTATATTCAACGTAATATTTTGAGGGAATTGCAATTCATAATTTTTCGCGTTTTCAAGATCTATAAAATTAGCCTTTGCCCAAAAATACAGTTGACGATTATTTTTAGAAGCAAAATAATCATTTACTGTAATAATGACGTCACGACCATTTGTCACCGTGTAAGTCGCAATTTCTTTTCCAGCACTATCTAATAATTTTAATGGTGTAGTTGTATCCGCTATTTTTATTTCTGCTGGTAGCTGTAAAGTAATCTTGTCACCCGCTACAACAGATGCTTCATCAGGAAATTGAAAATCATACTGAATTAAAAATGAATTAGAAGCATAAATACTTGAGCCATCAGGCAACTGATTACCAGTTGTCGGCCCACCATCTCCACCCGAACGGTGCAATGTAACATTTTTCAAATACTGTGTACCTAATTCTTTTGCCGTAGCGTCTTGAACATTCATAAACAAAGAAATGACTAAAAACATCAATAAGGCAAAAAAATACCAAATGGTACTTTTACTATTATTTTCACTATATATACTCATATTTAATTCTCCTCTCCGCTGTTGAATTGCCTATATGTCAGAAATAAATTTTAGAGTAGTACTACTTAATACCCTCGGTCTAAGGAATAAACGCTTTATTTTGCAATTTTTTTGATTTATTTTTTATAACCAAAAAGCGAAATGATTATCTCACTTCGCTTTTGTCTTTTTTATTATTTTGCTTTTGCTTTTTCGATAGCATTTAAAAATACATCTACCGGTTTGGCTCCTGGGACAATGAATTCGTCTTGAATAATATAAGTTGGTACACTTCGAATTCCTTTTTTAATGGCATTACGTCGATCATTTGAAACCTCATCTTTGAACTCATCTGTTTGAAGAATTTTTTTTGCTTCCTCTACATCCAGACCAACTTCAGCAATGACTGCTAAAAGATCTTCTTCTTTATTCAAATCTAACCCCTTTGTAAAGATAGCTGCGAAGAAACCTTCTGTTAATTCTCTATCTTTACCAAATTGTGCACCCCATTTTGTTAAGCGATGTGCCTTTAATGTGTTCGGTGCTTTCATCGTATCGTAGTTGTATTCCAAGTTAAATTCATCTTTTGCTTGGTCACGTAATCTAAAAGTTGTTTGCAATGTTTCTTCCTCTGATTTACCAAACTTCTTCGCTAATAAATCAACTGTACGCATTGTATCTGTAGTCGAAGCTTCTGGTGTTAATTGAAATGCTTTTAATTCAAATTCAATTGGTTCCTCACTTGCTTCAATTACCTCATCTAAACGACGTTTCCCCATATAACTAAACGGACAAGTAAAGTCTGCGTAAAATTCAATTTTCATTAATATCCACTCCTAATAATTAGTATGGTGCACCTTCTAAAAATGTTCCATTGCGATAACTTGCAAAGGCTTCTTGAATCTCTTGTTGCGTATTCATCACGAACGGTCCTTGCGCTACTACTGGTTCTTTAATTGGTTCCCCACTAAATACGATAAGTGACATATCTTCGGTTGCTTCAATTGAAAACGTATCCGCTTGCTGTGAAATTTCAAAATGAATCGTATCAAAAGCTTTTAATGACTCCCCATTTATTTCGAACGCCCCATCTAGTCCGTAAACATACGTGTTATATCCTGCATGTACAGGGAATTCATATTTCTCGCCTTTTTCAAGGTCTACTTGTGCATAAACAAACGGTGTCAATAATTCCAGTTGTGATTCAACACCATCCACTTCACCAGCAAATACTTGGATACGTCCTCCTTTAATTTCTTTCGCAGGCACATCTGCTTTTGCTAAATCTTGATAATGTCCTGGTTGTTTTTTGTTTTCGGAAGATAAGTTTACCCAAAGCTGTAGCACTCTAACAGATGTTCCGCGGTCTGGATTTTCATTATGCACAATTCCACGACCAGCGGACATGATTTGGAAATCACCCTTTGATAATCTGCCACCACTGCCTGTTTTACTATCATAATGTGTAAGACTTCCTTCTAATATATGCGTAATTGTTTGCATCCCTTTATGAGGATGGTCAGCAAATGTATTATGTGCAAAATCATCATCAGCTAAAATTAAGAACGGATCATTTTCCATTGGATCTTGTACTTGTAAAACATAGCGTAAGTTACGACCCTCACCTCGTTGTAATGGAATTGATTGTATTTTATTAATTTCTAACATCGTCATTTCCTCCTTCATCTATCGCTAACAGTTGTTAAGTAAACAACATCTGTTGTATAGATACACTATAAGTCCTTTCTCTCCAAATCTCAATGAACAGGACTTTGAATTCGTTGTTTACACAACAGATTCAAAATATTGTTGTCTATCTACTACTCTTCCTTTCATAAATACCTATTTTTATCTATACCCAGATTTAAAAACAACAATCAAATCATCTTTTTGTTATTTATTTAAGAATTACGCTTCTTTTTGGTAAAAACAGGGTATTTATTTTATAACGTCCCTATTTCGGACGCCATGATAAAAAAGGAGGTTTTATTTATGCAACAAAAAAAAAAATACAAATCTTACAGGATGTCGTACGTATTCAATCCGTAAATGAAAAGGAAGAAGAGGTCGCACTTTACTTACAGCAACTATTGAAAAAATTTGATATTGCATCCACTCTTGTTTCATATGCTCCCGGAAGAAGCAACTTAGTCGCAACACTACATAATGGTGATGGTAAAGTTTTAGGATTTAGTGGTCATATGGATGTAGTTGATGTTGGGAACGAAGATGATTGGACATATCCTCCATTCTCTGGCCATATTGAAGGAAATAAATTATATGGGCGTGGTTCTACTGATATGAAAAGTGGTTTAGTTGCGATGGTCATTGCCCTTATTGAATTAAAAGAAGCAGGCACTCCGATTAAAGGAACCGTAAAATTACTTGCGACAGTTGGTGAGGAAATTGGTCAGCTTGGCGCAGAGCAGTTAACGAATGAATCATATGCAGATGATTTAGATGCGCTCATCATTGGAGAACCATCTAACTACACAGTTGTTTATACCCATATGGGTTCGATCAATTACACCGTATTCTCACCCGGAAAAGAAGCACATAGTTCTATGCCTCAGGAAGGGTACAATTCTATCATTCATCTAAATAAGTTCATCACAAAAATTAATGAAGCAATGGAGGAAGTAACAGCAGCTTATAGCAACAAGGAATTAGGTAGAACCATTCATAATATCACTATTATTAATGGAGGAAATCAGGTGAATAGTATTCCTAATCGAGCATCCCTCCAAGCAAATATTCGCTCCATACCTGAATTTCAAAATGACAAAATCATCGCCTTACTCGAAAAAACAATAGACGAATTAAACGAAGGTGAGCCATTTAAATTACAACTGACAATCACCCAAAGTAAAAATGCTGTTGGTTCAAATAAAAAATCATCACTTATCGACGTTATCCAAAAGCAATTTGAGAAGCCACTTCCCTTACTAGGCATTGCCGCTACAACAGATGTAGCGGAATTCATTAAAGCAAAAAGTGATTTTGACTTTGTTATTTTCGGCCCTGGTGTCATTACCCTTCCTCACAAAGTCGATGAATATGTAGAAATCGATAACTATCTCGATATGATTGAGAAATACAAAGCAATTGCCAAAGATTATTTAGCTTAAAAAAGATGAACCCTCTACTCCTCCTTGCTGAAAAGTAAATTGGAGGTAGAGGATTTTTTATTGCAAGAAAATGAAAGGTTTTTGGCATTAAAAAGCGAATTTTAAGATTAGGAAGGATTTTGTAAGAAGAAAACGATTACGTAACTACCATCATTATTGAAAAATCAAAATAAAAACGACGAAATGAATTGGAGTGTGCATTGTATGAAACGTTTAATTAGTTGCTATTCAAGTGATTTTAATAACATGACGCGAGCCGATTTTAAGCAATCTATTTTGGCTAGTGAGGGTCGAACCATTATGGCCGAAACCGTTGTTACAGCTACACCATTACTAGAAGGTATCACGAACGCAGAAGTAATGGCTTCGTTTGGTGCAGATTTGATTGTCTTAAATGAATATGATGTTTTTGAAAAATCAATTGTTGGTTTTCCTTCAAGTGAAAATCCAATCGAGCAAATCAAGAAATTATGTGGGCGACCTATTGGCATTAACTTAGAGCCTGTAGATGAAGAAGCGGAAATATTGGATATCAAAGTCCCCTTATCTAAGGGACGAAAAGCTTCGCGTGAAGCATTTATTGAAGCGGAAAACCAAGGGATTGATTTCATCATGCTAACAGGAAATCCTTCCACCGGCGTCACGAACATAGCGATTAAACAGGCGATTCAAGTAGCGCGAGAAAACTTTAGTGGCTTATTGTTCGCTGGAAAAATGCATGGTGCAGGAGTCAGTGAAAAAATTGTTAACATAGAGGAACTAATAGCATTTGTTAAACTCGGAGCTGATGGCGTATTGATTCCAAGCGTAGGAACCGTACCAGGACTATCCGAAGTGGAAGCACATGAAGCAGTTGTAGCCATTAAACAAATGGATGGTTTAGTTATTCATACAATCGGTACTAGCCAAGAAAGTGCAGACGAAGCCACGATTCGTGAATTTGGCATAAGTAATAAACGAGTAGGTGGTGACATTCACCATATTGGCGATGCTGGTTACGGACGTATGCCACTACCCGAAAATATTATGCAGTTAGGCATAACCGTTAGAGGAAAAAGGCACACGTATTTTAGAATGGCGAGTTCAGTGAGAAGATAGCGGTTTAGTAGATTGTGGATTTCATCAAATTTTACTTTCCTGCTCCTTCCTTTTCTTAAAATCAAAAAAGTTTATTCTAGAAGAAGAAAATTCAGTCGCAGGAGTAACCCTACTAATTCAGCTTATTCAGTGATGTAATTCTTGTGCTTCCTCCCGCACTTCGTGCTCCGGTCGCAGGAATAGGATTGTGTGCTTTGCACACTGAGCGACTTCGTCGCTCTAAACAAAAAAATAAGACCATGCGTACGAGCGAGCTCGTTGCATGGTCTTTCTTTTTTGTTTTATCCTATTCCCACTCAATAGTTGCTGGTGGCTTAGATGTAATATCGTAGACTACGCGGTTGATGTGGTCTACTTCGTTTACTCCTACCGCTGATATGACGGTATTTCCATTCGCTAACTATTTTTACTATAACTTTTTATGCGTTCTTAATTCCGTTAAATTGCGTTACCTAAATAGTAGCATTTTCCACTACGTTTATGCAAGTATTATTTAATAACTGACGCAGAATAAAATACTTCTACCGCCTCATCAATTACGTTATCTACCGTTAATCCGTCCTCCAGTCGACTATAAATATACTGTATTACTACGATTTCCTTCTTATTAAATACGCGATAGCTTTCGCCACCATCGCCGAAACCATAAATACGCTTATTCATCTTATCCGCATAATTTCTAATCGTATTATCCTTTTCGAGTAATTCAAACTTTCGGTTCATATCCGCTATTCTA
>JAGHSJ010000423.1 GCA_018065935.1 Candidatus Kurthia equi
CAATATACCTAGGTATGGTGATTAATTTTAAAATATTTTTTTCTTAAATACCATATTTAGCCAAGGATTGCAATTCATATCTTGAAATACACATAGCACTTACCATATAATAAGAAGGTTATATAAAATGAAGCGGAGGTGTAGATGTATGGCACAACCACCAACTGCACCAATCAAGCTAAAATTGATTACAACAATCACGCATAAAGATCAGCAACCTGAAACGATTGAATTATGGTCAACAGGGACAATTATGCGAAAGCGTGATCAGGTGTATTTACAATATGAAGAAGTATTAGAAGATAAAAAGATGAAGACGACATTGCGTTTTGGGAATACCGATGCAATTATCATGCGCAATGGCGATATAAAAATGCGCTTACCATTTGTGCTACAATCGCTACAGCGAGGACACTATGAAGCTGCATTTGGATCAATGCCAATTGTGACGTTCACAAATAAAATGGTATTTGAAGAGGCTGAGGATGGTTCAAATTCAGGCCAATTTATGATTAATTATGATTTAATTATTGATGAAGAAACTGTAGGCAATTATGCACTACAATTTACTTACACGGAGGGAACAAAATGAACGCAATAGAACAAGCACAACAAGCAGTCAAAGCAGCATTTTTAGCAGCAATTAAAAAAGCTGAATTAGTAGAAAATACAGAGGATTTAAATATCCATTTAGAAACACCAAAAAGCAAAGGGAATGGCGATTATGCAACAAATATCGCGATGCAATTAACAAAATTAGCGAAAAAAGCACCTCGTGCAATCGCTGAAGCTATTTTAGAAAACTTAGATACAGCATCTGCAAACATTGAAAAAGTAGAAATCGCTGGACCTGGATTCATGAACATCACATTAGCTAAAGATTATTTAGCACAAGTTGTACCAACAGTTATGACACAAGGTGAAGAATATGGTCGTGCAGCAGCGCGTCAAAACGGTAAAATCCAAGTGGAATTCGTATCTGCGAATCCAACTGGTGACCTTCACTTAGGCCATGCTCGTGGCGCTTCAATCGGGGATTCTTTATGTAATATTTTAGATTTCGCTGGTTATGACGTATCACGTGAATACTACATCAATGATGCAGGTAATCAAATCACAAAATTAGCTAAATCTTTAGAGGCTCGTTACCGTCAAGCATTAGGTTTAGAAGCTGACATGCCTGAAGATGGTTACCATGGTAAAGATATCATTAATATCGCAGCAGAGCTTTCAACTGAGTTTGGTGAAGCTATCTTAGAAACTTCTGACGAAGAACGTTTTGAATTCTTCCGTACACATGGTTTAAAACATGAATTCGGTAAATTACAAAAAGATTTAGCAGACTTCCGTGTAGATTTCGATGTATGGTTCTCTGAAACATCACTTTACAAAGACGGTAAAGTTCAAATCGCTCTTGATAAATTAAAAGAAAATGGTCATGTGTTTGAAGAAGAAGGAGCAACTTGGTTCCGTTCAACAACATTCGGTGATGACAAAGACCGTGTATTAATTAAATCAGACGGTTCTTACACATACCTAACACCAGATATCGCATACCATGAAGATAAAATCCAACGTGGATTCAATAAATTAATCAATATTTGGGGTGCTGACCACCACGGTTACATTCCGCGTATGAAAGCAGCAATCGAAGCTTTAGGCTATGACCGCGATACATTAGAAGTAGAAGTGATTCAAATGGTCAACTTACTACGTGACGGTGAAAAAGTGAAAATGTCTAAACGTACAGGTAATGCTGTAACACTTCGTGAATTAGTAGAAGAAGTAGGTCTAGACGCAGTACGTTACAACTTCGCAATGCGCGCTGGCGATTCACACTTAGATTTCGATTTAGATTTAGCTGTTAAACAATCAAATGAAAACCCAGTATTCTATGCACAATACGCACATGCACGTATTTGGTCAATCTTACGCCAAGCAGAAGAAAAAGGTTTTACACCATCAATGGAACATCTTGAATTATTAACATCTGAAAAAGATATCGACGTTCTTAAAAAAGTCGGCGATTTCCCACGCGTAGTTGCAGATGCAGCACGTGCACGCGCACCACACCGTATTACAAATTATGTACAAGAATTAGCTTCTACATTCCACAGCTTCTACGGAGCTAATAAAGTATTAGATGCTGAAAATAAAGATCTATCAGAAGCACGTGTAGCGATGATTACAACTGTTGCTCAAACAATTAAAAATGCGCTTAAATTAGTTGGCGTATCTGCACCAGAAAAAATGTAGTTTTGAACTGAAAAAGAAAGAAAAAATATTTTTCTTTTTTCAGGTTCACACGAAAGATGAGAAATGGCTTAAATAAAAAGGCCATTTCTTATTTTTTTATACATAAATAAGCGATTGTTTTTTATTTTGACATGATTTTTTGATGGGATTTTAAATAAACAATGAAATTAAGCTAAAAAGAGCTTAATAACTGAATTTTCACTATTCTTTCTCTAAATAGTGCAAGGTCTTTCATGAAAAAGTGGTTTTAGGTATACTAAAGCTAAGATTTAAAAGAGTGATCAGATTCACTAGGAGGTTTTTTTCGTGAAGAAATTATTAGCTTGGATAACTCCACTACTATTGATTATGTTAGTTTTAGCTGGATGTAATGCTTCCAAGGAAGAGGCAAAACCAAATGATTCAAAGCAAACAACGACTACAGAACAAAAATATCCACTGAAAATTAAAGATGCAAATGGGGAAATGGTTGAAATTAAGCAACAGCCAGAAAAGGTGGTTTCACTCATACCGAGTAATACAGAAATACTCTATGCATTAGGTGTCGACGATAAAGTTGTTGGTGTTTCAGATAACGATAATTACCCGAAAGAAGTATCAGAAAAAGAAAAAATTGGCGGTATTGAATTTAACTTAGAAAAAATCATTAGCCTAAAACCAGATTTAGTGTTGTCTCATGGTTCTGTATCAGAAAGTGCTGCAGCGGGTTTACAACAGTTAAAAGATGTAGGTATTACTGTAGTGACGATTCCTGAAGCAGAAAATTTCGAAGAAACATATGATGTAATCGCTCAAGTTGGTGTCATTATGAATAAATCTGAGCAAGCTAAAAATATCATTACAGAAATGAAAAATAAAGTGACAGAAATTCAAGACAAAGTGGCAAACATAGAAGAACAACGCTCTGCTTATGTTGAAATTTCAGATGAACCAGAAATTTATACAGCAGGTAAAGGGACTTTTATTCAAGAAATGTTTGATATGTTGAATATTAAAAATTCCGCAACAAATACAGGGTGGTATCAAACAAGTTCAGAGACCATTATTAAAGAAAATCCAGATGTTATTTTAGTCATGTATGATTATGTACCTGATATTGTCGAAAAAGTGAAAAAACGAACAGGTTTCCAAACGATTTCAGCCGTAAAAAATAATCGTGTCGTACAAATTTCAGAAGATGAAATCAGCCGTACAGGTCCAAGATTAACAAAAGGGCTGGAGAATTTAGCGAAAGCTGTTTATCCAGAGGTATTTAACGAATGAAAATGAGTGGGAAGTATATAATCTCGGTTATTGCACTTATTGCAAGTGTATGTTTAGCCGTTTCTATTGGTTCTGTACATGTACCCATTTCAACTTTTTGGGATGATTCAGATGAAGCATCCTACAATATTTTATGGACAATTCGATTACCACGCGTCGTCCTAGCTGGGTTAGTCGGAGCAGCACTCGCAATGGCAGGTGCTGCTTTCCAAGGCTTATTGAAAAACCCATTAGCTGATCCGTATACACTTGGTATATCTTCAGGTGCATCACTCGGTGCTGTTGCAACGATTTATTTTGGCTTAACCAGTACAGCGTTGGGTATCTTTACACTACCGATTTTCGGCATGATTGGTGCAGGCGTTACGTTAATTGTCGTGCTGCTATTTGCACGAATTGTCGATCGGACGATGAAAATGGAGACGCTTATTTTAACAGGTATTATCGTGAGCTCATTTTTAGGATCAATTATTTCCTTAATGATTGCTTTGACAGGAGAAGAAATTCGTCAAATCATCACTTGGCTTATGGGGAGCGTATCTATGCGTGGCTGGCCATATGTCAAAATGGTTTGGCCGTTTATCCTAGTAGGAGCAATACTTGTGTGGCTAAATCGTAGAGAGTTAAATGCCATGCTATTTGGAGAAGAACGTGCGAAGCATTTAGGAGTAAATGTAAAGCGTAGTAAGTGGATGATTTTGATTGGTGGCGCTATGTTAACAGGTGCAGCTGTTTCAGTATCTGGAACAATTGCCTTTGTCGGCTTAGTCGTACCACATATGACACGTATGTTATTTGGCTCAGATCATCGTCATTTGCTACCACTTTCGATTATTAATGGTGCGACTTTACTTGTGATATGTGATTTGGTTTCACGAACAATTATTGCACCAACAGAGCTACCAATTGGTGTCATTACATCATTTATTGGAGCCCCAGTATTTTCTTATATATTCTTTAAGCAAAGAAGAGGAAGGGCGTGACAGCATGCTAGAGTTAAATGACATCTATGGTGGTTATAGTGAACAGCATCCTGTGATTAAAGGAATTTCATTGAAAATAAAAAAAGGGAGCATGGTCGGTATTCTAGGCCCAAATGGGTGTGGGAAGTCCACTTTATTAAAATTAATTAGTGGCATATTGCCTGTGCAGGCCGGTTCTGTTCGTGTAGATGGTGCTGTATTGCAAACGTATAGTACGAAGGAATTGGCTCGGAAAATGGCTGTGCTTCCACAGCTACATGGACATTCTTTTTCACATACGGTAAGAGAGACGGTGTCACTAGGACGCTACCCACATCAGCGTGGACTTTTTTCAAGTTGGAGTGCGGAAGATGAAGAGACGGTCGTTCAGGCGATGCATCAAACAGGTGTGTCGCGTTTTGAACATGAAAATCTAGAATTTCTATCTGGTGGGGAGCAACAAAGAACTTTTGTGGCACAAGCTTTAGCACAAAAAGCGCAGTTGTTGCTATTAGACGAACCGACGAATCATTTAGACATTGAACATCAAAAACAAATCATGGATATGTTGCAGTTTGAAGTGAAAAATCATGGCATTACGGTAGTTACTGTTTTTCATGATATGAATTTAGCAGCACTGTATTGCGACGAGTTGATTTTATTAAAAGACGGTCAGCTAATTGCACAAGGAGAGCCATTTGAGGTATTAAAAGAACAACAGGTAGAACAGGTGTATCATACAGAAATATCCCATGTTATTCATCCTACCATTCCAAAACCACAAATCTCATTGATGCCGTCCATCCATGGGCAACAAGTGCTTTCAATACATAAGGAACACATCAAAATCATGGATGAATACGTACTACTACAAACGCCAGCTCCATTAAAAGTTATCTCATCTGCCTTGCATAATGCAGGATTTGGTTGGTATCACACCTTCATTAATCGAGCGGTAAATCAAGAATATATGTGCGATGATGCACATGAAGAAATGGAACAATATATTCAAAATCAAGGATTTATTCCTCAAATGACCGTCGGTATGATGACCGCTGTAGCTTCAAAACATGCGATTGTAATCGAGCGAGAGGAAGCAGGCATTAGTGTAGTTGTCATGGTGACTGCAGGCGTAGGAAATGCAGTAGATGCCGCTAAAGCGTATTTAAGGGAACCTATTTATGAAGTGGGGACCATCAACACATGGGTTATTTTAAATGCGACATTAACAAGCGAGTCCTTTGTGCAAGCAATGATTACTGCAAATGAAGCTAAAGTAAAAGCCATGGCGGATGAAGGAATCATGGATAAAGTATCTCAAACAGTAGCAACGGGTACATCAACGGACAGTGTATTAATGGCGGCTACACAGCAAGGTGAGGTACAACAATACGCTGGAACCGTAACGAAAGCAGGACGTTTGATTGGGCGCGCAGTTTATGAAGCGACGGTTCTGGCTTTGATTGACTATAAACGCGCAAATGGGTTAATAAAATGATGCTTATTGTCTATCATTTAATTGCCTGTACAATCGGTTTGCTACTAGACCGACTACTCGGTGATCCACCAAATTTCCCACATCCTGTTCGATGGATAGGCAATGGAATCAGCTATTTAACGAAAAAATTAAATCGCGGAAAGCATCGTTGCTGGAAGGGCGTAGTATTAACCGTCAGTATAGTCGGCTTAACGACTGCGAGTGTAGTAGCCATTAGTATAATTTGCTATCAAATTCATTGGGTGCTTTATGTAGCGGTCCAATCGCTATTAATTGCTACAGGACTTGCACAAAAATCACTGAAGCAAGCGGCTATGGACGTTTACAATCCACTAATTAATGGCGATTTACAACAAGCAAGGGTGAAACTATCTTGGATTGTTGGACGAGATACGGAGACCTTAGATGAGCATGAAATTACACGCGGGGTCGTCGAAACAGTTTCAGAAAATACAAGTGATGGTGTAACTGCTCCACTTTTCTATGCCTTCCTTTTTGGTGCAACAGGCTTATGGTTTTACAAAGCTATCAACACATTGGATTCGATGGTCGGCTATAAAAATGAACGGTTTCAACAATTTGGGACCTGCTCTGCCAAGCTAGATGATATCGTTAATTTTATTCCAAGTCGCTTAACAGGTATGCTCATTTTAATCGGTACGAAAAATAGTTACCCACGTCCATTTTCAGAGAGATTCAAAGGATGGCTACAAGACGCGAAAAAACATCCGAGTCCGAATAGCGGGTACTTAGAAGCAGCAACAGCATACCAGATGGGCATCCAACTCGGTGGTTTAAATTATTATGAAGGCGTAGCTTCGCATCGTGCTGAAATGGGCATCTCACATATGAAATTACAGGCATCTCACATAAAAGAAGCGACAAAACAAATGACACAGGCAACCAATTATTTTTGGCTCCTGTTCATACTATTAGGGGGAGTTGTATTCTATGTTGCCAAGTCATGGTGCTAATCCACAATTATTATTTCAACAGTTGAAAATTCCTATGCCTGCAGATGTCATTGATTTTAGTGAAAATGTAAACTTTGCAGGTTTACCCTTTGGGATTAAAGAACAATGGGGAAATTTATTACCACTGATTGAAAAGTATCCACATCCACTCGGAGAACCTTTTCTAAGTGCAATTTCTGCACATCATGACGTACAGAAGGAACATGTTTTTGTAAGTAATGGAGCAGCAGAAATTTTTTCGTTGTTGGCGACTATTTGGGCGAAAAAGAAAGTCATCCTCATTCATCCAACCTTTTCAGAATACGAAGCTACTTTAAAGGAACAGCAGGCTGATATAATTCATTTACAAACAGTCGATATTGAAAATTGGACGCTACCGATGCAAAGAATTCGCAATCAGATGGCGAAAGCACAGGCAATTTATTTATGCACACCGAATAATCCAACGGGGGTTTTACCTCCCAAAAATCAGCTGGAGGAAATTATTCAGTTGAGTGATAGGTACGCATGCTATGTCGTATTGGATGAGGCATTTATTGATTGGATAGGGGAAGAACATTCATTTATTTCTTATGTTCAAGCACATCCCTATTTGATTATTAGTCGTTCGATGACAAAAATGTATAGCTTAGCGGGGATTCGACTAGGCTATGCAATTGCTTCTACACAGATGATTGAACGTCTGCAAGCCTTAGCAAGTCATTGGCATGTTAACGCACTTGCTGCTGAAATCGGTGTGCAATGCTTACAGCAAAAGGAATATAAAGACGCAACCGTCATCCATGCAAAACAACAGCGCCAAAAATTTGAAAAGGTATTACATCGCTTCGGCTGTAAAACGACCAATAGCTTAACAAACTATATTTGCTTTCAATTGCCACAGCCAGAAAAATCTAGAGATTTCTATTTAGATATGCTCCTTCGAGGAATGGTCATTCGCCATACAGAAAATTACCGTGGCCTCGACGGTCAATGGTTCCGAATAGGCATAAAAACCTCTGAAAAAATGCAACGATTAGAACAGGAGATGGGGGCATGGTTCGAGCGCAATGGAGCTTTATAACTGGAGGCGTAAGAAGTGGGAAAAGTCATTTTGCTGAACAGCAAATTTTAAAAATAGCCCAACAGCAAAAAAGGCAGCCCATCTATATTGCATCAGGTGTAGCCTTTGATGAAGAAATGAAACAACGGATTACAAAGCATCGCCAAGATCGAGCTGAAGAAAATTGGCAAACGATTGAACAGCCGATAAATATCGCATGCGCCTTTGAAAAGATACCTGAAAATGCGGTTGTATTATGGGATTGTGTAACTACATGGTTGACGAACGAATTGTATGATTTAGACGAAGAAAAAAAATCACTTTGGAAAAATCCGCAAGCTTTTCAACAGAAAATAGCCCAAGCAAAGCAGGCGTTATTACATCTTCATTCGAAAGGGATTCCAATCATTATCGTATCAAATGAGCTCTTGGATGAACCGTCTTATACAAGTGAAGAAGTAGAATTTTATCGTCAGCAGCTAGGTGATTTTCATCAATGGCTCGTCAAACAGTGCGACCAAGCAATTGAAATGGATTATGGGGCACCCTATTTTTGGAAGGGAGGGGATGAAAACAAGTGAAGGGATTTTTATTAGCCTTGCAATTTTTTACGGTCATTCCGATACACAAGGAATTACCAATGACTAAAAAACAGATTACGATGATGTTTTCATCCTTACCAATTGTTGGTGCTATGATGGGCGCAGTAGCTGCACTCATTTACTATAGTCTGCAAGCGTATACAGATAGTACGTCATTACTCACTGCATTTTTATTGCTAATGGTCTTTATTATATTGACAGGTGGCTTACATTTAGATGGTTTTGTGGATATGAGTGATGCCTATTTTTCTTATCGTAGTATAGAGAAAAGACATGAAATTTTAGAAGATCCGCGTGTTGGTGCTTTCGGTGCAATGGGCTTAGTTTTTCTTATATTAGCCAAATTTATTTTTATCAATGAATTGATTACAAAAGATTTAATGGATAATTGTTGGCTTATTTTCATTCCATTTTTATCGCGACTTGGTATGTCTCTTTATTTGATACAAACACCGACAAGTAAAGAAAAAGGACTAGGTGCTTTTTTTAAATCTCATCTGCATTTACGGGTTTTTACTTGGACTGTATTTGGACTATTATTTGGCGGAACAGCGCTGATAGGTTGGTGGAGTGATCATTGGTTAATGACACTTCTACTAGTGGGTATTACCTTAGTAGCGACATATGTTTATCGTTATTGGACAATAAAGAATTTTAAAGGTAGCTCAGGGGATTTATATGGAGCCTTTATAGAAGGGATGGAGTTGGTATTGTGGATATCCCTTTTACTATTTCTTTAATCCGTCATGCACGTACAAATGGAAATCTTCAAAAGCTATATGTTGGCTGGACGGATGATGAACTTGCAGAACAACAAAATTTACCAGTCATTGATGAACGGGTACAACAGGTGTATGGTAGCGATTTAAAAAGATGTCGTGATAGTGCATCCTACTACTATCCCAATGCAAGCTATCTAGCCATTCCTGAACTTCGCGAATCTAATTTTGGTGACTATGAAATGAAAAGCTATGAGCAACTAAAGAACGATGTGAATTATCGCCAATGGATTGCCGATGCACAGCATCATCATCCACCGAATGGAGAAACACTTATACAGCTGACCACACGTGTCATGAACGGTCTCACGAAAATACCACAAGCAATGAACTGGCATTTAGTTAGCCATGGTGGGCCAATACGCGCCATACTTGTACAATTAGCACCCCAGCCATCTTCATTTTGGGATTGGCAAATCGGGCATGATGAGCAGTATATTTTAAGCTTTCCGTCATTTCAATATTTTAAGGAGGGACAGCGATGCACATCATTATCGGTGGTGCCTATAACGGAAAAAAATCCTATGTAAGCCAGCTGCTCGCAGATAAAGCGAGTACATGGTATGAAGGGCAATTACTTGGTGAAAAAAACTCGAATACACAGATAGCTGTTTTATATGCCGTTGAAAAATTAGTTCTTCCAATGCTTTCCGACCGAGATGAGGTCGAACTTGCACAGCATGTTTTTCAGCAAATTTCTACCTTTCAAGACAGCTATGACAAGGTTTATATTATTTTAGAGGATATGGGACGTGGAATTGTTCCAATAGAAGCGACGCAAAGAAAGCTACGCGATGTTTTAGGCAGACTGTATCAATTATTATTTGCTCATGCACAAACGGTTACACGAATTTGGTATGGCATACCACAACAATTAAAATAGAAAGAGGGATGGCAATGAATTTATATACACGCACAGGGGATAAAGGACAAACAAGTTTAATCGGAGGACGTGTGGATAAAGATGACGCACGCGTGGAAGCGTATGGCACGATTGATGAATTAAATTCATTCATTGGCAAAGCAGTAACTGAATTAGACCCTACTTTATTTGAAGATGTATTAAATGACCTAGAAAATATTCAAAATGAACTATTTGATTGTGGTGGCGATCTAGCGAATGTGATGAAGGAACGCCATTATAAAATGACGGATGAACCGATTGAAGTGGTGGAAAGTCGTATCGATGTTTTAATGGATGAACCGCCTATGCTTGAAAAATTCATCCTTCCAGGAGGTTCGCCAGCAGCAGCAACACTTCATATTGCGCGCACAATTGCACGTCGTGCAGAACGCCAAGTGGTGACATTAGTGAAACAAACAGAAGAGGGCGATGTACCAATGGTCGTTCAACGCTATTTAAATCGTCTATCTGATTATTTATTTGCCGTTGCACGTGTAGTGAATTCTCGTCAAAATGTGTCAGATGTTGAATATGCGCGTAGTGCCAAAGTATTTAAAGATGGTGGACGTTCGAAGAAAAAGGATGAAAAATAATGGCTAAAACAAAGACATTAACTTTAACAGCGATGTTTGCGGCGTTAGCTGTTGTAGGTTCTTTTATTAAAATTCCAGTCCCACCAGGAACAGCCGCATTGGATTCAACACCTGCATTTATTAGTATGGCTTTTCTACCAGCTCCTTTTGTCGCAATAGCCGGTGCATTTGGACATATTGCGACTGCTCTGACATCTGGTTTTCCACTATCATTACCAATTCATGTATTAATTGCAGTGGAGATGGCAGTGGTAGCTGGCGTTGCGGCAGTTATTTATCGCAAAGGTTTTCGTAAAATGGCATGGGTGTGGATTATCATAGCAAATGGCGTGTTATCACCATTGCCGTATTATTTTATTATTTCACCTGCTATGTATATAGCTGTTGCACCAGGAATTTTAATTGCGACATTAGTGAACGTCGTCGTGTCACTTCTTCTATTACCTATTTTACAAAAAATCATTTTTAGAAGTGGTGTAGGCATCCAATGAGAAATGCACGTATCATCGATAATTTAGTCATTACCTCAGACAACTCTGGAGCAATTGGACAAAAACCACAGGATGTCGTATCTGTGCCAGATGAAGTCGCAAGTTATTTTTCAACACGTGTTGCGTTACTCGAACAATTAGCGAGTTTTTCCCGACCAATTGAAGTCATTTTGTTGAACTTCACAGGTCAAGATGCCTGGCAGCGTTATATCAATGGCATAGAGCAGTTGTTTACTGAAGTTGGTTATCCAATACCGGAAATCAGCGGTAGTACGGAAACAAATATGCCTACGCTTCAATCGGGTTTTGGGATTACGATGATTGGTAAAAAACAGCAGCCACCACTCGATTTAGCGAAGCTTCATTGGTATAGTTATGGACGACCACTTGTAGGAAATGACCTACTAGCGAATAAGCATCAAGTCGCCAACCTAAAAGAAATTGTAGAAGCCTTAAAAAATAATGAAATCAAGCAAGTGATTCCAGTTGGCTCAAAAGGTGTCCGTCATGAATTGCAGCAGTTAGGTCTAGCAGAAATAATGGATTTCAACGCGCTACCGTATGATGCGGATGCTTCAGCAGGCCCATCTACACTTGTTTTAATAGCTGTAACGAAGGAACAAATACTTAAAATAGAATCCAAATGGTCAGCGTTATTGACTAGATTGAAATAATATAAGCATAAAAAGACATCGATAATTTTACTATTG
>JAGHSJ010000007.1 GCA_018065935.1 Candidatus Kurthia equi
ACTAACTATTATCTGATTATAAATAGGTGTTTTTTCTTTACATCTGAATTAAAAAATACGTTGTAAACGCTCTATCTTATTTTTAATAACAGTTTAAAAAAATAAAGGAACCGCGATTTTTTACGCAATTCCTTTATTTCTTATACTTAAATAATTAAGGCATATTTAGCTCATACCTCAATTTATTTTTCCGCTTTTCTTCTATTATAAAACAAAAACAGTTTATTTAACCTTCGCACCATTTTCAAGTTTTTCATCAACTGTTGCTAATGTTAATACATCATCTTTACTTCCCGCTAAAATCATACCTTGTGATAATTCACCACGTAGTTTTACAGGTTTTAGATTAGCTACAACGACCACTTTACGTCCAACTAATTCTTCAGGCGTATAGAACTTCGCAATACCAGATACGACTTGACGTTTTTCATAGCCTAAATCCACTTGTAATTTCAAAAGTTTATCTGCTTTTGGCATTTTTTCAGCAGTTAGAACTGTTGCTACACGTAAATCAACTTTTAAAAATTCATCAATTGTAATTTCAGGTAATTCTTCATCATAATCCGAGCTTACTTCTGGCTCTGCTGGTGCTGTTTTAACCGAACCTTGCATTTGTTCACGAATATAAGCTACTTCTACATCGTTATCTAAACGTGGGAAGATTGGAATTCCTTTTTCGATTACTTTTGTACCTGTTGGGATTGCTTTGCTAGCAGTTAACGATTTCCAAGTTAGCGTATCTGCTGCTAAACCTAATTGACGAACGATTTCGATTGGTGATTTTGTCATGAATGGTTGTAATAATACGGCTACACGACGTAAGTTTTCTGCAAGATTATACATAACTGTACCTAATTGCGGTTTTAATGCTTCATCTTTTGCTAGAACCCATGGTGATGTTTCATCAATATATTTATTTGTACGAGATACTAATGCCCAAACATCTGATAATACGATGCTGAATTGCATTTTATCCATATTTTCTTCGTAACGAGCGATTGTTTCATCAGCTTGTGCTTGTAGCGCTGCATCAAATTCCGTCGCTACTAAACCTTCTGTTGGAATAACTCCATCAAAATATTTATTCATCATCGAAACCGTACGATTTAATAAGTTACCTAAGTCATTGGCTAAGTCGAAATTCGTACGCTCTACAAATGATTCTGGAGAGAATACGCCATCTTGTCCGAAAGGCAATTCGCGTAATAAGAAGTAGCGTGTTGCATCTAAGCCGAAACGTTCGATTAACATTTCAGGATAAACGACATTCCCTTTAGATTTAGACATTTTTCCATCTTTCATCATGATAAAGCCATGAGCAAAGATTTTTTTAGGAAGTGGTAAATCTAATGCCATTAAGAAAATTGGCCAATAAATTGTATGGAAACGAACGATATCCTTACCTACTACATGAACATCTGCTGGCCAGTAGTTTTTAAACTCGCCATCTTCGTTTGTAGGGTAACCTAAAGTAGTAATATAGTTTGTTAAAGCATCTACCCATACATAAATTACATGTCTTGGATCTCCAGGAACACGAATACCCCAGTCGAACGAAGTACGTGATACAGATAAATCTTCTAAACCTGGTTTGATAAAGTTATTAATCATTTCATTCTTACGTGATTCAGGTTCAATGAAACCAGGATTTTCATCATAATATGCTAATAAACGATCTGCATATTTCTTCATATTAAAGAAGTAAGATTCTTCTTTTACTTTGTGTACAGCGCGACCACAGTCTGGACAATTGCCATCCTCTAATTGCATTTCAGTAAAGAATGATTCACAAGGCGTACAGTACCATCCTTCATATTCACCTTTATAAATATCACCATTATCTAAAAACTTTTGAAAAATCTTTTCAACAGCTTCTGTATGACGTGTTTCAGTTGTTTGGATAAAGTCATCATACGAGATGTCCATCATTTTCCATAGTTCTTTTGCTGATTCAGCGATCTCATCAACAAAAACTTTTGGCTCTTTATTTGCTTCTTGTGCTTTTTCTTGAATCTTTTGGCCGTGTTCGTCCATGCCTGTTTGGAATCTAACATCGAATCCACGTAAACGTTTATAACGTGAAATTGCATCTGCTGCTACCGTTGTGTAGGCTGTCCCAATATGGAATCGACCACTTGGGTAATAAATTGGTGTTGTTATATAGAACGTTTTCTTTTCATTATTCACGAAAACTCTGCCTCCATTACTTAATTTGTCTAATCCTTATTTTATAGAAGTATGTATTACCTTTCAATTAAAGTTTACTAAATTCGTTTTTTATCGTTTTATTGTCTAATTTTGTCGAAAAAATATCTTAAATGGAAAATACTATTTCAAGCGTGAAAACTGTATTAATAAGCAGTTTTTGGCTATTTACATCATTTTTTTGTGTAAATTTCACTTCTAAAATCCCTAATTTTTGAAAAAAAGTTAGTTTTTTACGATAAAAATAATTGAGGTATATGTAATTAGTTGGTATGATAA
>JAGHSJ010000384.1 GCA_018065935.1 Candidatus Kurthia equi
GTATTCATATGCATTTATTCCATTTTTTCTATTTTAATTCATTTTATTCTACTTATAAGCACTTTTCCTTTGAAAATGAACAATAGACAAATTTATTCAAATTGTTTCAGTAACTACTCAGCTTTCCATTTCATTCTTTCTAAGCTTTAGTTAATTAACTGCTATGGGAAATGTAGATGGTTTCCACTCCCGCTATTTTCAACGTAACCAAAAAGTAAAATCACCTAACTATTCATTCTATACCCCACCCTTACAAAACTAAAAATGAGTTGCTCACATAGGTGAGCAACTCATTTTTATACATAAAAAGTAAACATTAAATTAAAAATTTCTTACGGCATAGACAACTCCAACAATGATAAATGCTATACAGCAAATAAGTAAGAGTTTCGCTAATTTCTCCATCTATTCCACCTATCTTTATTATGAAATACTTGCACCAATAACAAAAGATAAGCCGACTGAAATCGTCAATGAGATAAAGCCTACAGCTCGATTATCATTTTCAATTTCTTTATCAATATTAAATGTCGGCGTAAAGAATTCATACAATAAATATGCAATAATCAACAAGAAGAAACCAAATAGCCCCCAACCAATCATTTCTACAAGAGAGTTATGTTTGTCGATAGAATAACGAAAGATATTACAAATACCAAAGATTTTACCGCCTGTAGCAAATGCGACAGCTAAATTACCGTTTTTAATTTCCTGCCAATTTTTATAGCGTGTAACCGCTTCGAAAATAGCCATTGCGACAACGAGGCATAATACAACAACACTAAAATACCCTGTCATAATAACAGCTGGATGATGCCAAAATGCCTCATTCATCTCTAATTCCCCCGCAATTTTTTATTTTAACTCTGCGATTGTAACGCCATATCCACCTTCACCGGCTGAGCCGAAGCTAAATGATTTCACACGCGGATGACGTTTTAGCAATTCTTGTACACCTTGGCGTAAAGCTCCTGTGCCTTTACCATGAATAATAGATACACGATGATAGTTTGATAATAACGCATCATCAATGTATTTTTCTGTGCGATACAAGGCGTCCTCATAACGCTCTCCACGTAAATCTAATTCCATTTTCACTGCTTCGCGTCCACGAACATTTGATACATTTACGCGGTCTTTTACTTTTTCAGGTTTGATATATTGTAAATCGGAAGCAGGTAATTTCATTTTCAGAATACCGATTTGAACAACCCATTCATCATTTGCAGCTTTTTCTAAAAGTACACCTTTTTGGCCATAGCTAGTTACTTTTACTTCGTCGCCTTTTTGAAGAACTTGCGCACGCGCTGCTTCTTGTGCATTTAATTGACGTTGTTTTTTCAATACGCGATTTTCTTTTGGCTCCGCATCTTCTAAACGTTTACGAGCCTCAATAATCTCATGCTCTTTAACCAATTTATTCGCGTTTAATTGCATTTTATGAAGGTCAGCAATAACAGCCTCAGCCTCTTGCTTCGCTTCTTCTACAATTTTCTTCGCCTTGTCTTTCGCTTTTTGCTCAAGCTGTTCTTTTAATTCCTCATATTCTTGTAGACGTTTATCAAGATCGCGTTTCATTACCTCTGCTTCTTTTAACAGACGCGCACTTGCTTCGGCATCTTTTTCAGATTGACGACGTGATTCATCTAATGAAGCAATCATCGATTCAACTTCATGTGTTTCCGTACCTGTATACGTTTTAGATGTTTCGATAATATGCTCAGGTAAGCCTAGTTTTTTAGAAATTTCAAAGGCATTTGAACGACCTGGTACACCGATTAGTAAACGGTAAGTTGGACTTAATGTATCTACATCAAATTCCACGCTCGCATTTACGACCGCATCACGATTATATCCATAGGCTTTTAATTCTGGGTAATGGGTTGTCGCCATAACGCGTGCCCCATGTCCATGCACTTCATCCAAAATGGAAATGGCTAAAGCTGCACCTTCTTGAGGATCTGTTCCTGCACCTAATTCATCAAATAGCACTAAGGATTTATCATCGAATTTTTTTAGGATATCTACAATATTCACCATATGACTTGAGAAGGTAGATAAGCTTTGTTCGATTGATTGCTCATCCCCAATGTCAGCGAATAACTGTTCAAATACAGCTAATTCGGAACCATCAAGCGCTGGCACTGGAATACCCGATTGCGCCATTAATGTACAAATCCCAACAGTTTTTAGGGTAACTGTTTTACCACCTGTATTTGGACCTGTAATAACGACAGCCGTATATTTTTTCCCAAACTCAATATTATTGGCTACAGCTGTTTCGCGATCTAATAAAGGATGGCGTGCGAGCGTCAGTTTAATATAGCCCTCTTCGTTCATTTTTGGTTTCGAACATTTATTGGCTTGTCCATATTTTGCTTTTGCTAAGATTACATCAATTTGACCTAATACTTGAACCATTAAGAACAGTTCATGTGCTACTTCTTGTACTAATAGAGATAGCTCCCCTAAAATACGGTCAATTTCTGCTTTTTCCTTCGCTTTTAAACTATGGATTTCATTATTTGATTGCACAACTGAATCGGGCTCAATATATAAGGTCTGACCAGATGATGATTGGTCATGAACAACACCACCATAATGACTGCGATATTCCGCTTTAACAGGGATTACAAAACGATCATTACGAATCGTAATAATAGAATCTGATAACATTTTCGCTGCATTAGAGCCTCGTGTTAAACTCGCTAATTTTTCACGGACACGACCTTCTTGCATACGTAATTGTTGACGAATCGAACGTAAAGCGGGGCTTGCTGAATCAGATACATTGGCGTTGTCATCAATACAGCTATTAATCTCATGCTGTAAGCCTGTTAAAATAGGTAGCTGTTCTTTTTTCTCAATGAAATAGGGGATTTCGATGTCTTCTGCAACAACTAAATCTTCGATAAACTCACGGAATATGCGGCTCGCACGAATCGTTGAAGAAATCTCCATTAATTCAGTCGGGCTTAAAACGCCACCAATTTGTGCACGTTTCGCACTCGGACGGATATCAAAAATCCCGCCCATTGGGACATTCCCACGTAAACGTAAAATGGCTAACCCTTCATCCATTTCATCTAATAAAGCATTGACTTCATCTAAAGTTGTTTTTGGTACTAAGCTTTCAATTGTTGTCTTACCAATTGAATTGGTGCAATATTTTGCAACCTGTTCAATAATTTTGTCATATTCTAGTGTTTTCAATGCGCGTTGAGCGATCATTCAAAACACCTCCTTATTTATTCGTCAAAAAGTCCATGAATTTTTCAAATGACCATGTATTCACAATCATATCTTTATAAAGCCATGCCTTTTGTGCATATTTTGTTCCAATTTCCATATAACGTAGATGTTCAATGGCATGTGCATCGGTATTAATTGCTACAGGCACACCTGCTTTTGCTGCCATTTCTAAATGCTCCACACATAAATCTAAGCGATACGGATTCGCATTTAACTCTAAGATTTTTCCATATTCTTTTGCCCAAGCAACCATCTGCTCCATATCAGGATTGTAGCCATCACGTTGATGAATAACTCGCCCAGTTGGATGGGCAATCATATCCACGTGTGGGTTTTTCATGGCATTATGCAATCTTTCCATGATTTGTTCCTGTGGCTGGCTAAAACTTGAATGAATTGAGGCAATTACAAAATCTAATCCAGATAGAACATCATCAGAAAAATCTAATGAACCATCTGGCAAGATATCCATCTCGGTTCCACGAAGTAAGTGGAAGTCCTTCGCCTGGTGATTAAAAGCTTGAATTTCCTTTTGTTGCTGTTCTAGTCTTTCAGGTGTCAGACCATTTGCAACTTTTAAATACTGGGAATGATCCGTAATAACAGCATATTCATACCCTTTCGCAATTAGCGCATTACCCATTTCTTCTACCGTATGCGCACCATCTGACCAAGTTGTGTGCATATGTAAATCTGCTCGGATATCTTCTATTGTAACAAGGTTTGCTATCTCCGTATAGCGTTCAAATTCAGTTGTCCCTGTGCGTAGAGTTGGTGGGATGAATGGCAAATTAAAATGGGCGAAGAAATCTGTTTCAGTTGTGAAAGTTTTTACTGTCCCGTCTGCTTGCTCTACACCATATTCACTGATTTTTTCATTGCGATCTTTTGCAAGTTGGCGCATACGAACATTATGCTCCTTTGAACCCGTAAAATGATGCAATGCCGTTGCATATTGAACCGGTTCTACTATGCGGAAATCGACATTCGGCGCATCTTCACCCTCTAAAACAACAGAAATTTTTGTATCTCCAGCAGCCACTATTTCAGCGGCTTTCACGTGAGCTAAAATTTGTTCTTTTACAGCAGAAGGAGTATTTGTCGCAATCATATAGTCGACATCTTTACTCGATTCTTTTACACGGCGAAAACTACCAGCTACTGAAAACTGCGTAATTTCAGAAATTGCAGATAAAATTGAATCCAGTTCATTCACAACTTTTTCTAATTGCCAAACAGGATGTGTTTCAGAACGCTTGCCAAAAGTTTCTAACTCTTTTAAAATTTTTTCCTCCGTTTTTTTTGCAAAACCAGCTAGCTGTTGTACTTTTCCTTCTTCACATGCCACTTTTAATGCTTCAGCTGAATCTATACCTAGTTCTGCATAGAGCTTAGCAATTTTCTTCCCACCTAGTCCTGGAATTTTTAATAGTGGTGGTAAGCCTTTCGGTACTTGTTCCTGTAGCAACTCTAATTCACTTGATTTTCCTTTTTCAAGTAATTCAGTAATAACAGAAGCTGTTCCTTTGCCAATCCCTTTTAATACGGTTACATCTTCAATTTCTTCCATACTTCTTGGATCATTTTCGAGTGCTGCTCCTGCCTTACGATAGGCAGATATTTTAAATGAATTAGCACCTTGTAATTCTAAATAAATCGCGATTTTTTCTAAGACTTGTACAACTTCATTTTTATTCATTGTCTATACCCCCGTAAAAAAGGCTACTCAATAAAATGAGCAGCCTTTTATTTTTTCAATTCAATTCGCTATAAACGCTTATTGTAAATACACGAACCACAGCTTCTCAAACATATTAGAAATGATTGGTGTGAATTCTAAAATAACTTTCGTTAAAATGGAACTTTCAATAAATCCTTGGATTGATTTGATTGGCAACAATGCAAAGACATACAGAATGATAAAAATCATAAAGTATGAAATAGCAAAACCTAAAATGGCTCCTAGGAAACGATTGAACACGCCTAAAACTGGAATATTCTTTATAAAATTAAATATTGAAAAGAAGATACTTAATGCAATTTTAATAACAAAGAAAATAATAGCAAAAGCAAGCAACTGATAAAACGTCAAGCTAATGTCTAATGCATCAGTAGCAAACTTGAGTGAAGTACTTTCTGTTACCGCTGGATACGGAACCCATAGCACAAATTTTTCTGCAAGTGGCTTATAATATGTATAAGCAACGAAAAATGCAACAACTAAGCCAACAAGATTTAACAATTGCATTAAAAATCCTTTACGATAACCTGATACAAGTGCCGCTATGAATAGTATAATAATAAGTAGGTCAATCATTCACTTCATCCTTTTTATTCAGTTCTGCCTCTAGGGATTCAACTTGTTGCTGAAGTTTCATTAAATCATTGATTGCATTTGCAGCAGTTAATACAGCTAACTGGGTACTGCTTAGAACTGGGTTTGCTAGCTTAATTTCTCGCATCCGTTCATCTACGGTTGCTGCTACAGCATGCATATGCGCAGTTGACTCAGGACCAACCATATTGTATGTTTGACCATATATTTCAACGGAAATACGATTTTTTGGACTTTTTCCCAACAGTATCCCTCCCTTGGAAATCTTACTAATAATAATAACATGAAACGCTTCATTCTGTGAACAACGAGGCGAAGAAAGGTGTCAAAAAAATGTCTAATATTGTCATTCAGCTTAATTCAACCGAACAATCAAAAGTACATGAGTACTATGCTTCAAAACGAGTTACAAGAAATGCACCCGGTGTTGTATTTGCAGCAAAGTCTAATGGCACATCAATTACCTCTTACAAATCTGGCAAAGTAATGTTTCAAGGCGGCGAAGCAGAGCAAGAGGCTAGTCGTTGGGGTACACCAAATATTCCCGTTACTAAGACGTTAACGAAGGGCGATCGGTTGCCTGATAATTTCGCTTCAATGTCAGTCATCGGTTCTGATGAAACAGGAACAGGCGATTATTTCGGACCCATTACAGTAGCAGCCGTTTATGTACCAGCCAACAAATTAGCATTGGTCAAAGAGTTAGGCGTAAAAGACTCTAAAATGCTTACAGATGATTTCATGCGAAAGATTGCACCGGATTTAATTGCTTCATTACCTCATTCTCTTTTAGTTCTACGCAACGAAAAATACAATGAAGTTCAAGCACAAGGCTGGTCTCAAGGGAAAATGAAAGCTATTTTACATAACCAAGCATTAGCCAAAGTCCTTGAAAAAATCACACCTGAAAAACCAGATTATATTTTAATTGATCAGTTTGCTGAACGTGGCATATACTACCGTCATGTAAAAGACCAAAAAAATATTGTAAAAGAAAACGTCTTATTTGCAACTAAAGCAGAGCAATTACATTTATCTGTTGCGGCTGCTTCCATTATTGCACGCTATGCTTTCTTAAAAGAAATGGATAAACTATCCGACCAAATAGGAACAACTCTTCCTAAAGGTGCCGGACATGGCGTTGATGAAGTCGCAGCTAAAATCCTATTAGCACAGGGTGAAGAATCTTTACGTGAAGTCACTAAATGGCATTTTGCCAACACAACAAAAGCATCACGTATCGCTTCTAAAAAAAGATTCATTTAATGAACTAAATCAGCATTCGCTTATAACAATAAAGTATGCACTAGCAAGAAGGCGTACGTAAACTGATGTCTATGTTACAAATCAAATCAATTCATAACATCACTCTTCATAATTCCCTTTTTTTAACATATTAATCTTTAAACCGTTCTTTTTTCAAAAAAATAAAGCTAAGCACATGGAATGAAACCATATGCTTAGCTTTTTGTTTTATCTTACTTTACTTCTAAAATACAAGCTATTTAATCGGGTCTTTTGCAGTTAATTCAACATCTTGTAGATTATCCATAGTCATGTCTTTGCTTGTCCAATTAATATCCCAGTTTTTTACACGATTATTCACCGGAATCAACTCTGTACGGAAATACATAGGGATAGTAGTTGCTTGTTCGTACATGTATTCTTGCCATGATTTAAATGCTTTTCCGCGGAATTTCGGATCAAGTGCTTCGACTGAATCAATTTCTTTCAACAGATTTTCTTGTTCATCTGTTGTATATCGACTGTAGTTAAACTCCGCATTTTTTGAATACAAGCCCATTGGAGATGGATTTGTTCCTGTTCCCCATGCACCCATAAACATATCGATTTCCTTGTCATCCGCTCCTACTTTATCGTAAAAAGCATTAAATTCAATTAATCGTCCTGTTGTTAATTCGACTTTCAAGCCAACTTCTTTCCAATTTTGAATATAAAATTGAACGATTTTTTCATCTTTATCTGATCCAGCCATTGAAGCCAATTTGATTACAAATGGTTTGCCATCCTTACCTTCTCGGATACCATCTTTATCCGTATCCTTATAGCCTGCTTCATCTAGTAAAGATTCGGCTTTCTTTTTATCAAATTTATAGCCTTTCAAGCCATCATCATAATATGTTTTGAAAACTGGTGGAATTAATGAATTTGCACGTGTCCGAAGTCCGTCATAATATTTATCCGCCACATCTTCAATATTCATCGCATAAGCAACTGCTTGGCGTAATTTTGGATCGCTCATTTTTGCATTTGGATCCGTTATAACAGTTGTTGTTTTCTTATCTAATTTACCTTCTTTAAACCCAAGATAGCTATAAGCTAATTCTTGACGACCTAAAATTGTAATATTTTTAAAATCTTTAATCGAATCATAGTCGTTTGCTGGATAGTTTGGTGCAACTACATCATATTTTCCCGCTTTTAATGCCGCAGCAATGGAAGCAGAAGGAACCGTTTCAATCACTACTTTGTCTAATTTCGGTTGACCTTTCCAATAGTTTTTATTGGCAACCAATTCAACGGATTCACCTTTGACTAACTTATTAATAACAAATGCCCCTAAAGTTACTGGGTTTTTGCGTACTGCGTCGGCTTTTTCTAAATCGGCCACTTTAATTTTTTTAAGTTGATGTTTTGGTGCTGCATAGCCCCATAAACCATCCCCACCTGAGTAAATAGCAGGTGAAATCTTATTAAATGCAATTTCCACTGTGTAATCATCTACTTTTTTGATACCGCTGATATCTTTTGCTTTGCCATCATGGTAGTCTTTTACTCCAACAATATTTTGGAAATCTGTATCATAACGTACACCTGTATAGTCTTTATCTGCAATTATGTAGTAAGGGTAAATGATATCATCCGCAGTAAAGGGTTTGTCATCTGACCATTTAATATCCTTTGGAATTGTAATTGTAGCTGTATTTGCTTTTTCATCTACAGCTAATTTTGCAATTCCATCTCCATCAATAAGAAAATCCTCCTTCGTTCCATATAAAGAATTGGAAGTATAGTTTAAAATTTCAAAGTCAAATCCATCTTCATATAATTCATAAGTAAATAATCCTTGGAATGGTGCATCAGTTGCTAATGCGACCTTCAATGTACCACCTTTAGTTACCTCATCCTTATTTTCATATGTGTCTGGCAATTTTGACGTATCCACCTTAGTTTTATTTGTCTGTGGATTGGAACCACATGCTGATAATACAAGGAATACAATTGCCAAAATCGAAATAAAAAATGAACTTTTTTTCTTCATATTTCTTTCTCCTCCTTAACCTATTCTTTGTTTTGAATCTGCTGCACGTCTTAAAGCTTGTCCTACAT
This sequence comes from Candidatus Kurthia equi, assembly GCA_018065935.1. Classification (GTDB taxonomy): domain Bacteria; phylum Bacillota; class Bacilli; order Bacillales_A; family Planococcaceae; genus Kurthia; species Kurthia equi. The sequence continues at coordinate 8,939 of JAGHSJ010000384.1, forward strand.
AATTTATAGCAAGCATCAATATGAGGATTAGCATTGATGCGGGCAACCATACCCATATATAATTTTCTAGTACTACTTGATTTTTAGCCGTACCCACTAATGTGCCTAAACTTGGTACATCTGGCGGTAAACCGAAACCTAAAAAAGATAATCCGGTTTCTATCCCTACATTTCCTGCAAAATTAAGGGTGAGTTCAACTATTAACAAGGAGCTTATATTCGGTAAAATGCCTTGCAACATGATTTTAAAGTGACTTGTCCCCATCGTTTTAGAGGCATCTACATAGTCCCTTTTCCCCTCTGATAGTACTTTGCTGCGAATAAGTCTTGCTGTCCCTACCCATAAAAAAGCACTCATGATAAAGACAAAGGTTACTACATTATATTTAGGAATAATCGTTACAAAAACGATAATAATCATAAGTGTTGGCAAGGTCATATAAAAATCCAACACACGCATAATAATGACATCTATCAGGCCGCCAAAATAGCCAGCCATCAAACCAATCAAAACACCAAATATTCCCGTAACCAATGTAATAGATATTGCAATAGCTAATGAATTTCGTGCACCTAAAATCAGTTGACCTAAAACATCACTACCACCTTGATCTGCTCCTAATGGAAAACCTTCTGTACCTGGTGGTGCAAATTCTGTCATTAAATTAATTTGCATTACTTTTTCTCTATCAATAAACAATGCCCAAATAAACGTAATTAAAATAAGGGCTATTAGAATAACCAATGATACAAGTGCTAACTTATCCTTTATAAACTCTCGCCAAATAACCTTCATTCCAGTAGCAGGAGTTCCCTCAACTTGCTCCATTATTTTTTCTTCCAGTTGTTGCATGGCACTCTTCACTCCTTTCTTTTATTTAGTCAATGCGAATACGTGGGTCTACAATGCTCATAATAATATCCGAAATTAAACTGCCTAGTAATGACAAGAAACCAAATAGCATGACAAGTGCAGTAATAACAGAATAATCACGCTGTCCTAGTGACTGAATAAATAGTTGGCCCATTCCTGGATAGCCAAAAATAGTTTCAATAAAGATTGTGCCACCAAGTAAACCTGTAATCGTAAAACCAATAAATGCAGCTATTGGAAGGAGTGAATTTCTAAAAATATGTTTTGAATAAATATGTTTCATAGGAACCCCTTTACTGCGAGCTGTTTTTACATAATCCTGTGTTTTCGAATCAATCACTTCTGAACGTAAATATTGAATGATAGTTGTTGTTCCTAACAGTGCAGACGTTATACCTGGTAATAGCAAATGATAGAATTTATTCCAAAAATAGCCCCAGCTTCCCAGTGTATACTGTACATCCACCGTGCCATTTGTTGGGAACCAATCCAACTTATAGCCAAATAAGAAGAGGAAGAGTAATCCTAAGACAAAGGTAGGAATCGCATAACTAATAAAACTATATAAAACAGTAAATTTATCAAACCATGAATTTTGATATCTTCCTGCATAAATACCTAAAGGAATGGCAATTAAATAGAGCAGAATGATGCTGAATAAAGAGAGCCATAGTGTATTAAGTGCACGACCGCCAATAAGATTGGCTACACTATCTTTAAAGGTATAACTGATACCAAAGTCTCCTTGAAAAGCATTACTTATCCAATGCCAATATTGCACATACCAAGGGTCATAAAAGCCCGCTAATTTACGTAATTCCTCAATACGACTCGGATCAGTTTCAGGAGAAATCATCCCTGTGAATGGGTCACCCGGCATTAATTTAGCTAATAGAAAAATAAGTATACTCAGGATTAACATTTGGGGAATCATAATTAATACACGCCGAATAATCGTTTTCCACATTTTAATCTACCTCCCCGTTTAGGGAAGCTAGAGCAACTTTATGTGTAGGCGTGAGCGCACGTAATGGATGCACCTTTCCTTGTTCATCGTAATAATTTGCTTCTTCCAGACGATAATTTTCTTCTGTTTTTTGCCTGGTAATTTTACGTTCATCTCTTGAAAGCGGATCAATTGCTGGAATTGCTGATAAAAGTCGTTGCGTATATTCATGTTGCGGATGCTGATAAATGTCCTCCCTTGTTCCCATTTCAACAAAACGACCTTTATACATGATCGCAATTTCATCACACATATGGCGAATAACGCCTAGGTCATGTGAAATAAATAAATAGCTTAAATCAAAATCCGATTGAATATCTTTCATAAAATTCAATACTTGCGCTTGAACAGACAAGTCCAATGCGGATACTGGTTCATCTGCAATGATTAACTTAGGATTACAGGCTACTGCTCGTGCGATTCCAAGTCGTTGTTTTTGACCACCAGAAAATTCATGCGGATATTTAAGAAGTGCTTCCTCTGACATCCCGACAATTTCGAGCAATTCAATAATTCGTTTCTTTTCTTCTTTCGGCGTTAGTTTCAGAAAATTCCGAATAGGTTCTGCAAGCACATCCTGAATTCGTTTACGCGGATTCATAGCAGATGTCGCATCTTGAAAAATCATTTGAATATCTCTACTATAGGATTCTTTTAAATTTCTTCTCCGATTCGTTACCTCTTTACCTTCATAGAAAATTTGACCAGCCGTTGATTTTTCTAAACCAATAATAGCTTTACCAATCGTCGATTTTCCAGATCCAGACTCGCCTACTAAGCCATAAATTTTTCCTTTTTCAAAAGACATCGACACACCATCAACAGCGTAAACATAATCTATCACACGGTTTAGTATGCCACCACGAATTGGGTAATGGACATTCAGATCCTTTATCTCTAAAAAACTCATCAATGAATTGCCTCCTCATGTTCAAAATGAAAGGTTTGCCAGCATGTACAGCGTACAAAATGGTTTTCTTTAATCTCATGAAGCTCTGGTGCAGATTCATGTGCTTCATCAGTAATCCATGGAATTCTTGGCGCAAAACGGCAACCCGAATGTGGCATCTTAGTAAGAGTAGGTACCATGCCTCGAATGACCTCTAAACGATCATTTTCCCTATCAGTTTGGGGAATGGAGTTTAATAACGAACGTGTATAAGGGTGTTTGGGCTCACTGAATAAAATATCTACCGGTGCAAGTTCAATAATCTGTCCTGCATACATAACTGCTACACGATCAGCTATTTCAGCAACTACCCCTAAATCATGTGTGATTAAAATTATCCCCGCATTTGTTTCCTGTTGAAGTTCAATTAATAAATCTAAAATTTGCGCTTGAATGGTTACATCCAGTGCCGTAGTAGGCTCATCAGCAATCATTATTTTCGGTTTACATGCAATGGCTATCGCAATGACAATTCGCTGACGCATCCCACCTGATAATTGATGCGGATACTGTTTCGCTACTCTTTCAGGATTACTAATTCCTACTTGGTTAAGTAATTCGCGAACTCGTTGATTTCTTTGCTTTTCATTTAATTTAGTATGGTAGAGAAGCGTTTCTGCAATTTGGTCGCTCACCCGCATCAATGGATTTAAGGCCGCTAATGGGTCTTGAAAAATAAACCCGATATCATTACCTCTAATTTTATTGAATTTCTCTTCTTTCATTCCAACTAAATTTGTTTCATTGTATGTAATCGTTCCTTCAACTTTGGTATTTCCTTTTGGATGTAAACCAACAATTGATGTTGCTAGTGTACTTTTCCCACAGCCTGATTCTCCAACAATTGCAAGAATTTCATTTTCTTTTAATGTTAGATTGATGTTTTCAATTGCCGCATGATACTGATCTTTGATTCGAAAACTCGTATATAAATTTTTGATTGTTAATAAATCTTCTTCTATATGCACAATTTCACCCCTCCAATAAATTACTGTCGCAAGTATATTCTCGTTAGATTTGAAATTATGAAGCGTTGTATACATCCGAAATAGTGACGATTTCATCTACTTTTCAACCATAATTATTTTAACTACATTATGTTATTTTTCCCTTAATAT
>JAGHSJ010000319.1 GCA_018065935.1 Candidatus Kurthia equi
CGCAATTAATACCTCTTGTTCTTTATTCGGATAAATCCTAAATTTATAAGCTTTGTGGCGTAGCATTGTATTCACCTCACTTCTTTTTCATTAGTTATTTCGATATAATTATATCATATTTTTAGGAAAAATATCAATTATTTGGCATTAAAACATCAAAACAAAAGAAAATGCCGATTCATCTACACGACTAAAGTCGCGAGTGTTCTCGGCACAAATCATAAATAAAATCTCCGTGATTTTTCTATTTCACAAAAGTCTGTTTCAATTATTTCAAAATCATTTAAGCTAGTAATTTGGCTACGAATCATTTCGATTGCCTGCAATTCGTTTGAAATGCTAAATAAGTCCACCTGCATGAAACAACCTCCTACGAAGCATCTAGTGATATTATAGCTCCGTTTGGTATTTATTGTCATTTCATAACATAAAAAAATCTCAAACAATAGCGTCATTCTATTGTTAGAGATTTCATAGATTTACTTACTACTTGCCTTCAATTGCTGCAAGTAATTTAGTGAATAATTCAACATCCGTCACGTCTTCGTCTGTTACTTCATTTAGAATTTCAAAATCATCATTATCTACGAATAAAACGCTGGTGCCTTCTTTGATGAATTCATCTGCTTCTACTTCGCCTTCATAATATTCATATGAAGCAAACACAATATTAGCGCCTGCGTCTTTATCTTCGAAGAAATACAATTTGCCCGAGTTGCCATATACTTCTTCTAAAGCTGTTTGTAATTCTGTTGTACCTACTTGCCAATCCACTTCTTTTGCTACTGTTGCAACGATTAATGATTCTACGAATTCATCTACATTATTAGTCATAATATCCTCCAAATTCACTTTTATTAAGTGAGTATTGTCTTTAACTATAACATATCCCAAACTTAAGTTGGTTATTTTAGTACACAATTGGGCATTAATTAGGAAATAGTCATCATTCAAAAAAATGACGTTTATTTTATAATTAAATGGAAATCTATTTAAAAAGAAGGTGCATTCATTTGAAAAACTGTATCAAATTCATCATGTCTCTTGTCCTGTGCTTCTCTCTATTTAGTCTAACGGATGCAGTACAAGCAAAATCCTACTCCTCACCAAAAGCTGGTGCATATTGGAAAGGCTATAAAAAGGTGAAATTAAAAAGAAATCTTTCTGTCTATAAAATGCAAAAAGGGAAGGCACATTATCAAGATCGTCGCGTGAAAAAATACACACTAAAGAAAAACAGCTATGTGTATGTCCAAGCTTGGTGTATGAGCTGTGGTGGAACATTTGTAGTAAAAACAGCAAAGTTAAAGCCAACGAAAAAAACATATTACCAAACAAGTTATTATGATATGAAAGCGAAGTTTTGGTATTAATACATCTGATTACCACAAAAAACAGGCAACCGCTAATTCCTAGCGATTACCTGTTTTTTAGTACATTTCCAGTAGTAATTAAATCGCTTTGATTGTTACATCGATATTGCCTGAAGTTGCTTTAGAATATGGGCAAACTGTATGTGCGATGTTTGCTAATTCTTGTGTTTGTGCTTGGTCAAGATCTGCAATTTCAACTTCTAATTCAACTGAAATTTTAAATCCGCCGTCGCTTTCATCTTTCAATAAGTTTACAGTACCTTTTACTGTGCTAGCAGATTTGATTTTTTGTTTTCTCATAACAACTTCTAATGCACTATTGAAGCAAGCGCTATAACCAGCAGCGAATAATTGTTCTGGATTCGTTGCATCGGTATTTTTTGAACCAGGTGCTGCTACTTGTAAATGGAATGATTTGTCTTCAGTAAATACTTCACCGCTACGACCACCTGTATTTGTTACTGTAGTTGTGTATAATGTTGTCATGTGGAAAACTCCCTTTTATTTTAGTTTATTTGTTAATAATTCATTTAATTTCTTCGATAAGCTTACTAGCATTTTGTATTCATCTTCGTCATATAGAACAGTCGATACACATTCATTAATGACTTGCGCAATTTCGTGTTCTTTTTCTTGTGCTTCTTCTGTTAAATACACATGCATAATACGTTCATCCTTAATGCTGCGCTGACGTTCAAGCCAACCAGCTGTTTCTAAACGTTTAAGCAAAGGTGTTAACGTCCCACTGTCTAACTCTAATTTTTCACCAAGTTCTTTTACAGCTAAGCCATCTTGCTCATATAAAGCAAGTAACACGATGTACTGTGAATATGTTAAACCAAAATCAGCTAAGATTTCTTTATAATACTTTGTGAATTTTTTGGATGCTGCATACATTGCAAAACAAACTTGATCATCTAACAATTGTGCTTTCACCGCTTCACCTCATTTAAATTTCGCACAATTTAATTGCTCACAATCTTATTATACATCTTTTAAGACGAATTGCAACAAGCACATCTTTTTCTTTTCCCTTTGAAAGTACACTCAAACAATAAATTTTTCTTCAACAAAAAAGAAGCTTGGAATTTTTTATTCCTAGCCCCTTTATCCAACTGCTTTCAAATCTTTGACGATTAAATAAATTAATAAAATAATTAGAATAACACCTGCAATTTTTCGTATCACCTGTGCACCTCCTATTATTAGGAAAAACCCACTTTCTATTCTTTCGACTCCAAACATGGAATTCCTCTTTGTTTCGTTTGTTCATAATATGAAAAGAGGAATCGCTTCTTAATTGCGATTCCACCCTCTTTTAAACTCATTTAGTACCCAAAAGCTAATTGAATTTTCCCATCAAAAATCTTTGTATCTAATGTAATGATTTCCATCGAATCGACGTAGCTTAGGCGTTTCACTAATACATTGGCTTGAATTAGTTCTTCATATTTTTTCATCAACTCAATGGCATGGGTATCACCCATTATGCGAATTTCAATGTATTTCTCTACTGGCAAATTAAGTGCTTTTCGTTTTTCTTGAATCAAACGAATGACATCCCGAATTTGTCCTTCCTCACGAAGCTCCTCTGTTAATGCGGTCTTCATGACGACTTCATAACTGCCCTCTTCTTCATAAGCGTACCCTTCTGGAACATGTGAATGTTTAATCAAATGCTCGCGCTTTAATACGACGGGATTGTCATCAATAGTTAATAGTAGGCGCCCATCTATTTTTAATTGACGTTTCTGATCCTGAGGTAAATCTTCCACGATAGCTTTCATCACATTGACATTTTCCCCAAAGGCAACTCCTGCCGTTTTAAAATTCAATTTATAATCAATGGTTTCAAATTTCGAAACATCTGGAATGAAATGAACTTCTTTGACATTTAACTCCTCTTTTATGATGTAAGCATAGTCTTCTAAAGCACGCACAGGTGAGACAGCATACAGCTCCGTTAGTGGTTGCTTCACTTTGATAGCTGACGTATTTCGGATGCGACGTCCTAATTCGACCAATGTACGAACTGCCTCCATCTCTCGCTCTAGCTTGCCATCAATTTTTGTTTCATCTGCGAGTGGATAATCTGCTAAATGGACGGACTCTCCTATTAAAGCGGTATAAATTTCTTCTGTGATGAAGGGGGTAAATGGTGCAGCTAATCGACTAATTGCGACAAGTGCCTCATATAAAGTTTGATATGCTGCTACTTTATCCTTTGATAAACCTGAAGCCCAAAAACGTGCACGTGAGCGTCTAATATACCAATTACTCAATTGTTCCACGAAAGTGGCTATTTCACGACTTGCCTGTGTGAAATCATATTTTTCCATCGCCTGTTGGACAATTTGTTTCGTATGCTCTAGGCGAGATAAAATCCACAAATCCATTTTTGTGCGCTTAGATTCTTTTTCGGCATCGTATTCATAGCCATCAATATCTGTATACAGTTTATAAAAACGATACGTATTGTCTAATGTATCGACAAATTTTGATTTTGCTTCTTGGACGGTTTTATGCGAGAAGCGCTTTGGATTCCATGGAGCAGAATCCGTCATAAAAGCAAATCGTAGTGCATCTGCTCCATAGGCTTCTATCATTTCCGCAGGTTCCAGTGCATTCCCTTTACTTTTCGACATTTTTCGTCCGTCCGCATCTAAAATATGACCGAGAGATAATACACTCTTGTATGGTGCTTGGCCTTTATACATAGCGGAAACAGCTAATAGACTATAGAAGAAGCCGCGTGTTTGGTCAATTCCCTCGATTACTACATCTGCTGGGAAGTGCTTCGAGAAATCCACGTCCTTATTGAATGGATAATGATGCTGTGCAAATGGCATTGAACCACTATCAAACCACACATCAATTACTTCAGATGTACGATGCATATCCTCTTGGCAATTATCACAAGTTAAAATGACGTCATCTATATATGGTTTATGCAATTCAATGTCTGCAAGTGGCGTTTTCGAACGTTTTTTTAATTCGGCGATGCTCGCAGGTGCCGTTTCATGTCCGCAGCTATCACATTGCCATACATTTAACGGTGTTCCCCAGTAACGGTTTCGACTAATATTCCAGTCGATAACATTTTCTAAGAAGTGCCCGAAACGACCTTCTTTAATATGTGCAGGATACCATTCTACTTCCTTATTTAATGCGAGTAATTGCTCGCGGTGGGCTGTCATATGGATGAACCAGCTGTCTGTTGCATAATAAAGGAGCGGTGAATCACAGCGCCAACAGTGGGGATAGCTATGCTCGTATTTTTCTTTTGCAAAGAGGAGATTTTCCTCCGCTAGCATTTTGATAATGTCTACATCACAGTCTTTTACAAAGCGACCTTCCAGTGGTGGCACATCTGCAGTAAATTGTCCTCGACCATCCACTACATTGACGAATGAAAAGCCATTTTCTTTTACGACACGATAGTCATCCTCCCCATAAGCAGGGGCAATATGAACGATTCCTGTCCCTGAGCTATCTGTTACATAGTCTGCAAGTACGACCTCATGCCCTTTTTCAATTGTCACAAAATCAAAAGGGGCAATATATTTTACCCCTTTATAAGCAGAACCAGGTTTTTCATTTAAAATGATGGCATCATCGCCAAATAACTTGGGCACCAGTGTATTTACAACGATGTACTCTTCCCCTTCAAAACGCACACGTGCATAATTCAGCTGGCCATTCATTGCTAATGCAACGTTTGCTGGTAAAGTCCATGGAGTCGTCGTCCAGCCTAAGAAATACGCATCTTCATCGACTAATTTGAATTTTGCTGTTGCTGATAAATCTTTTACGTCCTTATAGCCCTGTGCGACTTCATGGGAACTTAATGAGGTTTGACAGCTTGGGCAATAAGGCGACACGCGATGCCCTTTATACAATTCCCCGTTGCTATGGATTTTGCTTAAAATAGCCCAAACAGATTCAATATAGTCATTTTCTAGTGTGATATACGGATTGTCCATATCAAGCCAGTAACCTAAATCCTCGGTGAATGTACGCCATTTCTTTTCATAGCGGAAAACACTGGCTTTACATTGCTCAATAAAGGCTTCAACACCGTAGTTTTCAATTTCTTGTTTACCAGAGATACCTAGTTCCTTTTCAACACCTAACTCTACCGGCAGGCCATGTGTATCCCATCCTGCTTTTCGCTCTACATAGTACCCCTGCATGGTTTTATAGCGTGCGACTACATCCTTTACTGTTCGACCAAAAGCATGCCCAACATGTGGTAGACCATTTGCTGTTGGTGGTCCTTCATAAAAAACGAATGGTTTGGCATCTGCACGATTTTCTATGGATTTTTTAAACGTATTTTGCTCTAACCATTGTTTTTTTATTTTCTGCTCTCTTGCAAAAGCTGTTTCTTTCATTGTCATTATCTATTCCTCCTATACTAATGTACAAAAGGCATACAAAAAGCCCCATCCCTCGCAAAGAAGGACGGAGCAGAATCCGCGACCTGACCTATTGAATAACGTTCATCAATAGCACTTAGCGACGTACAATCATACGCGTTCTTATTAACGGTAGAAACCCGAGTTAACTTACTATCCATTCAGCTAACTATCTCTGAGATGATTTTCATTAATAAATATTCACTGATTCGCACCTACCATCAGCTCTCTTTAGAATACAGCTATTAATTACTTTTTCTCTTCCACGACTTTGTATGCTTTTATTAGTTCAAATCTTAATACAACTGTTATTCATTGTCAACTAAAGGGGATATAAGATACAGTTCACTTAAATTGAATATACTGCCCTCATATTTCTTTTGAACTATAGATAATTTTAATTAAATTTTAGAAGGACTTGGCTTGACAATATATAAGGACATGGCATTTATGGTAGTATGAAGTTAATGATTCTTAAAGGAGTTTTACGATGCTAAACAACTATGAAATTTTAGACTATCTTGAAAAGAAAAAGCTTTACAAGGGGTACGGCATTGCACAGACAGATTGCAAAAAAGAACCGAGTGCCAATTATCTTTTGTATAAGCAAGGCGTAGATAAATTTTTCTTTGTGAATATTATTGAACAAAAAACGCAGGTGAAACAAGCCGATGGGAAAACAAAAAAGCAAGAACCTATTGCTGAAATCATCGAGTTAGGTAGCTATCGTTTTTCTGATTTCAAAGCCGTACAATATGATAAATATGCACTTGCTAAACGCTATATTTTCACGCCTAAGCAAGATGGCGAGCCACTAACGATTAAAACCTGGTTATCGACAATTGATATGATTGCAGTTGTGCCAAAACAGATTGAAATCACGCGTGTAGATCGTAAATGGTACAATAACCTTGTTGGATTCCGCTCAAACAACCCGAAAAATATGATTATTGGCGGGATTGTCTACCTAGCAATTATTGCAGGTATTGTAAAATTCGCCTTTTTTAACTAACTTAGATTAATGGTCTTTTGAAGCCCATAGAAAAAGCAGAATCGCTCCGTTCCATGCAGCGATTCTGCTTTTGTTGTTTCGAATGTATTTAGTTTTTCATTTTTGGATCGAAGGCATCTCGTAGGCCATCGCCCATTAGATTGAAGCCCAGTACAGTTAGCATAATCGCTAAACCCGGGAAAATCATTGTCCATGGTGCATTTACTAGGTAAACACGTGCATCTGACAGCATTTTCCCCCACTCAGGAGCTGGTGCTTGTGCGCCTAACCCTAAGAAACCTAAAGAGGCTGCCTCAATAATGGCTGTTGCAATGGCTAAAGTTCCTTGCACGATAATCGGTGTCATTGAGTTCGGTAAAATATGCGCTGCTAAAATACGCATATCCTTCATTCCGATTGCACGTGCTGCAGTAATAAATTCTTCTTCTTTTAAGCTCAATACTTTCGAACGAATTAATCGACCAAAGTTAGGAATATTAATAATCGCAATCGCAATTAATGCATTGAATAATGAAGGTCCTAGGGCAGTTACAATCGCAATTGCCAATAGAATACTTGGGAAAGCTAATAAAATATCAAATATACGTGAAATAATTGTATCGATCCATTTTCCATAGTAGCCAGCCAGAATACCTAAAATACTACCGACTACAATCGAAATCGAAACAGATGCAAAACCAACCATTAACGAAAGGCGAGAGCCTAGAATAACGCGTGATAAAATATCACGACCGAAAACATCTGTGCCAAACCAATGCTCACTTGACGGTGGCTGTAACTTCATTTTAAAGTTTTGTTCATTAATTCCTTGCGGCGCTAGTAAAGGACCAAAAATTGCTAAAAAGATGAAGAATGCAACGATGATGGTACCAATTACAGCCAGTTTACTCTTTCGAAATGTGCGTAGACTATCTCTAAATGGACTTCTTACTTTATGCTTTTCTACTTGTACTTCTGGTGTCATTCCTGTCATTGTGCATCCCTCCTAATCATATTTGATTCTTGGATCAATTACGCTATAAAGTAAATCGACGATTAAGTTAATGATTACGAATAAAAAGGCCACGATTAGAATACCTGATTGGATAACCGGGTAATCACGCGAACTGATTGCATCATAGATGTAGCGACCAATTCCCGGCCAGCTAAAGATGGTTTCTGTTAAAATAGCGCCACCTAATAGTAAACCCGTTTGTAATCCGATAACTGTTAGTACAGGGATTACAGCGTTTTTCAAACTGTGTTTATATACAACCCAAAACATTTTTTGTCCTTTTGCTCTTGCTGTACGAATGAAATCTGAACGCATCACTTCAAGCATCGTTGAACGTGTCATACGTGCAATTATTGCCATTGGGATTGTCGCCAAAGCAGTTGCGGGTAAGATTAAATGTTTTACAACATCTAAAAACTGATCAAATCTCCCTTGAAGTAGCGTATCAATTAAATAAATATTTGTTATTGGATCAACTGGATCTCGTGGGTTGAATCGTCCAGATGTTGGTAACCAACCTAATTCAACACTGAATGCCCATTGTCCCATTAAACCTAACCAAAAGATTGGAATTGATACACCAATTAAAGCTAAGATCATTGCCGCGTAGTCAAACCAAGAGTTTTGGAACCAAGCCGAAATAATACCAGCGTTGACACCAATTACAATAGCAATAATCATTGCAACAAATGCTAACTCAATTGTTGCTGCTAAATAAGGGAAAATTTCTGTTGCTACTTGTTCCCCTGTTTTAATTGATTGACCTAAATCACCTGTTAATAGCTGACCTAAGTAATGGAAATATTGTATGTACCAAGGATTATCAAGTCCTAAGCTTTCACGCAAAGCAGCCACAGCTTCCTTTGTTGCTTGTTGACCTAATATGATTTTTGCTGGGTCACCCGGAATGGCTCTCACAATCATAAATACAATGAATGTCATACCCAACAGCACAGGGATTAATTGTAAAAGTCTTTTTCCTGTATAGCGAAGCATATTCCTTACCTCCTTAAAAAAATAGGATGCTGCCAACACCGACTGATGTGTGGTGACAGCATCCTGATATTACTTCAAATTATTTGAAATCAATTGTATCAAAGCGATCCGAACCAGTTGGATGTGGTGCAAATCCAGTGATATCTTTCGAACCTGCTAATAATGGTGTTGAATAAGCAAGTGGAACCCATGGCGCTTCTTCGTGAAGAATTTCTTGTGCTTCTTCATAAAGTTTCGCACGCTTGTCTTCATCAACTTCTGTTTGTGCATCTAATAATAATTTATGCGTTTTTTCATTCTCAAAGAATGTGTAGTTGTTACTACCAATATTATCTTTGTCTAATAATGTGTAAAGGAAGTTATCTGCGTCTCCATTATCACCTGTCCAACCAAGTAAGAATGCATCTGCTTCACCTTTACTAGCTTTGTCTAAATAAGTACCCCACTCGTAGTTGACGATTTTAGCTTTCATACCGACATCTTCAAGATTTTTTTGGATAGCTTCAGCAATTTTTTGACCGTCTGGCATGTATGGACGTGGTACTGGCATTGCCCAAAGTTCAATTTCAGAACCGTCATATCCCGCTTCTTTTAATAAAGATTTTGCTTTAGTTGGATCATATTCATATGCATCAATATCTTTATTGAAACCTTGAATTACTGGAGGCATCGCATTTGATGCTACATCCGCTTGACCTTCATAAAATGCATCTACGATTGCTTGTTTGTCGATTGCATAGTTAACTGCTTGACGAACTTTTTTATCATCAAATGGTTTACGTGTAACTGTTAAGCCAAGGTAACCAACATTTAATGATGGGCGTTTGAATAATTGTAACGTATCATCACCTTCGATAGTTGCTGCATCAGAAGGGTTAATACCGTCTGCTAAATCAATACCACCCGCTTTTAATTCATTCAAACGAGCTGAGTTATCTGGAATTGATTTGAATACTAACTTATCAAGTTTTGGTAAATCTTTAATGCGGTAATCTTCAAATTTTTCTAACGTGATTGAATCATTACGTTTCCACTCTACGAATTTGAAAGGACCTGTTCCTACTGGGCTCTTCTCGAAGTTATCGCCTTCTTTTTCAAGAGCTGTTGGAGAAGCAATTGCGAATGGAGACATTGCTAAGTTTTTAAGGAATGGCGCTTGAGCACGGTTTAAAGTAATGACTACTTTATCGTCACCATCAGCTTTTACTTCTTTAATTACTGCACTGTCATCACCTTTAAATCCACCAAACATTGATTGGAAGTATGGGAATTTTTCAGCATCGCCATCTAACCAGCGATTGAAGTTTGTTACAACTGCTTCAGCATTGAAGTCTGTGCCATCTTGGAATTTCACACCTGTTTCTAGTTCAAATGTGTATGTTAAGCCATCTTCAGCTGTTTCCCATGATTTAGCTAAACCAGGTACTAGCTCCGTGCTTTGCTCACCAAAGTTAATTAGTGTTTCCATGATGTTTTTTGTAACACCTAGAGATTCTCCATCAGTTACTGCTGCTGGATCTAATTTTACTGAATCCGCACCACGACCGAAGATTAATACTTTTTCTTTGTCAGACTTGCCTGCATCCGAGCTGCTATCGTTATCCTTGCCACATGCAGCTAACACTGTAGAAAGCACAAGAATTAATAGCAGGACGTATGTAAGTCCTTTTTTCTTCATAGACATTCCCTCCACTACTTTTAATTTTTATTATCATTGTTGATGTCAGCATCATATAGATGACATGCAACAGAATGACCGGGTTCAACTTCTACTAAAACTGGTTTTTTAGACATACATGCCTCCATTTTAAATGGGCAACGTGTATGGAATGTACAGCCTGATGGTGGATTTGCTGGGCTCGGTATATCCCCCTTCAGTAAAGCTGTCTCACGTGTAAAATCAGGATCAGGTACGGGCACAGCTGCTAATAATGCCTGTGTATAAGGATGCAAAGGTTTGTCATAGACATCTTCACTCGCAGCAAGTTCGACCATCTTCCCTAAATACATCACGCCTACACGATCACTAATGTGACGAACAACCCCTAAATCATGGGCAATAAATATATAGGTTAAGCGTAATTCTTGTTGTAGGTCTTTCATTAAATTCAATACCTGCGCCTGAATAGATACATCCAATGCTGATACAGGTTCATCCGCTATAATTAATTTAGGATTTGTCATTAAAGCACGTGCAATTCCAATGCGTTGACGTTGTCCACCACTGAATTGATGTGGATAGCGCTGTGCATGGTAACTGCTCAAGCCGACAATCCCTAATAATTTTTCTACTTTCGCTTTGCGTTCCTTTTCATCCCCAAGACCATGAACTTTCAATGGTTCTTCCAGAATTTTTTGAATATTATGTCGTGGATTAAGCGATGCATATGGATCTTGGAACACCATTTGAATATCTCGACGCGCCTTGCGTAATTCTTCTTTATGCATCTTCGTAATATTTTTCCCTTGGAATATCACTTCACCGGCTGTGGGTTCTAATAGACGCATAATTGCACGACCAGTAGTGGATTTCCCACACCCAGACTCCCCAACAATTCCAAGTGTTTCACCTTCCATCAACTCAAAAGACACATCGTCAACTGCTTTTACATCACCAATATGTTTGCCTCGAATTCCCCCTTTAATCGGGAAATATTTTTTGAGGCCTTTCACTTGTAATAAAGGTTCACTCACCTGCTCCACGCTCCTTGTCATCAGCTAAGAAACATCTCGCCGTATGCTGCTCATTGATTTGGTAAATAGGTGGATTTTGCTGTGTGCAACGTTCAAATGCAAATTCACATCGAGCGGCAAAGCGACATCCATTTTTAATTGAACCTGGCTTTGGTACATTCCCAGGAATTGAATATAAACGTTCTTTTTTATGTCTCATATCTGGTACGGATTGAATCAATCCTTTTGTATATGGATGCTGTGGGTTTTTGAAGATTTCTGATACAGGTCCTTGCTCCACTATTTGTCCACCATACATGACAATTACGCGTTCACAGGTTTCAGCTACCACCCCTAAATCATGGGTAATCAACATAACAGCTGTGTTTAAACGTGTATTTAAATCTTTCATTAACTGAAGAATTTGTGCTTGAATGGTTACATCTAATGCCGTTGTCGGCTCGTCAGCGATTAATACTTTTGGATCACAAACTAATGCCATAGCAATCATTACACGCTGTCTCATCCCACCTGAAAGCTGGTGTGGATATTCCTTGATTAATTCTTCAACTCGCGGAAGTCCTACGAGCTTCATCATTTCTATTGAACGCTCTGTCGCTTGTTTTTTCGACCATCCCTTATTATGTAATAGCACAGCTTCGTTTAACTGTTTACCAATTGTAAATAGTGGATTTAAAGACGTCATTGGCTCTTGGAAAATCATGGCAATATCATTCCCACGAATTTTGCGCATTTCCTTCTCATGAAGCTTAGCTAAATCTCGTCCTTCAAATAAAATTTCACCATTTGAGATTTTCCCTGGTGGTGAAGGAATCAGTCGCATGATAGATAGTGAAGTGACACTTTTTCCAGAACCTGATTCGCCAACTATCCCTAATATTTCTCTTTCCCTCAGTGAAAATGAAATACCATCTACAGCCGGCACAACTCCATCGTCTGTATAAAAGGTTGTTTCTAAATTATGTACCTGAAGAAGTTCTTTTTGTTCAGTCATAAACATCTACCTTCCGCTCTTTTAATATTCTGAAAATTCTTATTGTTATTAATAC
>JAGHSJ010000165.1 GCA_018065935.1 Candidatus Kurthia equi
TATTATTAGCATATACTTAAAGTATAAGCATTCCTTCTATTAACTTTTACTAATAGTAAGAAAACATCAAATGAAGCAGGCATAGGAGCGTACGTAATGAAATATTTAATTTTATGTTTCACATTCATCTTTATGGTTGGTTGTACAAATACAGAAACACCAACACCAACACAAACAGGTAATGATGAAGAAATAACTACACAACAAGAAAAAGTAACTGATACCGCAGTTGATGCGAAAGAAACATCAGAAGAATCAAAAGCTAAAACAACTGCAAAAGAAGAAACAGTGGCTGAAACTATTGAGGAAAAAGCGACAGAAAAAACGACTGCAAAATCAAAAAATGATCCATTTAAAGGATATAAATTAATTGAAGTAGATGGAGGCGACCAATCAGGTTATCGTGAATCCAAGGTTGTCGTTGATATCGGCTTTGGAAATCGTGAATATTGGGCATTTACTAATGAATATGGCCAACTCGTACATGTGATTGCAGACAAAGTCATTTTACAAGATGATGATAGTGAACCCGTAACATCTTCGGGAAGATATTATTCAGATGAAGCAAAAGTTCCGGGTGTAGAAAGTCCAGCCTTAGACGAAGGACATGTGCTTGCAGATTCACTTGGGGGCGTGTCGAATGCGTATAATATTACGCCACAAGACAGTACATTAAACCGTCATGGTGACCAAGCATATATGGAAGATGCGATTCGTAAAGCAGGTGGGGCAACTGATTTTGAAGCCATCATCACATACCCGAATACGAAAACGCAAATACCTTCGCACTACAAATACACATATACAATTAGAGGAAATAAGGTTACAGATGAATTTGATAATGGCAATCCAGATGAAACAAATAAATCTCTAGGCTTAACGAAGAATAAAGCGACAACATCTAATTCGTCTACTAATGGTTCTACCACTGCGAATGGAAATGAAGATGTTTCAGCGGTAGATACGAATGGTAACGGACAAGTAACGATTAAAGAAGCCAAAGATGCAGGGTTTAGCATGCCCATTACACGCGATCACTGGCTATATCAATATATGGATGACCGTGATGGCGATGGTTCAGTAGGCGAATAGTAAATTACTAGGATCAGTTTAGTTTTACGATTTATTAGATCTTCAGCTATCGCTTTTAAGAAAACTGACATTCTTTTCGATTGGTCAGAAAACGTTGGTATAATGAAAAAAGAAAATATAGTTGAAAAGGAAGTTGAATATGACATTCGAAGAAATTTTACCTCAATTAAAAGAAGGCAAAAAAATCATCCGTAAAGGCTGGCATGGTGCAGAGCTTTATGTGAAGCTTGTCCCTGAAACAACATTAGATGGACTTTCAATGAATCCATATTTCGTCATTAATGTAACGGGAGAAGGTTACACAATGTTTACGCCAACAGTTTGCGATATTTTAGCAAATGATTGGGCAATCGTAGAATAATAAAACACAGGCTGGCTTGGTGAAACAAGTCAGTTTTTTTATGGAGGTAGAAGATACAAATGAAATTTGAAGGTAAAAAAATTGTGGTAACTGGCGCAGCTTCAGGGATTGGGCAAGCACAGGCAAATGCTTTTTTACAACAGGGAGCAGAGGTTTTTGGAATTGATATCGAAAAAGCGACAATTAACCATGAAAATTATACGCATTTTACAGGTAGTGTAGCAGATCAAAGCTTTATAAAAAGTACAATTGCACAACTAGCAACAGTTGATATTTTATGCAATACAGCAGGGGTTCTTGATGGCTATGCGAAATCTTTAGAAACGGATATGGCTTTATGGGATCGTATTTTCACTATTAATGTGAAGGGCATGTACATTGTCACAAATGCGGTTTTAAAGAAAATGCTGGAGAAAAAGCAGGGCATAATCGTAAATATGGCTTCAATTGCAGGAATGATTGCAGGAGGAGGAGGTGCAGCATATACCGCATCTAAGCATGCTGTTATTGGCTATACAAAACAACTTTCATACGATTATTGCAAAGAAGGTATTCGTGTGAATGGGATTGCTCCTGGTGCTATCGAAACCGCGATGAATGCAGCTGATTTCGAGGGTGACGGGGAAATGGCGAAGTGGGTAGCGAAAGAAACACCTGCAGGTAGATGGGCAAAAGCTGAAGAAGTTGCAAATGTGACACTGTTCTTAGCAAGTAAGGAAAGCGACTATATGCATGCAACCATTATTCCAATTGACGGTGGTTGGATAAATAAGTAGAAAAAGTAAGATTGTTGTTCGACTAAAAGTAGCGTAAAATAAGTGATTGTAATACACACTATGGCACTTTGGCAGGATACTAGCATCCATGCTCCTTTGGTCATAGTTATTAGTAAAATAGTGAAATTCACTATTTTATAAAGGAGGAAATTGAATAATGCAAAGTCCAGTTTCAGCAGCACGTACAAATGTGCACGAAACGGCAAAAGTAGCGATTGTTGCTGCTCTCTATGTCGTGGTGACAGTTGTCTTAGCTGTGTTTAGTTTCGGTGTCGTACAATTACGACTTTCGGAAATGTTTAATTATTTAATGCTATTTCATAAACGCTATATCGTGGGGATTACCCTTGGTGTAGTAGTCGCAAATCTCTTCTCACCCATGTGGTGGATTGATGTGCCAGTAGGAGGAATAGCCACTTTTATTGTTTTAATCATTTGTCGTATGGTGACGAAAAAAATGAAAAATCTTATTTGGAAAATGGTCATTACAGGCGTTCTTTTTACGGCTTCTATGTTTACCGTAGCTACGCAATTAATGATTATTTATGATTTACCATTTTGGCCGACGTATGGAACTGTCGCTCTAGGTGAAGCTTTTTCAATGCTAGTAGGCGGAATCACAATTTATTTATTACAAAAGAAAATTGATTTTACAAATTAAAATGACATGTTTGATAGAATAGAGAGAAACCGAATCCATAAAAGGGTTCGGTTTTTTGCTTTTAATGAGCTATTTGTTATTTAGCTAGATGGGCATAAATTCATTTAATCAATTTAGTTGAATCTTAGAAAATATGATTAAGTACGATATTAATATCTGTTTAAGAAAGCTAGTTTTTAATTCACTAAAACTGTTACTAAGTATCCGCAAATGTATATTC
>JAGHSJ010000360.1 GCA_018065935.1 Candidatus Kurthia equi
GAATATATTGAAATGTTTTATAACTCAAAACGAAGACATGGTTCCAATGGACAACGTTCTCCATTAGATTATGAAAAGGCCCATCAAAAGATGGTTATGTGTGTCTAGAATTTTGGTGGCTATTCATTCCATTAGTTATAGGTGTATCTATAGCAACCTTATTATGTTGGATCGCTTATAAATTTCCTGGTTCATTAAAAAACCCTTTAAAGGCTAATATATTTGATAATGAAATAACTTATTTTATGGCTGGGTTCTTACAAACGATACCTGGATTTTATATCGCAGCACTAGCTGCTATTTCAACATTCTCAAGTACTACAATGGATGAGGATATGGTTGATCCAGCTCCTCAAAAAGATAATACAAATATTTCAAGAAGATTTTTTTTATCTCAATTATTTGCATATCTAAGTGCATTAAGTTTACTAGCTTATTTTATAACTATTGTAGCAAGATATCTTTCATCTTTAGATATATTGGTTGGTTGTTCAAAAATAGTTTATTTGATTATTTATTTCATTAGTACATCGTTATATGTAGCTATTATTAGCCAGTTGATCATTCTAACAGGGCTAGGTTTATATTATTTGGGCGATAGAATACATAAAAACAATCCTAAAACACCTCAAGTCAGTAATGTCGATGATAAAGATAAGTGAATAGAAGGAAAGTTTTAATTCTCCTAAAGTTAACAGAATGCACGTTATGCGAAGTCAAAAATGGGAGCTTAAGCTCCCATTTTTATTAATGATTTTTTAAATCTTCTAACATTGCTTCACGCAGAATTTTATTCATGCGTGTCTGATAGCCCTTTCCCTGTGCTTTTAACCATGCAAGTACATCAGCATCAAGACGAACAGAGGTCTGTTGCTTTACTGGACGATAAAATTGCCCATGACGAATAGCATTACTCCAGTCTGTAATTTCAGGAATATCAGATAGATCTAATAGCTCATCTGGTACAGTTCCCTTAGCAAGCAAGCGTTTAATTTCAGCATCTTGCTTGTCACTGAAATTTTCATTCAGCTCTTTGCGTGTATATCTAACCATGCTCATATTGATTTCGCTCCGCCTTAGTTACCTGTCTTGCACTAATGATTCGTATGATTTCACAGTCATCTTCGTCAAAGATGGTGTGAGCTACTAAGAGCATTAGTACGCCTTTTACTTTTCCAATGGTCTGCCAACGTTCTTCACCATCGGTATGTCTGTCTTGGATTGAGATCCTCAGTGGATCTTCAAAAACAAGGCTTGCCGTTTCGAAAGAGACATCGTGCTTTTTCTGATTCTTTCGATTCTTTGCCTCATCCCACTCGAAATATTGTTCCATAAAAAACATTCAAATTTGTACATACAATAATGTATCACAAAATTGTATCTCTCAAGTTGAAAAGCGTAATTTTTGGTCAAAATGATTGGCGAGAATTATCAAAACCGCTCATAAAAAAGCCGACTTGTTTCCAGGTCGGTTTTTTGCTGTTTTTCAGGTTGGTCAAATTTTTTTAACTACCTGAAAAACAAAGGTTTTATAAATCGCGTTTCGTATAATCGCCATTATGTTAAATGGGGTAGGAAACTATTGATTTGTTATAAAAAAACGTTCAACAGCCAACCAAGCGGATAACGCAAATTCATCTCTGTATTTGGAAGGCTGATCAGAAATTTTTTCGAGTAACCAAGGTTTTGCATAATGTTCAGCTGGCCCCATAATTAATGAAATAATCAAGTTGAGCTGTAATTTCTTGAGTTCTTCTAACGGGTATAAAGACTGCAAATGCTGAAAAATAGCTTTATTCCTTAATTTATTTTTCTCATTCAATTCATGTTCATAGGTACTATTCGAAACGTAATATCTTGCTGTCATTTGAAATCTGGCAAGTTCCACATTTTGCTCTATCCAATCAAGATAGCTATATACAAGTGCAAAAATAAAATCTTTTATGTTATGGATATTTTTAAAATATTTTTCCCTCTCAAGTGACTGATCATCCAATGCTAAAAAATATAAATTTGCGATGATGCCTTCTTTTGTACCGAAATGATAATAAATCGCCCCCACACTGGTATCAGAATTTTCCCTGATTTGCTCAATGGTCGTGGCTTCAATCCCATTTTGATTAAAAAGCTGTAATGCCGTCATTAAGATTTCTTTTTTTAATTGTTTCCGTCTTCCAGCGTAGTGCTTTTCAAAAATCGCAATGCTATTCATTTCAGACACAGAATTTATAGAAAACAGAATCTTAAATGAATTATCAGTCACTTGACAATTACCTAAAACAGAATAAAACTCAAAAACAGAATATAGTTCTAATTTAAAAAAACAATGAGATTAAATAAAAGGATGAGTCATGAGTACACTGAACATATGGGAAAAACTGTCTTCTAAACTTGGTGGCAAGTGGGCATTTTCCAAAGCGTTATGTTTTAAGGCACCTTACTTTGCCAGTATCAGTCCTAAATTTGAGGAATTACGTCCTGAATTTTGCAAAGTCAGTATTTCTAAATCTCGTAAAGTCACCAATCATTTAGGCACAGTGCATGCCATTGCCATGTGCAATATGGCAGAGCTGTCAGGCGGTACCATGACTGAAGTCACTGTCCCTGCAACCCATCGCTGGATTCCTAAGGGCATGACCGTTGAATATTTAAAGAAAGCTACAACGGGATTGGTGGCAACAGCGACACCTACAATAGCACTAGATTTAACGCAACCGAGTGAATATCCGGTCAATGTTGAAGTTAAAGATCAGCTTGATGAAGTTGTCTTTAAAGCGGTCATTACAATGTGGATTTCGCCAAAAAAGGCGTGATTGCGCTGATTCATTCATGATTCATCAAAATAATAATTATGGAGTTTGAACAACATGACATCTCAAAAAAGAATGCTGATTACAGGGCTGTTATCTGGCCTTATTTATGGTCTTTGGACGTATTATATTAACTTTGGTGCGGATAATGTTTTACTGTCTGCATGGACGCAAGCAATCAATAGTTTTATTGGTGGTTATGTGGTTGCGGGTTTAGTTGAATTTTCTTATAGAGTCGTTCCTGCACCCTATAAGTTTATGGTTTCTGCCTTTGTGCCCTATGCGTTACTGATGGTTCTTTATGCATTTATTCATCAGTCTATTGGGACGAAACATGTTTTTTATACAATTCTACCAAACATATTAATTGGTTTTCCATATTTTTTCTTATATGTTAATAAGTTAGAGAAAAATAGTGGCACTGTTGTAAATATTCCACAAGGATAATACATCTCACTATTAAGCTGATCATTTATATAACGTGGATTATTTTTAATAGGCGAGGATTTTTGCTTCTTTTACACCACGATCAATAAGTTTAATGATCTGATCTGGATTTTTTAGCCAAATACTATGTCTATTGCCTTTCAAATGTGAGGGTAATTCAATTTGTTCTAAAACATGATGATGAAACATGTCTGCTAATTTTTTAGTAGACTTTAGAGGGGAAAATCGATCATCTTTTATACTAATAAACAAACCTTTAATTGCATTTTTCTTAAATTCTATTCCTGAAAAACTATAATTTCCAGTTAATACAGTGTGACACCAATTATTCATAAGGCTTTTGGCTTCCCTATACCCAAAACCAATCTTGTAACCTGGGAAAAAACCATAGGCTTTAGTCAGCGCTTTAAATAATAACACTGCACTTAGTATTTTAGCCCTGCCTGTCAGATTCCAATTCTTATAATGAATGTTTCCTGAAGCAATCACGACTATGGGCGTATTATTTTTTAAGGCATATAAGCTAGCAAGATGCCCCCCTAAACTATGTCCTAAAAGGACAAAGTTCTGTGTATCACAACTTTCAATCAAATTGGGTATAAAGTACTGAAGTAAATCGGCATAGTCATAATCGTGGTCTTTAGAGATTTGAGGAATATTCTCTCCGCAACATGGATAATCAGCATAAATTACTGAATAACCTGTATTTTTAAGACCCATGATCAATCTTTCATACTTTTTAATCGGGACACCAATCGCAGGTAATACAATAAAAGTTAACTGATTATCTTGATCACTCGGGCGAATTTTATTCACTTTAACCGCATACACGTCTTTAAAAAAGAAACTATTCATCCGTTTTAATTCCTATATGGATTCAAATGAATCATTAAGGGTAATCCTAGATTTTTTAGAAAGGCTGTGCGTGAATTTGGATTATTCTTACTTTCAGCTTTGATGAGCTCAATAAAAATTTTATTAAAATTTTCTCTCGGATAATTTTCTATAATTTTATTTTTAAAATGAGAGGGTAATTTATGAAGTTGTTCACCAATCACATCACACGATGCACCTTGCTGCAAAAGTAGGACTTCATTGGGATGTGATGGATCAATATAACCATTCATATGAATGCAAATGGCATCTTTGATGAGCAGTGTCTTATCTTGATCAAAATTGATCTGTGCTGCTTTATACGCAAATTGATCCGCACTTTCATGTGTAAAACATTTACAGCCTTTAGTTTCTAAATGAGGTTCTGTTAAACCAATGTCATGGAACAAAGCCGCTGTGAGCAGTGATTCTGGGTCAAAGGTTTTATTCTGAATTTGGCCTAAAGCAGCTCCCCAAAAATATGTTCTCCAAGAATGATTAATGATCGGAACACTAGCTTTTGATTCGAGTTCTTCTATAGCCAGTTCAACTATTTTGGTATCTGGAACGATAATTTGGTCGAGATTTATATTCTTATTTAACTGTTTTTTATATATATTTTCTTTAATTGGTGTAATTAGGCTGGGTATAAATAGGGTATTAATTAGTTTAATTTTCTCCTTAAAAGACAGTTCACCATTTGCTTTCACAACCCATGAATAGGTCCCTATTTTTGTATGATGCATTATTGTTAGCTCACTTTAGAGTAATTACTCTAAAATATAAGATAGTAATACTTTTTACAATATGTCTTAAGCTTAGAACATATTAAATGCAGAATAGTAATTTAAGATTTCCTAAAATTAACCCGAATTACGGATAAGAAAACCGCTTGAAAAAAAGATGGTTAGAGCCATTTAGAAAGTACCACACAAACCAAAGACTCTAACCACCATGTCTGATTTTACAGAAATCTTCTGTGCCATTGATGATTTTTTTAAGGAATTTGAACCTATCTATTGGCAATTTCTCAAGCAGGAAAATAAGCGTAAACGAATTCGATTAGCAACCTTATCCCTCTCTGAAATTGTGACGATTGCAATTTGTTATAAAACCTCGCAAGTAAATAA
>JAGHSJ010000228.1 GCA_018065935.1 Candidatus Kurthia equi
AGGTATATTGAATACATAAATACCTAGCTGCACTTGTTGTAGAAACAGCTAGGCAAGGGGTTATATTCGAGATATTTCTAACTTTGCAACCGTTTGATTTATACGAGAGTCATCTATTAAACCAATACTACGGCGTAATTGTTCATCTTTTTCACATATTGGCAAACGAGAATTATCTTGATAATAATTCAATAATTTATTGAATAATTCTTCATCGTCGATCGTGCGTAATGTCACTTCATCAATCTCGCCATCCTCCACACGTAAAAAATGAATGTTTCCGTTAGTATCATGACCAACCACGTACAAATTAGCTTCTTGAACGTTTGGTGGATAGCGAAAGGCTTCATCGGAAACGATATGAGCCAACCCTCTATGTTCATTCTGTTCTTCCAACAAAATTAATACCCATTTATTGTTCATTTAGTACCTCTATCATTGTGTTTTTTAGTAATTATCATCGTCATCGTCATCTTCTGCTTGATCGTAGAATGAAGCATGATATTCGCTTGCCGTCATCCCAGGATAATCAGCTGTTAAGTGTGTAATACGTGCTGGAACAATGCCATTATCTGAATACATATAGAAAATAGCATCACTTTCCTTTTGAATTAAACGTTCGTCCGTCGTGAAGCGGATTGGAACACTTGGCATAAAATGTTCTGCAAGAGCCGAAATATCGGGAATACGAGAAACATCGTCTACTAGTAATACAACGATCTCCGGTCGTACTTCTCTTGATAAAGTGGTAATCGCCGCTTCAATGTTACGGAAACGATTAATCGTATGATTGTACCAATTTTGCTGAGGGCGAATAATCTCTAACCATAAATATTTAAAGTCATTAGCATCCTTGATCGTTTTTATTACATATTGTGGTCGGAATTCAAATCCATTCAATAATGTATAGCTTTCGTTATTAGACCAATCAATGATTCGGTCTAGGTCATATAACTTTGTATAAAACTCATTGGCAATTACGGTACTGAAATAGTTCGTCATTGACGGTGCTTGCCCAGGTACAAACTGCGTAGGGATAAATTGATAGTTACGTGGTAAATACACACTACGGTTCAATAAATCAATTGCCCCTTTAGCGGCAACAGGCGATAAACCATATAAATGCGGAACTTTACGTTCTCCTTTGCATGGCGATACCCATTTAAACGATACAAGTACCCCATTTTTAACGCATTTTCGTAAAAATTCCTTCACTTTATACTCTGACGTATTGGCATCAAAGATGACTTTGTGAATTTGTTGTCGTGTAGCTACCCTGTGGCGTAGTAGAAATGTAAATAAAGCAATTTCATGTTTAGTAAAATTGTTATCTTCCATTTTTCCGCGCAACCAATATTGGCAGTTACGAATGACATTAATATCGGGCATTAAATAGTATTGCTGTGCGAAGGGATCTCCAAATAACGAAAATGGTGCCCCGCTTGGCGGTAAGTAATGTAATATGTCGCGCGGTATTGTATCTGAATCATAGGGATGGTTTGTAGCAAAAGTTGGCTCTAACTTAACAGTAGGGCTTACTTCTGGTGAAGTAAGCTCCTGTCCTTCTGTAGCTGTTACAAAGTTTGAAATATCAAGGTTTGACATTAACCGCGTTGAGCCTTTCTAATTTGTCCAACGCGCGGTACAATTAAGCGCCCGTAGATGAAGCCCTTTTCTTCATCTTTGCGTGTAATATGGATATTTACTAAGTCGCCAACTTTAATATTTTTCCCTATGCTTAATGATGGTAAAGCTGCTAATGCAGTAATACCATGTGGCTTTAATGATACGAATACACCTGTTTCTGGATCAATGTTGTTGATAGTCGCGCCGTAACGAGAGCCTACTGTATATTCATCTAAGAAAGTACGTGGATCACCTTCTAAAATACGGTGGCTTACATGAATTTTCTTTTCTTCACCGTTAAACTCTACAATTTTAACGTCAAGCTCTTGACCGCGCTCTACAACCTCACGTAAATCACGAACGTAGCGGAATGAATAGTCCTCTTTCGCCATACGGCAACGTACACCATTTACAAGTAAGTAGACGTTCATTTTGTCTACACCTGAAACATAAGCTGAAACGACATCACCTTTACGACCACGATTCCAGAAAATATTTGCTTGAACTTCTAATGCTGCTTCACGGTTAGCTAAGAAGTATGTTTTATGTTCATCTGAAATGATTTCTTCAATCAAAACCTCTAAATTCGTATTTACGAATGAGTCAATTGAGTAAAAGTCATAATCATCAATCTTTGATTTAGGAATATATCCAAATACACCCTCAAAATAGACCTTTAAGCATTCTTGTGATTCTTTTCCTAATGAAAGCTTTTCGATACCAACAGCTTCAACCTGTACATAACGCTTGAAAGCTTTGGCCTCCTTTAAACTCGCAATGGCAAAACTTCTTTTTTGAAGCATTTCTTCATGTAAACTAGCCATCTTATTTCCTCCAATTTTTATAAAAAATAATTTAAACGTTATTCTAAATAAAAAAAGAAACACCGAACCAAGCC
>JAGHSJ010000053.1 GCA_018065935.1 Candidatus Kurthia equi
GAATTATACTCTTCTAGGTATAGATAATTTTACAGCTCTCAATGTTTAAGTTTATTCATTATCGAAATGTTTACATTGGTAATTTAAGATTAGAAAATTGTAATTGGGGTGATTTTTTTGGTAGAGCAACGGGCAACCAAAAAGAAAAAACAAGTTGGAAAATGGTTAATTATTTTAGGATTAATTTGTTGTATCGTATTCGTAAGTGCTTTGACTCTTTTCAAAGCAAATGAACCAACCACTACTTCTTCTGCAAAAGTTGAAAATCGTGGAAGTTATTTAATAGCCGAACAAGGCTTAGAAGGTTTTCGTCAACAATTGGATGCCTACACAATCGCTTATTACAAACAAATGATGACTCGCTATGAAAAGCTTTCGCCCACTGATCGCGCTGCATTTGATGTGGAAAGTATTGTGACCGCACATATTCAAAAATACTTGCTTGATCAAAGTGAAAAATCACAAGTAGTAAGCAGTTATGAATTAGTAAAAGGTATTCAGCCTACATCTACAACAACTGTTGTTCCTATGGAAAATAGCCTTGAATTTTTAGTTCAATCTACAGGGACAATAGGTGGCGATAAGACACAGCTTCAACAGGTGCTACGCGTTGATTTAGAGATTCCAAAAACCATGGTAAAAGACAAATATAGTGTCCAATATGCTGTCCATGCAGCGAATAAAATTGTCATTCAAAATGCTTCTAATATTCTCGGTCTTTTAGCAAATGCAGACCCTCGCCAAACAACAATTGACGGTTCTTCATGTCAGCATGAGTTTTCTGGTAACGCATACCTAAACAAATGCCTGAATGATGGGAATACAAGTGCATCTTCTTTGAAAATTATAAACGGACAAAGCTTTAAAAAATTCCTTCCTTCCTTCCCTACTAAAGAAATTTCAAATATAGAGGATGCGGATTACAATGACGAAGATTTGTATTTCGTAAAAAAGGTCAAAGTTGAAGGTAGTAAGAAAAAGAAAAAAGTGAAAGTTCATTACTTAAAAGACAGTGTATTAACGATTGATACAGAGACATTAAAAACATTTAAACAAGATAAGGCCTTTAGTTTTACGTCTTCTGAGGAGCGCTTGGAGGAATTATCAATAGATGGTGTAGAAGCTTATATCAATATTGGTGACGGTGTTCAAACATTGCGCATTGATGAATTATCTCTCACTGGTAACGCAAAACTTCATTTTATCGGGAATGGAAATGTGAAATTATTTATTAAGTCCTTTGCTTCCACAGAAGGCCAAATAATCGCTGATTCGGTTGACCTATCTACTTATTATGATGGAGAAGGCTCGCTTAATTTATCACCAAACTTCACGAGTTCCGGTTTTATTTATGTGAAAAATGCTGACCTATCATTGATGATGGATACGTATGAGGGGAATATTATTTCTGGTGGTAGTCGTGTCGTTATTAACGGTGGTGCCTCACCAACTGCTCAATTAATTCTCGCACCAAAGGCAAGTCTCGAATTAACAAATCGCACGAACTTTAAAGGCGCTATTATTGCGCATTCTGCTGTCATTAATCAATCTACAGTTACATTTACCCAACCTACAAAGAGTATGCAATTCCCAATTGAATATCCACAGTATGGAGATGCTACACAATACATTCTCTATAGTAAACCTGTGAAATATTAAAAAAGTCATCTAGCGTCATGTCCAGATTTTTCTATTCTGAGCTTGCTACTAGATGACTTATTTTTATTGTAGATGCTGTAAAAGTATTTTTCTCCATTGTGCTAATAAATAAAGTGAGCCCGTCACAATGACAGGGTTATCCTTCGATTTTTGCTGTACAATTTCCAACACGGAATCTGCCGTTTGTTTTTGTGTTGCATGGCTTAAGCTCATTAGCTGCTGTGGCTCCATTAAACGTTGTTGCTCCCTATCCACACGTACAAACACAAAGTCATCGGATACTTCCTCTAGCTGTCTAAGGACATTTGTCACGTCTTTGTCCTTTAAAATTCCAACAACCATCGTTACTTGTTGATTTGGAAATATTTGCTTCACCGTTAATTTTAATGTTTCTGCACTTGCTGGGTTATGTGCGCCGTCCAACCAAACATTGTAGGCTATATTTTCAAAACGTCCTGCTAATGATGTAGTTGCAACTGCTGATTGAAGGAGAGGTGCTTGAATAGATATCTTACATTCGTTAGCTACGATGATAAATGCTTGAATGGCAACAGCCATATTTTGCAATTGATGTTCCCCTTTCAAACTTGGCTGTAGCTGCGAAAAACTAATTCCTTCTGTATTATGCCATTCCCCTAAATCATTCACTGAAAAATCTTTCCCATTACAATATAGCTTTGCATCCTGCAGAAGCGCCTCTTTTTCCATAACTTGTTCCGCTGCTTTTGGTAATTTGCCAATAACAACAGACTTATTTTGTTTTATAATCCCTGCTTTATGTGAAGCTATTTCTTCAATCGTATGTCCTAAAAAGCGTGTATGCTCTAAAGCAATACTTGGAATAATCGAAACGATGGGTTGCACTACATTGGTGCTATCAAAACGACCGCCTAACCCACTTTCAATTAAAGCAATCGCTGGCTGTTTTTGCTTAATCGCAATAAACGCAATCGCTGTTAATAACTCGAAATCCGTTAATTGATTTTCTAAGCCTTTTTCTTTTGCCTCTTTAAAAGCTGCATCCATTTGTTGCTCCGTAATAGGCTGTCCATTAAATTGAATTTGGTCATGAACATCTTCAATACAAGGTGACATAAAAGTAGCAGTTGTTAATCCATGTTTTTGTAGCATGAGCTCAAGCATTTTAATCGTTGAGCCTTTGCCATTTGTTCCTGCTACATGAATTGTTGGGACTGCTAATTGTGGCTGTCCTAACCTATCCATAGCAAATTTGATAGCTGTTAAACCCGGCTTTATTTCATCCGTACTATGTAATTGATGTCTTTCTTTATAAAAATCAAACATGGGAATCATCTGAATTCATCCTTACTATTCATTTTCTGTGTAATTCATGCTAAAATCTGTAGTGATTGCTCATTTTATTATAGCATGTCTATGGAGGGTGTTTTACATGAAAACATGTTGGATTATCTATAACGGCAGTCTTGTATCTGATAAATTTCTTGATCAAGCAAGACTTATGGCTGAAGCTTGTCACAATGCCGGTGTTCAACCGATTATCTATAAAAATTATGAAATTCTTGTCGACCTTTCGACACCTCTTCAAAATAAAGCTGATTTCGTTATTTTTCTAGATAAAGATATCTTGCTAGCAACTTATTTAAAAAATCAGGGAATCCCTGTTTTTAACGATCCTGAAGTAATTGAAACATGTGATAATAAAGCCAAACAATATATCAAATTAGCTCAAGCAGGTATTGAGATGCCTACTACTATCGTGGCACCGAAAGTGTATCCAAAATTCACGATACGTGATAGCGGCTATTTTGAAGGCGTACTACATAAATTAGGCCTCCCTTTGGTCATAAAAGAAGCACATGGGTCATTCGGCATGAAGGTCTATTTAATAGAGTCGCGACAACAGTTTTTCGATAAAGTTGAAGAACTTCGTGGGGTAGATTTTATCTTCCAACAATATATCAGTTCAAGCTTTGGACGTGATATTCGTGTCAATACAATTGGTAATGAGGTCGTTGCTGCCATGTATCGCCATTCGGAAACTGATTTCCGTGCCAATATTACAAATGGTGGCCAAGCTGAAAAAATTGAATTGACAACTACACAAAAAGACTTAGCCATACGCGCTGCTCAAGCAGTTGGTGCTGATTTCGCTGGAGTCGATTTATTATTTGATGAAAATGAACAACCACTTGTATGTGAGGTCAATGCAGCTTCCCATATTCGAAATATTTATAATGTAACAGGAATTAATGTTGGCGATGCATTCGTTCAACATATTTTAAAAAAGTTAGGATGAGAATGATTTGAAAATCGCATATCTTGTCTACGATGAAATGGATGCTCTAAAGAATGAAATCTTTATTGACCAGCTCATTGAAGCAGGCAAAAAACAGCAGTTGAACTTACGACTATTGCTGACAGACGATTTTACCGTTTCTCAGCTAGTGGAAAAATGCCAAGATGCCAGTTTTGTATTTTATCGTGCACGAAATTGTGACTATGTCACTTCACTAGAACAAGCAAATATACCAGTGGTTAATAGTAGTCATGTCAATGCATTAGCAAACAATAAATATATGACCTTACAATTTGCACGCACACTAGGTATTCCAACTGTGCCACTATTCACAGAACGTGAGGACTACGAATTCCCACTTGTTTTTAAAACAATTGACGGCCATGGTGGCGCTGAAGTTATGCTATGTCATACGGTTGAAGAACTTGAAAAATGTCAGCAACAATATGCAGAGCGTCTTACACTTGTACAGCCATATATCGAATCCAATGCGACAGATGTCCGTGTCTGGGTTTTAGGTAATTCCATTCTTGGTGCTGTCAAACGTCAAGGTAAGTCCGACTTCCGTTCGAATGTCACACTTGGCGGTTCCGTAGAACAATATGAATTAAATCATTTACAAATGGATCATGTACTTGCTTTGCAAAAAGCAATCAAAAGCGACTATATAGGTGTCGACTTCCTATTATTAGAGGATGGTACTTGGCTATTAAATGAAATTGAAGATCCTGTAGGGGCACGCTCTTACTATGATATTTACGATGCTTATCTACCTGACTTATTAATTGGTTATTTTATGGACCGCTATGCATTTACTGCAATATAAACACCTGCCTTTCCGTCATTGGATGGGCAGGTTTTCTATTTCATTTCAGCAATACGTTTTTCAACTGTTGCTTGTTTTTCTTCATCTCCTTCTCTTTCTTAAAGTTGCCTTCGCAACAAAAAGGGACTTGCCACACATCGGCTAGTCCCTTTTCTTTTGCTCAAACTACTATAAATTTTTCATTTCAGCAATACGTTTTTCAACTGTTGCTTGTTTTTCTAGATAATCCGTTTCTTTTTCGCGTTCTGCAGCTACTACGGCTTCTGGTGCGCTTGCTACGAATTTTTCGTTTTTAAGTTTACCTTGTACGCGTTTTACTTCTTTATTCCATTTGTCTAATTCTTTTTCAAGGCGTGCAATTTCTTCCTCAATGTTTAATAGACCTTCTAATGGCATGAAGATTTCAGCGCCAGATACAACGGCTGACATTGTTTTCATTTCTGGTTCTGCTTGTAGGCTTAGCGTGATTGATTCTGGGTTACAGAATTTTTCGATGTAGCCTTTGTTTACTTCTAGTACAGCAAGTTCTTTTTCACTCTTCGCAGAAATATACATTGGTACTTTTTTGCTCATTGGAGAGTTTACTTCCGAACGAATATTACGAACAGCATGGATGATATCTGTTAGTAATTGCATGTTCTTCACTTCGTCTGCGAAATGTAAATCTTCGCGAACTGTTGGCCATGCTGCTACTGTAATTGACTCGCCTTCGTGTGGAAGGTGTTGCCAAATTTCTTCTGTAATGAATGGCATGATTGGGTGTAATAGACGCATACTTTGATCTAAAACATATGCTAATACTGAACGAGTTGTTTTCTTAGCTGATTCGTCTTCACCGTAAAGTGGTAGTTTCGCCATTTCAATGTACCAAGAACAGAAGTCATCCCAGATGAAGTTGTAAAGATGACGACCTACTTCACCGAATTCATATTTATCAGCAAGTGCTGTTACATGTTCAATTGTTTCGTTTAAACGAGTTAAAATCCATTTATCTGCTACTGATTTTTCACCAGTTAAATCAATTTCGTCATACGTCATGCCTTCCATGTTCATCATAGCGAAGCGTGAAGCGTTCCAAATCTTATTCGCAAAGTTCCAAATAGATTCTACTTTTTCAGTTGTGTAACGTAAATCTTGGCCTGGAGAAGAACCCGTTGCTAAGAAGTAACGAAGTGCATCTGCACCGTAATCTTTAATAACGTCCATAGGGTCTACGCCGTTACCAAGAGATTTAGACATTTTGCGACCTTCGCCATCACGTACTAAACCATGAATTAATACATCTTTAAATGGACGTTCGCCAGTGAATTCAATACCTTGGAAAATCATGCGAGATACCCAGAAGAAGATGATGTCATAACCAGTTACAAGCGTACCTGTTGGGTAATAACGTTTGAATTCTTCTGAATCTGTATCAGGCCAGCCCATTGTAGAGAACGGCCATAACGCACTTGAGAACCAAGTATCTAATACGTCTTCATCTTGACGCCAGTTTTCGATATCTGCTGGTGCTTCTTTACCTACGAAGATTTCACCAGTTTCTTTGTGATGCCAAGCTGGAATACGGTGTCCCCACCATAATTGGCGAGAAATACACCAGTCATGTACATTTTCCATCCAGCGAGAGTATGTGTTTTCAAAACGATTTGGTACGAAGTTTACTTTTTCTTCTTCAGATTTTTGTAAATCTAAAGCAGCTTCAGCAAGTGGACCCATTTTAACGAACCATTGTTTAGAAAGATACGGTTCAACAACTGCACCTGTACGTTCTGAGTGACCTACATTATGCATATGTTCTTCGATTTTGATTAAGATACCTGCTTCTTGTAAGTCTTTAACGATTGCTTTACGACATTCAAAGCGGTCCATACCTGCATATTTACCAGCTTTTTCATTCATCGTGCCATCTTCATTCATAACTAAAATACGTTCTAAGTTATGACGGTTACCAACTTCAAAGTCATTAGGGTCATGGGCTGGAGTCATTTTAACAACACCAGTTCCGAAGTCCATTTCAACATAGTCATCAGCTACGATTGGTAATTCACGACCTACGATTGGTAAGATAGCTGTTTTACCTACTAAATGAGCATAGCGTTCATCATTCGGGTTAACTGCGATACCAGAGTCACCAAGCATTGTTTCTGGACGAGTAGTTGCAATTTCTAATTTACCTGAACCATCAGATAGTTCATATTCCATATGGTAGAAAGCACCTTGAATATCTTTGTAAATTACTTCGATATCAGATAATGCTGTTTGAGCTGCTGGATCCCAGTTGATGATGCGTTCACCACGGTAGATTAAATCTTTTTCATATAATTTAACGAAAACTTCTTTAACTGCATCAGAAAGACCATCATCTAATGTGAAACGCTCACGAGAATAGTCTAAGCCTAAGCCTAATTTAGCCCATTGTGAACGGATATGACCTGCATATTCTTCTTTCCATTCCCATGTTTTTTCTAGGAAGGCTTCACGACCGATGTCATGACGAGAAATGCCTTGTTCGCGTAATTTAGCGTCTACTTTTGCTTGTGTAGCGATACCTGCATGGTCCATACCTGGTAACCATAGAGCATCATACCCTTGCATACGTTTCATACGAGTTAAAATATCTTGTAAAGTTGTATCCCAAGCATGACCTAAATGTAGTTTACCTGTAACATTTGGAGGTGGGATTACGATTGAGTAAGGCTCTTTGCCACTCTCAGGTTGTGCTTTAAAGAATTCACCTTTAAGCCACCATTCGTAACGTCCTTCTTCTACTGCCGTTGGATCATATTTCGTCGGCATTGATAATTCTTTTTCTGACATATTAGTTTCCTCCTATTTCGCGTTCCAATTTTAAGGCATAAAAAAAAGCACCATCATGATTAAAAAGGACGAGCTAACTCGCGGTACCACCTTTATTCCAGCACAAAAATACTGGCTCTTCATTGGATAACGGTCTCTAAACCGAATCTCGCTACTATTCGTTCACGAAATCTGCTCATGGGCTACCTTCAGATACATACTTGAGGAACTCACACCAACCGTTCCCTCTCTCGACAAGTAAGGAATCTTACTCCTCCCAATCAAAGCAATTGTTTATTTGAATACACCTATTGTAGCCGAAAATGACTCTTTTTGCAACCACCTTAGACTTACTGAACACACGTATCGTTTGTCTCTTTTTTCTAAAGGGTACTCCTTATACTAAATGGTGTTTAAATGGAGGTATTATTTATTAACTAGCCGAGAACACTCGCGACTTTAGTCGTGTAGATGAATCGGCTTCGGTTGAGGCACAGTATTTTACTGTGTCAATCAACCGACATATATTGTTTTTTTTTGAGCTTTAACCCTTGATTTAATAGCACATATGACGATACAC
>JAGHSJ010000334.1 GCA_018065935.1 Candidatus Kurthia equi
ATATACGGGGATATTGCCTTAGGAGGCTTTTGACTTGAAAACTAAAGTCATATTTTCTGAAAATTTTAATTTTTCTAAATTTTGACATTGATAATCTGTGTGTGTATACTGGACATACGCTTTTAAAAAATAATGTATTTAAAATTATTTGACTATTTAAGAAATTGAAAGTAGGAATCTATATGGCAACAAAAGAAGAAGTAGTGAAGTCTGTTCCTCAGAAAGGATTCTTTGGACATCCAAAAGGTCTTTTCACATTATTCTTTACTGAATTCTGGGAACGTTTCTCTTACTACGGGATGAGAGCACTTTTAGTTTACTTCATGTACGATACTGTCGCGAATGGCGGTTTAGGTTTTAGTGAAGTAACAGCAAGTTCTATTATGGCAATTTATGGTTCATTAGTTTATATGTCTGGTATTATCGGTGGTTGGATTGCTGACCGTGTATTAGGTACTCGTCGTTCAATATTCTGGGGTGGTATTTTAATTATGCTAGGGCATATTACTTTAGCATTACCAGGTGGCGTACCATTCTTATTCACAGCGATGATATTAATTATTTTAGGTACAGGTTTATTAAAACCAAACGTATCATCAGTAGTTGGTGAAATTTACTCAGATGAAGATACACGTCGTGATTCTGGTTTCAGTATTTTCTACATGGGTATTAACCTTGGTTCATTCATCGCTCCATTAATTATTGGTGCGGTTCAAGAAGAAACTAAAAGTTACCATGCAGGTTTCTCAGTAGCAGCAGTTGGTATGTTTATTGGATTAATT
This sequence comes from Candidatus Kurthia equi, assembly GCA_018065935.1. Taxonomy (GTDB): domain Bacteria; phylum Bacillota; class Bacilli; order Bacillales_A; family Planococcaceae; genus Kurthia; species Kurthia equi. The sequence goes on from JAGHSJ010000334.1 coordinate 783, forward strand.
ATGTATAAAGTAACTGAGAAAAAGAATTTAGGGAAAGCTGGTCTTGTACCAACAAACCCATTGTCTTCTGAAGAAAAAGTAAAAGTAATAAAAATTGCATCAGTTGTTTTAGTAGTAGTAGCTATCTTATTAGTAATTGCTAATGCATTTGATTTGATTTCAATTGATAATGCAGTAAACTTCTTCACTATCATTGGATTACTTGCACCAATTTGTGTGTTTATCTGGATGTTTACATCTAAAAAAACAAAAGCAGCAGAGAAATCACATTTACTTGCATATATTCCTTTATTCATTACAGGTACAATGTTCTGGGTTATTCAAGAACAAGGTTCTACAATCTTCTCGATTTATATAAAAAATCGTACAGATCTTACAATGGGATCATTTACAATTAACCCAGTATGGTTCCAATCAATCAATCCGTTATTTATCATTATTTTAGCACCAGTATTTGCAGCTCTATGGTTGAAACTAGGAAAACGTCAGCCATCAACAGCTACTAAGTTCTCATTCTCACTATTATTTGCAGGTGCATCATTCTTAATTATGATTATTCCAGCAGTCTTATCAAAAGGCCATTTATTAATTAGCCCTTGGTGGATTGTACTATCATTCTTCCTAGTAGTAATTGGGGAATTATTAATGTCACCAGTTGGTTTATCAGCAACAACTAAGCTTGCACCAGAAGCTTTCGCAGCGCAAACAATGTCACTATGGTTCTTAACAAGTACTGCAGCACAAGCATTAAATGCACAATTTGCAAAAGTGTTCGATAAAGTTTCAGAAGTACAATACTTCGGTTTCTTAGGCGGAACAGCAATTGTTCTATTCATCATCATGCTAATTATTAGCCCATGGATTTCTCGTAAAATGGGAGCAGTAAGCTAATATAATAAAATTGTCTAAGCAAAAAAAGCAGGAATCGCACGTGCGATTCCTGCTTTTTTGTATGTTTGAGAACGGATTTTATCCTAAAATCATACATAAGATAGAGACAGATGAGCGTTATTTAAAGTATTTCAGAAAATAGGATGCTTTATTTTTTTACTATTCCACATGATTTGTCATAATCAACAGGCGTTTTAAATGTAACAACTTTAGTTTTTCCTGTTTTAGATTTTTTCCCATCAATACTAATCCATTGAGCATATGTTTGTTTATAAACTTTATATTTAATACGGAATTTAGGTGTAGATTTTTGCTTTTTTGAAATCACACATGAAGTTTTTATGGAATAAGATTTTTCAGAAGTATATTCTGAACCTAATGTAGTTTCTACTGATTTGTACGGAATTGTGGCAGAACCATTAATTGACCAGGTCGCTTTGGTAGAGTATGAGTAATTTTCTTTCATTGGACCATATGCCCAGCCGTACTTATACTTTCCGTTCGATTTTAACGGACGTTTCCAAGAACTTTTTTCTGTTTTAATATATTTAGGTTGCCCAGATTTAAACCAATAGGAATAGGTCATATCTGTACGAGCATTCGCGCTATTACTCTTTTCGAAATCAACAGGTACAAGCGTACAAAATAGCAATGTGAAAATAGTAAATATAGATAAAATAGCTTTTTTCATTTGAATCACCCTTCGTTGTTTTGATGAAATTGAAATTCCAAGATTGGATTTAATTTATACTTTTATGT
>JAGHSJ010000404.1 GCA_018065935.1 Candidatus Kurthia equi
TATTTCTTGTTATGAAATTTCAATATAGTTACATAATTTGTAACGGATAAGTTTATGAAGTTAGGAGTTATTTGTATGAAAATTAAAGTGGACAGTAGAATAGTTACACTTCTGATCCTACTCTGTATCATAAGCTGTACATTTATTTACACAGCTGTCGCAGGTTCAAGTCAATACGGCAACCCTAAAGGTTATATAATCAAACAGCTCTTATTTTTCATTTTAGGGTTAATTGCAATGGTAGCTATTGCTCAAACAGATGTTAGTAAATTAAAAACTTTAGGATGGGGCATGTATATTACCATCTTCGTCTTATTACTATTCTTAATAGTGGCACCAGAAGCTATTGCTCGTCCTGTTAACAATGCGAAATCTTGGTATCAAGTTCCGTTAATCGGGACATTTCAGCCATCCGAATTCATGAAATTCGCCATGCTCATATTAACGGCACATATCATCGTTAAGCATACCGACCGTTATCCAGGCAAATCATTGAAAAAAGATTTCCTATTAATTGGTAAAATCTTATTACTTGTTGTACCTCCAACACTTGTTGTTTATAAACAGCCGGATACTGGTATGATTATGCTTTACTTTGCAATGATTTTCCCAATGCTATTCTTTTCAAAAATATCTAAAAAGATTCTCATTCCTATCTTAGCGTTGCCAGTTTCCATTTTAGCTGTCTTTGCTTATATTTATGTCTTTATGAATGACTTCTTTCAAAATACATTAGTAAATATGCTCTCTCCCCATCAACAATCACGTATTCGTGGATGGTTAGATCCGTTTAGTTATGGTGACTCAGCCTACCAAACAAAACAAGGTCTCTTAGCAATCGGTTCTGGTAAAGAGCTCGGTAAGGGATTGGCTGGCAATGATGTGTATATTCCAGAAAAACAAACCGATTTCATCTTTGCTAATATTGCCGAAGAGGTCGGTTTCATTGGAGCTTCTATTGTTCTGATTATACTATTCCTATTAATCTTCCGATTCGTACAAATTTCATTAGCAAACAAAACACAATTCACGACGCTATTAACAGCTGGAATTATCAGTTTGCTTACATTCCAAATCTTCCAAAACGTTGGGATGACAATGGGACTTCTACCTGTCACAGGTGTTACACTTCCATTTTTAAGCTATGGTGGTAGTTCGCTACTGTCCAATATGTTACTCGTTGGTATTATGGCCGCAATTCAAAATGAAAACGGCGACTATATGTTTACTACTAAAGAAGAATAAATAAAGCCCACAGCGATGTTTTTCATCGGCTGTGGGCTTTATTTTTCTGCAAAAAAAAACAGCTACCCAAAATTGGCACCTGATGTGTTATTTATCTACTACTTATAGAACTCATTAAGAAGTATCTATTAAAAAATACTTCCTAATCAGTTTTGAACTTGTGTCTTACTTTTTGGTGGAGCAAGTGCTTTAAGTAATTCCAGACGAGATTTTGTGGCAGTAGCTTTTACACCAATTTTCGATAAATTTGAAATAATTTTCGTTACGTCTACTTCTCTCTTCATACTCAACACCTCTTCTTGTTTATTATTCAAACGATTCTTAAAAGAATTAGTTTCATGTATAAACAATGAAATTTTCTCTTTTATCATAACATTTTTTTATCATCATTTGTTTATCAATATTGTTACAACAAATAATTTTACAAAACTGTAATAATTCAATATTAAACAGCTTGTTATTAATTTACCACTCCATTTAGCTTATTAAACAGGTAAATTTTCCTTTTTTTGTTAAATGATCAATGCTTGTCTATTGAATACCCCCCGTACGTATGTTAATATGACCTTATCAATAACCTATAGTAAGGAGCGACGTATTATGACGAATGCTCACGAATGCTTTAACGTCAATGGTGATGAGCGTAAAAGCCATCATCCAGATCATGTGAAAAAAAATCTTATTACCCGCTTAAATAAAATTGAGGGCCAAATTCGTGGAATAAAAGGCATGATAGATAAAGATGTCTATTGTGATGATATTATTACACAACTTTCTGCCACTCAATCAGCTTTAAATTCTGTCGCAAAAGTCCTTTTTGAAGGACATCTTAAGGGTTGTGTAAAAGATCGTCTTGCGGATGGCGATGAAGTCATCTTAGATGAACTTGTCGTAACTATACAAAAACTAATGAAAAAATAAGGAGTGTTTAATATGACTGAAAAAATCCAATTAAAAGTTGAAGGTATGTCTTGTGGTCACTGTGTAAAAGCAGTTGAAAATGGTGTAGGTGAACTTAATGGAGTTGATAGCGTTAACGTTACTTTAGCAGACGGACTTGTAGACATATCTTATGATGCTAACCTTGTCTCTGTAGATGCAATTAAAGAACAAATTGTTGAAGAAGGCTATACAGTTTTATAATTTCCAAGCTACCTTAAATGGTAGCTATACTTACCGCTAAAATATACCCCACATAGGTATAGGAGTTGAATATGATGAACGAACAAAAAGAAATTCACTTAGATATACAGGGCATGACTTGTGCAGCTTGCTCAAGTCGTATTGAACGTGGTCTTAATAAAATGGATGGCGTTGAAGCTTCCATTAATTTAGCACTCGAAACAGGTAAAGTTTCCATAGATAATCAATTAACCGCTGATGATATTATAAAAAAAATTCAAGCACTTGGATATGATGCGGTTATTCATCAACAAGAAGATGAGAATGTGCCAGATCACAAGCAAATTGAAATCAAACGGAAAACAGTGCAGTTAATTATCGCTGCTGTCCTTTCGATTCCGCTACTTTGGACAATGGTCACTCACTTCTCATTTACCTCTGGATTATATGTACCTGAACTTTTCATGAATCCTTATTGGCAATGGGCATTGGCATCTGTTGTTCAATTTATCATCGGCTGGCAGTTTTACAAAGGAGCTTATTATGCCCTTCGCAATAAAAGCGCCAATATGGATGTTTTAATCGTCTTAGGTACTTCTGCCGCTTACTTTTACAGTGTGTATGTCGTACTAAGTAACCGCGCGCATATCGGGATGGATGGCATGCATTTAGATCTTTATTTTGAGACAAGCGCCGTTCTCATTACGCTAATTCTATTAGGTAAATTATTTGAAGCACGCGCAAAAGGACACTCCTCTGATGCAATTAAGAAATTACTTCACTTGCAACCGAAAGTAGCTTCCATTGAAAAAAACGGTGTCATTGAAGAAATTGCCGTAAAAGATGTGACGATTGGAAATATTCTCGTCATTCGTCCTGGAGAAGCTATTCCAGTCGATGCGCAAGTTATTTCCGGGCATTCAGCTGTGGATGAATCCATGCTTACAGGTGAAAGTTTACCTGTGGATAAAGAACCTGGTTCCAATGTCTTTGCAGCAACTGTTAATAACAATGGTATGCTACGCGTGAAAGCGACTAAAATCGGCAAAAATACCGTTTTATCTAGCATCATTAAAGTTGTAGAAGATGCGCAAGGTTCAAAAGCACCTATCCAACGACTTGCGGATAAAATTTCAGGAATTTTCGTACCCATTGTTTTAGGTATCGCGGTTATCACATTCTTGATTACGTATTTTGCTGTAGGTACTAGTTTTATTACCGCATTAGAAAATACAATTGCCGTTCTAGTCATTGCTTGTCCATGTGCACTTGGGCTAGCAACACCTACTTCTATCATGGCTGGTTCAGGACGCTCTGCTGAAATGGGTATTCTCTTTAAAACTGCGGCTTCACTAGAACAAACGAAAAATATTGATACGATTGTTTTTGATAAAACTGGGACAATCACAAAAGGCAAACCAGTAGTTACGAATTTCTTCGTTAATCGTGCATTTGATGAAGACGAAGTGATTCGATTAATTGCACAGGCTGAAAAATCTTCTGAACATCCTTTAGCATACGCAATTGTTCAATACGCTGAACAACGCTTCCCTATTCATGCTGCAACTCAATTCAAATCAGTGACAGGTTTTGGTATTGAAGCAACTATTGATGCAAAAAAAATCATTGTAGGAACAGAGAAATTATTAACAACTCATGAAATCTCTCTACAAAATATGGATGGTTTCGACCAACAAGGTAAAACCATTATTTTCGGCGCTGTTGATGGACAACATGTAGCCACAATTGCCGTAGCTGATGAAATTAAAGATGCGGCTAAAGATACAATTGCTGCGCTTCACGCAATGAATATTAAAACCGTTATGCTAACAGGTGATAGCCAAGAAGTGGCACAGACCATCTCACAACAAGTCGGCATTGATGAAGTAATTGCCGGTGTATTACCTGCTGAAAAAGCGAATGAAATTGCACGCCTTCAAACACATGGTAAAGTAGCTATGGTAGGGGATGGGATTAATGATGCGCCTGCGTTAGCAACTGCTGATATTGGTATTGCTATGGGAACCGGGACAGACGTAGCGATTGAAGCTGCGGATGTAACCATTCTACAAGGGGATTTACAGCGTGTTGTACAATCCATTCAAATGAGTCAAATTACTGTACGAAATATCAAGCAAAACCTATTTTGGGCACTTGCCTACAATTCAGTAGGTATTCCAATCGCTGCAGCCGGTCTATTAGCACCTTGGCTAGCCGGTGCTGCTATGGCGTTCAGTTCGGTATCTGTCGTTTTAAATGCCCTGCGACTTCAAAAAATTAAACTGTAAATAAACTGTAAAAAAAGAAACAGCCATCTAAAAGAAGCTGTTTCTTTTTTAAATGTATTTTTTTATGAAGAAAAATTTTACTATTCTTTACTTTTTCATTTTTCCATGTATTTCATTGCGAGATATCGAGTATAGTTAAAGGGACTATGTTTTTGAAAGAAGGTTATCTATGAAGAAACCAATTATTTTATTATTGTCCGTACAATTTTTAGTTTATGTCGGCTTCGGTCTTGTTATTCCTGTACTGCCATTGGTCATTACGGAACAAGGTTTTCATACGGTTCATGTAGGTGGATTACTAACTGTTTATTCACTCGCTAGTTTTTTCACTGCTCCTTATTGGGGAACCTTATCCGATCGTATGGGTCGAAAAAAATTAATTTTAATCGGACTTATTGGATTTGGTTTTAGTTTCTTATTATTTGCCGTATTCTCCCACTCATTAATTCTAATGTACATCGCACGTATTATCGGTGGCTTATTCTCAGGAGCACTGTATACAGCTGTGACAGGCTTTATAGGGGATATGTCAACAGATGAAAATCGAAATATGTATATGGGCTTTATGGGTATGTCTATTGGACTCGGCTTTATTTTCGGCCCAGCTCTTGGTGGTCTATTAAGTAGTATTAGTCTAAACACACCATTTTATGTGTCAGCTATTCTACTATTTACTTTATGTATTTATGCCTCTGCCGTTTTAAAAGAGCCACAACGTACTGGAGAAGCAAATAAACGAGAATTCATACCCAAAGGTGCTTCTACACTTCTAAAATATCGTGTACGTTACTTATTTTTATTCTCTTTCATGGTGACATTCCTTTTAGCGGGTGTCGAATCTACCTTACAAATTTTTCAAATCGACAAAATTGATATTACAGCCACTCAATTAGGCTCCCTATTTTTATTCAGTGGTTTAGTCGATTTCTTAATCCAAGGTGGTGTCGTACGCAAAGTAAAACATGGACAGGAATGGAGATGGATGATTGGTGCTCAAATCATTACAGCTATCGGTCTTATTTTATTCCTATTCACAAGCAGTTTGGCATTTGCAGGATTCGCCCTTTGTGTATTCACAGCTGGTAACGCTTTAGCACGTACACTAACCACTTCACTTGCTTCAAAAGAATCTGGTGGGAAATATGGTACAGCCGCTGGGCTAAGTTACTCAATGGATAATTTAGGTCGCATCATCGGTCCTCTATTTTTCACTTGGGTATTCACGATGCAAACAAACTCACCTTACATTATCGCGTCAGCTTTAGCGATTCTTTCAATCTTCTTCATCATCACATTTAAAATGAGTAAGAAGAGTTTAGCTACACAAAAGTAAAATGGATTTTAATACATTTAACTGTTTCCTCAATTAGTAGAGCACCTACTAATTGAGGTTTTTTCATGGAATTTATGTACTGTTGAGAAGAAGGAGAAACCCTCCATTAAAACACCAGCCAACTTTTTTTTAGTATACTGTGGATTACTTTTAATCGAAGGAGAAGCTCGCATGAAAAAAGAAGAAGCTAGTTATTTAGATAAAACGTTAACGAGTTTACAAAATACCCATCAATTTTTATCAACAGAATTACATGTACAAGACCATCAATTTAAAGAGTTACAGCAATATTTAGTTGACTATAAAGCAGAACTAGACAAATTCGAAGTATATGACTATCAACAATCCATGCATATGATTGATAAAAATGGTTTTGCAAAAGCAACACAATTTCAACAAGTAGAAAAAATGCTTCAATCGCCTTATTTTGGTCGTTTTGATTTCGTTTATGACGGAGAGGATTCTAGTCAAGCGGAGCCATTTTACATTGGACGTTTCGGACACACTTCATTAGATGGAGAAACACTTATCTACGATTGGCGAGCCCCTATTTGTAATATGTATTATGAATATGAAATTGGGCCTGCATCCTATGAAGCGATGGACCGCCTTTTTGAAGGAGAGCTGATTCGCAAAAAACAATTGAAAGTAGAGAATGGTGAATTAAAATTTGCCCTAGATAGCTCATTAACGATACAAGATGAAATTTTACAACAAACATTACACCAGCAAGGTTCAGAAAAAATGAAGACCATTGTTAACTCCATTCAGCGCGAACAAAATAAAATCATTCGAAATGAATCTGCTTATAACATGGTGATTCAAGGGGTAGCCGGCTCTGGAAAAACCGCTGTTGCATTGCATCGTCTCGCTTATTTTTTATATAAATTCAGAGATACATTGCGTGCAGAACGTATTTTTATTTTGTCACCCAATAAAGTATTTGGTGATTATATTTCAACTGTCCTTCCCAACCTTGGAGAACAACCCATACGCGCTTTTACAATGGATGAATTATCGGCCGTCTTATTACCAAGCACCCTTAAATTCACCTCATTTGAGGAAGAAATTCGTCAAATTTTACAAGATCCTATAAGTGATTTAGCTCAACGTGCCAAACTAAAAGCAAATGGTGCTTTCGTATATGCATTAGACACGTACTTAGAAACATTAAATCACTCTTTATTAAAAAATGAAGACCTAACAATTGCGGAACATGTCTTTTCAAAAGATTATATTCAAAGTCGATTTCATGCCTATCGAAAAGAACCCGTCCTTACTAGACTCAGCCTAATGGCGGAAGATTTTTCAGCCGTATTAAAAGCAAAATATGACGGTTCAGGAAAAATACCGAGTAAAAATGAAATCATCAATCGACTAAAAAAACGTTTAAACTCAACAACCGCCCTTGAAATTTACCAACGCTTTTTAACGGAATATGATATTCCCTATTTTTCACCTACTAAAAAGCAAATTGAAAACAACGATGTGTATCCCTATCTATATGTACAAAACTATTTTAAGGGCATCAAATCGTATGAGTTGGTTCAACATTTTGTATTAGATGAAATGCAAGACTATACAGCGATTCAAATGGCCGTATTTAGTAAAGTATTTGCCTGTAAACGGACAATTATTGGTGATTTTAGTCAGGCACTTTTACCTTATGAAACCATCTCAAAAGAATTCTTTCAAACCATCTTCAGTAATTTAGCGTATGTGGAATTAACAACAACTTATCGCTCCTCTTATGAAATTGCTGACTATACAAAGAAATTTTTGAAAAACGGTGAGCTATTTGCGATTGCACGACACGGGGAAAAACCAGAAGAATACCTTTATACCTCTGAACAAGACATGCTAGAGGCGATTCAAATAAAAGCCAATGTTCTATGGGAAACAACGGCGATTATTTGTAAAAATGAACAAGACATCGAAAAGCTTAAAAACCAATTAGCTCTCCCTTTCACTCTATTAGACGGCACTACAAAGAATTTTTCCAAAGGACTTATTTTAACAACCATTCAATATGCAAAAGGCTTGGAATTCGACCATGTGATAGTACCCTTTGTAGATGGTGCTCATTATACGACTTCATTTGATAAAGGGTTGCTATATATTGCTACATCCCGTGCCATGCATCAATTAACCATTTTAATCGATCAAGCAAATCCATCCCCTTTACTTTAATGTAACTAAAATAGCAATTGTTTGATTCACATGCGAAATTGCGAGCTTTAAATTCTTTTCAAGCTCATCAGTTACATGGTAAAAATCTTGTTGAAAGCGCGGTATACTAAGCAAAGAATGGATGTCTTTCTTGTGTTCTGTAGCCTGGAGGTTATCGAATAATTGTCTAATACTTGTAATTGAAAAATGGGCACTCCTCAATGTACGAATGATTAGTAGTTTCTGAAAATCAATCTGTGTATACACCCTTCGATTTTGAGTAGTCCGTTTCACTTCAAATAAAGCATTACGTTCCCAATTACGAATGGTTTCTTCAGATAATTGTAATTTGCTGGCAACCTCTTTATGTGTATAGCATTCTGAACAATTAGGGGGCTCTTGTAAAATGATTTGAGCAGTCTCAATGGCTTGTACTGTAAAAGTCAGTTCCCCCTGTAAAAAGGTCACATACTGCTTCGCTGCAAATAGGGCTTGCTCAAATTTTTCTTGCCCACTATACTTTACGATTTTTGTCGCAAATTTCCGTAAGTTATTTTGAATGAATTCCTGTTTAAATACTAGACGGGCAATCTGCATCTGTTTTAAATGAATAGGCGCGTACACGCGATATCCGTTCGGCTGACGTGGTACAGGAGAAATATATCCCCACGTCTCATAAAGTCTCACTGTATTAGGATGTACATTCGTCAGTTTGGCTATAGTAGCGGTATACATGAGTATTTGCTCCTTTCTGCTGGTTCTGTGAACAAATCGACCCTTTGGTTTTAACTATACTCTCTTATTATATTCATTTTAAGAATTAGCTGTCATGCTCAATTTATCGAATCAATTGACATCGTTTCATCCACAATAAAAACAGTCCACATTTTACGTAATTGTAAAATGTGGACTGTTTTATATAACTCCCTTTAATTCCCTTGTGAAAATGATGATTCTCTTCTAACTTTGAGTTGTTAACAATGGTTTTAAATTTCGCCTAAATCTTGTGCTTTTGCATCTTTAGAATTGTAGATTTCTTTATCTAATTCGCCTGTAGCACGCGCTGATGTAACACCAGCTACCATTGAACCACTAACATTTAATGCAGTACGTCCCATATCAATTAATGGTTCTACTGAAATTAAAATACCTGCTAAAGCAACTGGTAAATCCATTGCAGATAATACGATGATAGCTGCGAATGTTGCACCGCCACCTACACCTGCTACACCGAATGAACTAATTGCTACAATTAGAATTAATGTAAAGATAAAGCTTGGTTCTAGCGGGTTAATACCAACTGTTGGAGCAATCATAACTGCCAACATCGCTGGATAAACGCCAGCACAACCATTTTGTCCAATTGATACACCAAATGAACCAGCAAAGTTTGCTACTGCCTCAGATACACCTAAACGTTTTCTTTGTGTTTGAATGTTTAAAGGTAATGTACCTGCACTCGAACGTGAAGTAAATGCGAATAAAAGTGTGGGTGCTGTCTTTTTAATATACGTAATTGGGCTCATACCTGTGAACGATACGATGATTAAATGAATAATAAACATCGCAATCAGCGCTACGTATGAAGCGATAACGAATTTACCCATATTGTAAATTGCACCGAAATCTGAAGTAGCTACTGTAGAAGTCATAATAGCTAAAATACCGAATGGCGTTAAACGTAAGATAATTTTAACTACATACATTACAAGCGCATAAATTGCATCAATACCTGTTTTAATTGTCTCTGCTGTTTTTTCATCTTTACGACGTACGCCTAAGTAAGCGAAGCCTAAGAATGCTGCAAAGATAACTACTGCGATAGTTGAAGAAGGACGTGCTCCTGTTAAATCTAAGAATGGATTTGCAGGAATTAAATCAATAATTTGTTGTGGAAGTGTTGTAGAAGTCATTGCTTCATTTTTCGCAACGATTTCTTCTCCTCGAGCTTGCTCAGCACTACCACCCATTAATGATGTTGCATCTAAATCAAAGCCTGATGCTGAAGCGATACCTACTGCAGCCGAAATAGCTGTCGTACCGATTAATACAGCCAAAATAACGCCGGCCATTTTACCGAAGTTTTTACCAATAATTACTTTTGTAAATGCTGCAATAATTGAGATAAATACAAGTGGCATAGCAACCATTTGTAATAATTTCACGTAACCTGTACCTACGATACCGAACCATGCTGTTGTTTGTATAACAACTTCAGATGTAGATCCGTAAACAAAATGTAAAAACAGTCCGAACAGAATACCAAACCCTAAACCTACGAATACACGTTTAGAAAATGATACATGTTTCTTATGCATTACTATCAATAAACTAATGAGCAATAATAAAACTACTACATTAACAATAATCAAAAATGTGTTCATTTTTCTCCCCCTATTTCAAATATACTAACGTTTAAAAGTACTTTCACTAGATTAATACATTAATTCCTATCGGTCAAGTATGTTTTATTCTAAATTGATTAAAATTTCATTCTAGACATTTAATACGATATACTTAAACAGAAATAAGGGGAGGAGGATTTTATGTTCATTACAGATACTGCCCACATCTTTTCAACAATTGTTTCTATCTCATTATTTTTCAACGTAATTTTAGCTATCGCTATTATCTTCTTAGAACGTCGAGAACCAACAGCTACATGGGCTTGGTTACTTGTGTTGTTCTTTATCCCTATCGTAGGCTTCATACTCTATTTACTTTTCGGTCGACAAATGACCAAACGTCATCTTTTCCGCTGGGAAGGCCGAAAAAAAATCGGCATCGACTCACTCGTTGATTATCAAATTGAATCCATTAAAGAAGGCTCTTTCGAATATAAATTAGAAAAAACTCCTACTATTTATAAAGAACTGATTTACATGCAGTTACTATCTAATCACGCGGTATTAACGCAAGACAATCAAGTTCAAGTCTTTGATGATGGACAAGAAAAATTCGATGAATTGCTCCATGATATTTCTTTAGCTAAAGACCATATTCATATTCAATACTACATCTTTAAATTAGACCGATTAGGTACGCGTATATTAGATGCACTTATTGTAAAAGCAAAACAAGGTGTAAAAGTTCGTCTTCTTTATGATGAAATGGGTTCACGTGGTGTACATAAACGTGACTTTAAAGAACTTATCAAGCTCGGTGGTGAAGTTGAAATATTTTTCCCTAATATTCTTCCACTTATTAACCCGCGTTTAAATTACCGCAATCATAGAAAACTTGTCATTATTGACGGACGTATTGGTTATATTGGTGGCTTTAATGTCGGCGATGAATATTTAGGCTTAAAGAAAAAATTCGGTTATTGGCGTGATACACATTTACGTATTGAAGGCAGTTCGGTTCATCCACTACAGACTCGTTTTTTACTCGATTGGAATCAAGCCTCCGATCGTCAAGACTTACGCTATGCTGATCAGTTCTTCCCTACCTTTTCACGTAAGGGTGACACAGCTATACAAATCATTTCATCTGGTCCCGATTCACAATGGGAATCAATTAAAAATGGCTATATTAAATTAATTAATATGGCTAAAAAATATATTTATATTCAAACACCTTATTTCATACCAGATGACGCTTTTATGAACGCTGTCCGAATCGCTTGCTTATCAGGTATTGATGTTCGCATTATGATTCCTAATAAGCCTGACCATCCATTTGTTTATTGGGCTACTTATTATCATGTCGGTCAATTACTTGATGCAGGAGCTAAAATTTATATTTATGAAAATGGTTTCCTACACGCAAAAATGTTAGTCATTGATGATGAAGCAGTTTCAGTTGGAACAGCTAATATCGACTCTCGAAGTTTCAAATTAAATTTCGAGGTAAATGCTTTTATTTATGACGAAAAGGTATCACAACAGTTAGCCGAGCTATTCGAAAGAGATATGCTCTATTGTTCTGAATTAACAAAAGAAAAATACTCAAATCGTTCCGCTAAAATTAAAATAAAAGAATCGATTTCTCGACTACTTTCACCCATTTTATAAACAAAACGATTTAATCAAAACTAAATTTCTCTTTTCAAAGCTCAAAAAGGTAGAAATCGCATGTTCACGATTTCTACCTTTTTGTTCAACTAATCCATTCATTTAAAAATGTCTGTCCTACAACTTATACACGAATTATCCATTAACACCCAGATATTCTTCAAGTGTTGAATTATCTTTGTAAATTTTTGTAGCTATATCTTTCCCTACATATCTAAAATGCCACGATTCATATTTATAGCCTGTAATTTTTTCTTTCCCTTGTGGATAACGCATAATAAACCCAAATTCATGTGCATGTGCAGCTATCCATTTACCAGCTTCCGTTTCACCAAAACGATCATCAGCATAATCAGCTGAATTTCCTACTTCACCAATATCAAACGCTAAACCAGTTTGATGCTCTGAAAATCCAGGGCGTGCACTATATGTATCTGCCGCTTCCTGTCCATCTCGAGCCACATAATTATTATAAAGCTCTACTTGACGTTCATATGAACGATACGTACTGAATGCATCTAATTCAAAGCCTGCTTTTTTTGCTTGGGTATTCATTTTATTAAATGCTGCACGTGCCTCTTTACTTTCACCAGGAGCGAAACTTTTTGGCATTGGGTAAACTTTATTCGCAATTAAGATACCTTTTTCATAGTGTTCTTTCTGCACTGGTTTTTGATTAATGAAATAACCACCAGCATCTCTTTTTTCTTCCTTCACTTTTTCTTTCTCTTTTTCTTTTGTCTCTGTAGCAACTTTTTCTTCTGCTTTTTTTGTAATATTTTGCTCTTCGACTTTTTCTTCATTTTTAGTATTTTTCTGCTCTTCATTTCCACAGGCAACAAGTAATAGACTTGCACTTAACATCATCACTACTGGAAAATGGTATAAGGACTTTTTATTCATATTTTTTAACCTCACTTGATTCTTTAAGACTTAAATTTTCAAATCAAATACATGTTTTATTTTACTTTTTTAAAAAAATTCACTCAAAAAACTATTCTAATAAAAAAATTATGGTCATTTTACATTTGAATTAAAAAGAAAATGAACTTGCACTTACTACATCATGCAAGTTCTACATGAAAATATTGACAACTAAAATAGCTGCTGAAGCAACTGCAAAAAGTAGCGCTACATTACGCATCCATGTCGATTCTTTTTCGTAACCTTTATTGGCCATATCTTTTGAGCGTAAAGCATTCGTTAATGTGAACAATATGGTAATGCAGAATATCGCCCAATTAAAGTTATTTTTCAACAGTAGAATAACAGCTAATACACTAGCAACTACCATCGCAATACCTGAAATGATTTTAGACATTATATGTTTCCCTCCATAAAAAAAAGTCAGGGGAATTCCCTGACTTCATTGTAAACTATTTTTTAGTCTTTTTCTTGCTTGCGTTCGATTTTGCTGCTCGTTCAGCAGGTGTTAATTTACGCTTTTCAGCCGGTTCAGTTGATG
The DNA here is from genome assembly GCA_018065935.1 of Candidatus Kurthia equi. Taxonomy (GTDB): domain Bacteria; phylum Bacillota; class Bacilli; order Bacillales_A; family Planococcaceae; genus Kurthia; species Kurthia equi. The sequence goes on from JAGHSJ010000404.1 coordinate 13,639, forward strand.
CTGGTTCAGGAGTTTTACTACCACCGAATAATTTCTTCTTAGGAGCGTCTTCTTGACCTTCAGGAACTGGAGGTGGATATAATTTACGACCAATTATTGTTTGAACGATTAGTAAAGCACCACTCACTGACCAATATAACGGTAGTGCCGCCATACTTGAGTAAGAAATGAACATAATCATAATTGGAGAAATATACATCATAAATTTCATTTGCTTTTGTTGCTGAGCTGGAACAGTCCAAAGTGAAACTTGCGCTTGGAAGAAGTACACAGCACCCGCAATTAACGTCATCGCAATATCTGGTTCTCCTAAAGTAAACCAAAGGAAATCATGCGTTTTAACATCCGTATTTGCATAGCGGATCGCATAATATAGACCCATGATGATTGGCATTTGAATAATCATTGGTAGACAACCCATGTTTAACGGATTCACACCATGCTTCTTGTAAAGGCCCATCATTTCTTGCTGAAGAACCATTTGTTCTTCTTTTGTTTTCGCTTGCTTTAATTTCTTTTGGATATCATCCATTTCAGGCTTCAGTTTATCCATCTTCACTTTCATGCCTTGCTGATTTTTATAGTTCTTAATCATAAATGGCATTAAAACAAGTCGAATTAAAACTGTGATAATGATAATAGCTCCACCATAACCACCATCAAGGACGGTATTTCCGAAGAAATCCATTAAAAAGTTCATAGGTCTAACAAATGTGTTAAAGAAAAAACCTGTTCCGTTTTTTACAGATTCACAACCCGCTAAGATAAACGGTGCTAAACCTAAGATTGAAATCAGTCCTAGTTTCTTATTCAATATTTTCACCTACATCAATTTTTTAACTACAATGAAGTATACAGTATGTTAGTGTCACTAATCAAATCAAAGAAATGTACAAATTTTGAACTTTTATCAGTTACCTCTATAAAATACGATCAGGTAATTGAAAACGGAAATATTCATGATCAGATTGATCACGGAAGTGCTTAGGTGTTAAGCCTACATATTTTTTGAAAATACGTGTGTAATAGCTTTGGTTACAGAAATGGAATTGCTCAGAAATATTAGAGATACTCTTATTTGTGTGACGTAAATAATATTGAGACTCTTCTACTCTGCGTACATTTAAATACTCAACTAGTGTAATACCTACATGTTCTTTAAATATTCTTGATAGGTGAGATGTACTGATTGAAAAATACTGTGCGATGTCCTCTACAGATAAATCTGTTTCAACTTCATCGTCTATGTACATGATGACTTTGTTCACTGTTTGATGCTTATAAGTCGGTTGTTTTCTTTCAGAAATAACATAAATATAAAATTCAATTAAATCATCTGCAAATTGCAAAAACTCTGCATCGTTCATGCGTTGATCTATCATTTCTACACACGCTGCATTAAAAGCAAAAGCTTTTTTAAACGGTGCTTGATTTTCGACAAGCTTGCGCGTGACAACTGATGATAAAACTACAAAATAATGACGTATTGCTCTAAAAAAGTTTTTGCCAGAGCGCTCTGAAAGAATGTCAATCAATTTACCAAGAGTCTCTTTAGCAGCTTCTTCTTCTAATTGATAAATTTCACGAACTAGTTGCGCTTCGATATCAAAAAATTTATCGATGCCTTCATAACGATTCATCGTTTCAATCTCTTGAAAATAGCGCTTTGAAATTGCTTCTGAAATCGAATATTGTTGTTGTAGCATATGCTCCCCATCTTTCTAAAATTTACGCATTTTGTAATAACCCACTTATTACTATATAACGAAAATAGTATTATGAAAATAGTTTTATCC
>JAGHSJ010000268.1 GCA_018065935.1 Candidatus Kurthia equi
ACTTACAACTTTGATAAATTTTGAAAGTTAATGAAAAATAAAAAACCTCAAGAGCATGACGCCCTTGAGGTTTTTGCAGCGTTAAAAATTATTTTTTAGCTACGATATGGATTGGAGTACCTAAAGCTACTTCAGCAGCTTCCATAACGATTTCACCTAAAGTTGGGTGAGCGTGGATTGTCATAGCTAAATCTTCAAGTGTCATTCCAGCTTCTACAGCTAGAGCGATTTCAGCGATCATATCAGATGCGCCAACACCTACGATTTGTCCACCAAGAACAAGTCCATCTTCTTTACGAGCTACAAGTTTAACAAAACCTTCTGTTTCGTTAAGCGCTAATGCACGACCGTTTGCACCAAATGCAAATTTACCAGTTGTAACTTCGTAACCATTTTCTTTAGCTTCGGCTTCGCTGTAACCAACAGATGCCATTTCTGGATCTGTGAAGCATACTGCAGGAATTGCAAGGTAATCTACGATTGAAGATTCACCAGCGATTGCTTCAGCTGCTACTTTACCTTCGTAAGAAGCTTTGTGAGCTAATTGTAAACCAGCTACAACATCACCGATAGCGAAGATATTTGGAATATTTGTGCGACCTTGTTTATCAACTTTGATTAAACCGCGTTCTGCGAATTCAATACCAACGCCTTCAAGACCCATTTCATCCGTATTTGGACGACGACCAACTGTTACTAGAACATAATCAGCTTCTACAGTTTTCACTTCGCCTTTCACTTCGTAAGAAACAGTAACACCAGTTTCAGTTTCTTCAACACCTTTAGCAAGTGCTTCAACTTCTACTGTAACGCCTTTTTTCTTAAGACCTTTTTTAACGATTGCAGTCATTTGTTTTTCGAAACCAGCAAGGATATCTTTGCCACCTTCAAGGATAGTTACTTCAGAACCAAGGTTAGCGTATGCAGAACCAAGCTCAGTACCGATGTAACCGCCACCGATAACTACTAATTTACCAGGTACTTCAGAAAGGTTTAATGCGCCTGTTGAATTTAGTACACGTTTAGAGAATTTGAAAGTTGGGATTTCAACTGGACGTGATCCAGAAGCAATAATTAAGTTTTTGAAAGAATATTTTTGAGAACCGTTTTCTGTAGCAACAGTAATTGTGTTTGCATCGTTTAAGTATGCATCACCCATTACTACTTCAACATTGTTTCCTTTTAATAATCCAGCAACGCCGCCAGTTAATTTCTTAACTACGCCATCTTTAAATGCTTGTGCTTTAGCAAAATCAAGAGTTACCTCTTTAGCTACTACACCCATATCATCTGAATGTTTAGCATTTTCAAAACGGTGACCTACTGAGATTAATGCTTTTGAAGGAATACAACCAACGTTTAAGCAAACGCCACCTACATATTCTTTTTCAATTACTGTAACTTTTTGTCCTAGTTGTGCTGCACGAATTGCTGCAACGTAACCTCCAGGGCCTGAACCGATTACAACTGTTTCTGTTTCGATTGGGAAATCTCCTACTACCATTTTATTACGCCTCCATTAATAATAATTCTGGCTCACTTAACAAACGTTTTAAATGATTCATAGCGTTTTGCGCAGTGGCTCCATCGATCATGCGATGATCAAAGCTCAATGATAATGCTAACACAGGTGCGCCTACAATTTCACCATTTTTTATTACAGGTTTCTCTGCTATACGTCCAATTCCGAGTATCGCAACCTCTGGATGATTGATTACAGGAGTAAACCATTGACCACCAGCAGAACCAATATTAGAGATTGAACAAGATGCACCTTGCATTTCGTTTGGTGCAAGTTTACCATCTCTCGCTTTTTCTGCCAGTGTATTGATTTCATCAGATACAGCGAACACAGATTTACGATCTGCGTGTTTGATAACAGGCACTAATAAACCACGTTCAGTATCTGCTGCGATACCAATATTGTAATAATGTTTTTGAATTATTTCATTCGTAGCATCATCTAACGAACGATTAAATTCTGGGAATTTACGTAATGTACTAACTAATGCTTTCACTACGTAAGGTAGGTACGTTAACTTAATACCCTGTTCTGCAGCAATATCTTTGAATTTTTTACGATGCGTTACTAAGTTTGTTACATCAACTTCATCCATTAGTGTAACATGCGGTGCTGTTTGTTTCGAGTGTACCATAGCTTTTGCAATTGCACGACGCATTGCAGTCATTTTTTCGCGAGTTTCTGGGAATTCTCCCTCTAGACTTGCTACAGCTTGTTTAGGAGTTGCTGTTTCAGTTGTAGCAACTTCTTCCACTGTATTTTCAGAAGCTACAGTTTCAGTTGAACCACCCGAAGCATAGTTTGTAATATCTTCTTTAAGTACACGGCCATTTTTACCTGTACCAGTTACAACAGAAATATCTACATTTTGCTCACGAGCAAATTTGCGAACTGAAGGCATTGCGATAATACGTTTTGTTGTATCTGAAACTTCCACTACTGAAGCAGGTGCCTCAGATGTTGCTGTTTCTTTCGCTGGTGCTTCTTCTTGAACAGGTGCAGGTGAAGCTTGCTCTGATTGCTCTTCGTCATGATTACTACCTTTTAACTGAAGATCCTCATATCCAGGTGCGTCAATTTTTAATAACACTGTACCAACTGTTGTTAGTGTACCTTCTTCAACAAGAACTTCTAAAACTGTGCCGTCCACCGGAGATGGAATTTCGACTACTGCCTTATCATTTTGTACTTCTGCTAATAAATCATCTTCTTTTATCTCTTGACCTGGCTTAACAAACCATTGAACGATTTCTCCTTCGTGGATTCCTTCGCCAATATCAGGTAAACGAAATTCGAATGCCATTATACTTCACCCTTCCTTCTGCTGTTTATAACTTAGAAATTTAATACTTTTTTAGCTGTTACAATAATATCTTTATAGTTAGGTAACCACACAGCCTCTGCTTGTGGATAAGAATAAATTGTATCTGGTGCTGTCACACGTAGAACCGGTGCTTCTAAGCTTAGAATCGCACGTTCAGTGATTTCAGTAACCACATTTGCAGCAATGCCTGCTTGTTTTTGAGCTTCTTGAACAACGATTGCACGATTTGTTTTTTCAACTGAAGCAATAATTGTTTCGATATCAAGTGGTTGAAGTGTACGTAAATCGATTACCTCAACTGAGTGCCCTTCTTTTTCTAACTCTTCTGCTGCTTTTAATGATTCATGAACCATTGCACCATAAGAGAAGATAGAAAGGTCTGCTCCTTCACGTCTTACTGCTGCTTTACCAAGTGGTACTGTGTAAGATTCTTCTGGAACCTCTTCACGGAATGAACGATATAATTTTAAATGCTCTAGGAAAATAACAGGATCGTTATCACGGATTGATGAAATGATTAATCCTTTTGCATCATACGGAGTAGATGGTACAACCACTTTTAGACCTGGTTGAGAAGCCATCAAGCCTTCTAAGCTATCCGAGTGCATTTCTGGTGTGTGAACTCCACCACCGAATGGCGAACGAATTGTTACAGGTGCATTTAACGCACCACCTGTACGGTATTTCAGACGAGCTAATTGACCAGAAATTGAGTCCATTACTTCATATACGAAGCCGAAGAATTGAATTTCAGGAACAGGTCGGAAGCCTTGTAGCGCTAAACCAATCGCTAAACCACCGATACCTGATTCTGCAAGTGGTGTATCAAATACACGATCTACACCGAATTCTTTTTGAAGACCTTCAGTTGCACGGAATACCCCACCGTTTACACCAACATCTTCACCGAATACTAGCACGTTTTCATCGTCCTTCAACTCACATCTTAATCCATCTGTAATTGCTTGAATCATCGTCATTTGTGCCATCGGTTACTTCGACTCCTTCTCTTTGTAAATTTCAAATTGTTCTTTTAAGTTATATGGAAGTTCATCTGTATGCATAATTGAGATTAAATCTGTAACTTTTTGTTTTTCAACGCCATCTGCTTGTTTAATAGCAGCTTTAATTTCTTCTTTAGCGTTTTCAATTACTTCCGTTTCTTTCGCTTCGTTCCATAAACCTTTTGCTTCAAGGTATTTACGGAAACGAACGACTGGATCTTTTTTCTCCCAAAGGCTATCTGTATCAGATGTACGGTAACGAGTTGGATCATCACCAGCCATTGTATGTGGACCATAACGATAACAAACTGTTTCAATTAATGAAGGACCTTCTCCAGCAACAGCACGTTTACGCGCTTCATTTGTAGCAAAGTAAACTGCTAGTGGATCCATACCATCTACTTGAATACTTGGAATACCAGCTGCAATCCCTTTTTGTGCAAGAGATGTTGCAGATGTTTGTAATTCACGTGGTGTCGAGATAGCAAATTGGTTATTTTGGATAATAAAGATTGCTGGTGATTTGAATGCACCTGCAAAGTTAATTCCTTCGTAGAAGTCACCTTGCGAAGAACCGCCATCACCTGTGTAAGTAACTGCTACTGATTTTTTACCGCGTTTTTGCATACCTAACGCGACACCCGCTGCTTGTACGTACTGTGCACCAATGATAATTTGTGGTGGTAATACATTTACGCCTTCTGGAATTTGTCCACCGACAAAATGTCCACGAGACCAAAGGAATGCTTTCCATAATGGCAGACCATGTTGCACGATTTGCGGTACATCACGATAGCCAGGAAGAATGAAATCTTCTTTTTCTAAAGCATAGTGAGAAGCAATTTGTGAAGCTTCTTGTCCAGCTGTTGGTGCATAGAAACCTAAACGACCTTGTCTATTTAAAGAAATTGAACGTTGATCAAGAATACGAGTAAATACCATACGCGACATTAACTCAACTAATTGCTCATCTGATAACTTCGGATCTAAATCTTCATTTACAATTTCGCCATTCTCATTAAGAATTTGAACCATTTCAAATTTCTCTTCGATTTCACGTAAATTTTGAACTGGGTCAAAGTGATTGTTATTTGAAGCCATTTACTAACATCTCCTTCGTAACTGTATTATTATCTATTTTAAAAAGATTGGTACAACTTAACTCTGCTCTCAGTATACTGAATTCATTTTCATACGTCAATCAATTAATTCACTGTTTTGACATATAATTTTCTTTTAGTTCTGTACTACAATTTATTAAAAATCTGTATTATAATACAGATTCCTATTTCACTCCTTACTGTAGGACAGTTTAAATCCCACACGAACCACTATTCCCAACAAACTAATTGATAAACAAAGGCAATATTTGGATTCAGAACTATTTTTATTGAAGCTGTCATTCTTTGTTGTATACTATATTTGTAGAAAAAGTAGTGAAAGGACAGATAGTCATGATATTAATGAAAGATATAATACGCGAAGGTCATGAAACACTTCGTATGCGCGCAAAAGAAGTGGAATTACCTTTATCAGCTGAAAATTACAAGCTTGGACAAGATATGCTAGAGTTCCTTATTAACAGTCAAGATCCTGAAATGGCTGAAAAATATGAATTGCGTTCAGGTATCGGCATTGCTGCACCGCAGGTCAATCGTTCTGTACGAATGTTTGCATTGCATGTACCGAATGACCAAGGCGAATTAGTAAGCGAAGTTATCGTTAACCCTAAAATCGTCAGTCACTCAGTAGAAGAAACATACTTACCTGGTGGCGAAGGCTGTCTATCAGTAGATCGTGATGTTGATGGTTATGTACCGCGTCCACAACGAATTACAGCAAAATACTTTACACTTGATGGAGAAGAAAAAAAGGTTCGCTTAAAAAACTTACCTGCCATTGCTTTCCAACATGAATTAGACCATTTAAATGGTGTGATGTTCTATGATCATATTAATAAGGAAAATCCTTATTTTGAAGTACCAAACTCTCATCCACTTATTGAAGAATAATTACGTATATTCTTGATAAAAAATGGGAATGAAGTCCACATTCGACTTCATTCCCATTTTTTTATTTTAATAAAGATTTAATTTTTTCATGGCTTTAGCCAGACCATCTTCATCCACATGGTCTGTGACAAAACTCGCGACTGCCTTCGCTTCTTCTACAGCATTGCCCATTGCAACACTTATGCCTTTTTCAGCTACTAACTGTAGCATTTCAATATCATTTAATCCATCTCCGAAAACAATGGTATCTTCTATTGTAAATTCAGTATGTTTAATGAATTGTTCAATGCCATACGCTTTAGACACATCATGATTAATCACGTCATCTGAAAATTCATGCCATCTTATAAAGGCTAGTTCTGGAAAACTTTCGACGTATTTCTTTTTTTGTTCAATTGTTGAATATAGTAAGGCCTGATAAATATCATGTTGTTTATAATGTTGCTCTTCAAATTCTGGCATCGGGTAATATAAAGAATCCATGCTAATTTTGACTTCATCATGATATTCAGTTGTTGACGTCATACGATGTTCATCTAAAAAGACAATGGGTAAATTATCGCTTTCAGCCATATCCGCTAATTTTTGAAGGCTTTTCTGAGGAATTGGTCGTTTTGAAATCACTTGCCCTTTATAGACAACAAACTGTCCGTTAAAACTGACATAACTATCAATATTTAATTCATCGCTTATTGCCTTCAAAAAGAAAGGGGAACGACCTGTTGCAATGGCAATTTCATGCCCTCTTTTACGTGCCTCTTCAATCGCGGTTCTAGCGGATTCCGGCAGCTTTTTTTGAGAATTATATAACGTACCATCAATATCAAAAAATAATAGCTTTTTCTGCAATTTTTAAAACTCCTTCCTATATATATGTCAAGTAAAATATCTTTACTATCTATAACAATGCTAGTATACTTCATATAAGGAGTGATTGCCATGTATAAACGATTGAAAAAACAATTGTTGAAACGGCTTCGCGGCTTACTAGAAAAAAAGACATTAGCATAATTTTTTGGTAGCAAAAGTGGCTATTATTGACTTTTGCTATCATTCTTTCTTATACGAAAGAATTAGTCCTCAATTTTTATGGGGGCTTTTCTTTATTTTATGGAGTTGTCGTGATAATATATAAGAAATGCACTATATTTTGAACGTACTAAAGGAGAGCAAACTATAATGATTTACAAAGTTTATTATCAAGAAAGCATGTTAGAGGTTCCAGTTCGCGAAAACACTAAGAGCCTATATTTAGAAGCAACAGACGTCCGTGAAGTTCGAGAAAAACTTGCTAACCGCGGTTACAACATCGAATTAGTTCAATTACTTGAAGGTAACTACTTAGAGTATGAACAAAAAAGCGAACATTACCACTTGGAGCAATTCTAAGTAGATGAAATTCGTCAAAAATGATCAAACTGCTGTTTTCGCACTTGGCGGACTGGGCGAAATCGGCAAAAATACGTATGCGGTTCAATTCCAGGATGAAATTATCCTAATTGATGCAGGGATTAAATTCCCTGAAGATGACCTTTTAGGCATCGACTATGTAATACCAGATTATACTTATCTAGTTAGAAATGTTGATAAAATCAAAGGTTTATTCATAACGCATGGTCATGAAGATCACATTGGCGGTATTCCTTATTTACTTCGCCAGCTTAATGTTCCTGTGTATGGTGGAAAACTAGCACTTGGTTTACTTCGTAATAAACTAGATGAACATGGCTTACTTAGAACGACGAAAATGATTGAAATTCAGGAAGATGATATTATCAAATTCCGTAAAACTTCAGTTAGTTTCTTCAGAACAACTCACAGTATTCCAGATGCCCTTGGTGTAGTCGTTAAGACACCACCAGGTAACATTGTTCATACGGGTGACTTCAAATTTGACTTTACTCCTGTTGGAGAACCAGCCAATCTTACTAAGATGGCTGAAATCGGTAAAGAAGGCGTTTTATGCTTACTTTCTGATAGTACAAATGCTGAAGTTCCAGACTTTACGATGTCTGAACGTAAAGTGGGCGAAAGCATTGATGATATCTTACGTAAAGTAAACGGACGTATCATTTTCGCTACATTTGCTTCAAATATTCACCGCCTACAACAGGTAACTGATGCAGCCGTGAAATTTGGTCGTAAAGTCGCTGTATTTGGTCGAAGCATGGACAATGCAATTAACATTGGTCGTGAACTTGGTTATATTACAGCACCAAAAGAGACTTTCGTAGATACTCAAACATTAAATCGTTTACCTGCAAATGAAGTTATGATTTTATGTACAGGTTCTCAAGGTGAACCAATGGCAGCACTATCACGTATTGCTAACGGTACTCACCGCCAAATTCAAATCCAACCAGATGACACTGTTGTATTCTCATCTTCACCAATCCCTGGTAATACTACAAGCGTTAATAAAATTATTAACCTTCTTTACCGTGCTGGTGCTGATGTTGTACATGGTGCTATTAATAACATCCATACTTCTGGTCACGGATCTCAACAAGAGCAAAAGCTTATGCTTCGCTTAATTAAGCCTAAATTCTTCATGCCAATTCACGGTGAATATCGTATGTTACGCATGCATGCTGGCTTAGCTGTTGATTGTGATGTACCTGAAGAAAACATTCACATTATGGAAAATGGTGACGTTCTTGCACTAAGCTCAACTGAAGCTCATGTTGCTGGTCGCATCCCATCAGGTGATGTTTATATCGATGGTAATGGTATCGGTGATATTGGTAATATCGTTCTTCGTGACCGTCGTATCCTTTCTGAGGAAGGTCTTGTTATCGTTGTAGTCAGCGTTGACATGGCGAACCAACGTATTGTATCTGGCCCAGATATTATTTCTCGTGGCTTTGTCTACATGCGTGAATCAGGTATGATGATTAATGAAGCGCAACAAATGCTAAATCGTCATCTACAAGAATCTGTTAAAGATAAAACAACTCAATGGTCTGACCTGAAGAGTGAAATTACAGATTCATTAACACCTTACTTATATGAAAAAACAAAACGTCGTCCGATGGTCTTACCGATCATTATGGAAGTCTGAGTTCAAATTCAAGAGGAAATCCTTAATCGGATTTCCTCTTTTTTTCATTTTCAATTAATTTTTTTAATTTGTATTGTTCCAACCGAATATTTAAATATCTGTACTAATTGTGAAGAAAATTTTTCTACATCAATCGGAAAATCATTCATTACCCAATCTAAAATCAAACCAATGAATCCATAGGCATAAAATGTATTCATTAGTTTCTTATCTGGTTTATTTTCTAAAACTATGTCCTGCATATCAAAATCATCTATGTATATC
>JAGHSJ010000250.1 GCA_018065935.1 Candidatus Kurthia equi
ATATATATTTATGCATTTATAAGTCATAATCATAGCTTGAGAAAACGACATGGAAATCACCAATTTGACGAGAGGAATTTTTAAAAATTCACTTGATTGAATGGGTGATTTTTTTTCTTCTGCAATCTAAAAGCTAAAAATTTGAAAATATCTTGAATTCGAGATATATTATGAGTAACAAATAGAACATAAGCTTTTTAGCAGATTGGGGAATCATACTATGAAAAATAAAATCGATATGACAAATGGGATGGAGTTTGGTCTCTATTCGATAGGAGATCATCTACCAAATCCACACACAGGTCAAAGAATTAGTGCACAACAGAGAATTCAAGAATTAGTAGAAGCGAGTAAATTGGCTGACGATGCGGGATTAGATGTTTTTGCAGTCGGAGAAAGTCATCAAGCAAACTTTGCTACTCAAGCACATACAGTTATATTAGGGGCGATTGCTCAGGCAACGAAAAAGATTAAAATTGCCAGTTCAGCTTCAGTATTAAGTGTAAATGATCCGGTGCGTGTGTATGAGGATTTCTCAACCATTGATTTATTGTCTAATGGGCGTGCAGAAATTGTTGCTGGACGTGGTTCACGAGTGGGCGCATATGATTTATTAGGCTATGATGTAGCAGATTATGAAGAGCTATTCGAAGAAAAACTGCGTTTACTCACGCAAATAAATGAAGAGTCTTCTATTACATGGCAAGGAAAATTCCGTAAGCCATTAAATAATGCACATATTATTCCTCAGCCACTTGATGGGAAGCTACCTATCTGGCGGGCAGTTGGTGGACCACCAGCATCTGCGATTAAAGCAGGCTATGCAGGCATTCCAATGATGCTGACAACACTTGGTGGGCCAGCTGAGAACTTCGCTGTATCAGTAGACGCGTATCGAGAAGCCGCACAAAGAAGTGGCTTCAATCCAGCTGAATTGCCAATAGCTACAGCAAGTATTATGTACACGGCGGAAAATTCACAGGATGCAATTAATGAATTTTATCCACATATGAATGAAAGTATGAAAGCTTTAAAAGGCGGCGGCTATCCACGCATGCAGTTTGAACAAGCAACGGATTTCCGCGATGCTTTGATGATTGGTAGTCCACAGCAAATTATTGAGAAAATGTTGTATCAATATGAACTCTACGGACATCAACGTTTTGTTGCTGAAATTGATGTAGGCGGGGTACCATTCGATAAAATTATGAAGAATATCGAGTTAATTGCTACAAAAATTATGCCAGAAGTAAAAAAATATACGAAGCAAGGATAATTTTTTTTAGAAAGCAGAAGATAGCAGTAAAATTCAATATGCTTTACTTATATAGAAGAAAAGCCCTGAGAAAAGAGCCTAATTGGCAAAATTCTCAGAGCTTCTTTTTTATTTTGTTTGTTTTTCTAATTCTGCTACTGTTTCTTCGACTTCTTTACGGCTCATTTTTTCATGACCTTTTTGCATGGCATCAAGCGTTTTGTGCGCAAGAGCTAACGGAATTTTACAGAACATCAATACTGTACGCTTTTTAATGGATGCATTATAAGCATCTGCTTTTGCTAAATTTTCTTCTGCATAGGCAAATAAGTCACTGCGTGTCCATCCTTCAGGCATGAAGTTCACACCACGTTCCGCATCCTCACCTTGATTTCGTAAAATATTTACAGCTTGTAGTCCACGACCATAGCCAATGGCAAGCTCGCGATCGGTTTCGATACCAGCACCCCAGCGCCAAATATCAGAAAGCATGGTTCCTACTAAACCAGCTACATAATATGTGTAATCATCTAAATCTTCTTTTGTTTTACAAATCCAATTTTTACGTGCCCATTTCGCCATACCAGTAGCCATTTCACTTGTAGAAGCAGTTACTTGTTTGCGAATACCTTCTGGCGTTAATTCAATCCAGTCAGCCAATCGTGTCGTTACTTCTGGTAGAATTTCAGCATAATCCGCAATAATCGCAGCATACGCTTGACGGTCGAAAGGATTAGTAAGTAATAATTCAGCAGTTTGATCAAGCATTTGCGCTTTCGCTTCAATTTCTATGCTTTCATGATCTTCGATTTCATCAATTGCACGCATACATAGATAGGCCATACCAACAGTTGTTTTTAAGTCTTTTTCTAAAAATGTAATCGGAATATAAAATGTACGACTTGTAGCTTTTAAAATAGCCATTGCTTCTTTCATCATCTTTTTATTGTCAATCAATGGAAGAGACCCCCGTTTTAAATAAATATATATCTATTGTATCGTACTTTAAATGGAAGGAAAACAAAACTCAAAAGTATTTTGGTGAAACTTCCTTGCTTTAGCAGTTTATACTGTAGAAAAGTGCAGTTCGCCATTGGTTACTATAGTGAAATTATATTTATTCAGCTGATGTTTGATGAAAAAGTAGTTTATTGTTGTATATTTTAAATGAAAACGCTATTATTTCACTGACAGCCGTTTTATATACGATTTAATAGAAAGCAAGAAAATGATTAAAAGGAGATTAACATGGTATTAACAATAGGCATTGACGCAGGTGGTACATTAACGAAAATTGCTTATTTAGATGAGCAGAAAAGCCTTGTTTTAGATCATTTTCAATCACATGATTTACAAGCAGTTGCCGATTTCATTGAGGCACATCCAGAAATAGAAAAAATAGCGATGACAGGTGGACGAGCAGAGCAACTAAATCAGTTGATTCGTTCAGATGTAGAAGTAAACTACTTAGTAGAATTTGAAGCAACTTTAATCGGCGTAAAGTATTTATTAGAAAAAAATAATCAGCAGTTTAAAGATGCAATCATTACAAATATCGGTTCGGGAACATCTATTCATTATATGGATGAAAATAAGTATGCACGTGTTGGCGGTACTGGAATTGGTGGCGGAACACTGGTTGGTTTAAGTGCCTTACTGACAGATGTGTATTCATATCGCGAAATGAGTAATCTAGCACAGCAGGGCTCAAGAAAAGAAATTGATTTATTAGTTGCCGATATTTTTCAAGGACAACCTGTGCCAGCTCCTTTAAAACCAGACTTAACAGCAAGTAACTTTGGGAAAATAGGGATTAAGCCCATTCAAGAATATAAAAAAGAAGACAAATTGGCTTCGGTTGCGCGACTAGTTGGCGAAGTCATCACGACATTAAGCATTCAGTTAGCGGAGCAGCATAGCACAGACCATATCATTTATATAGGAACAACATTGAAAGACCACGAAGTATTGCAACATGTCATTAAGGATTATACCGTGCTGAAAAATAAATCAGCTATCTTTTTAAATGACCGTGGATTTGGCGGTGCAATAGGTGCATTGAAATCCATCTTAAAATAGATTTCTTGCCTATAAATAGGCTTGATGTATTCATTGCTAAAAAAATGAGGTTGGACAAACATTATTTTCTCTTTTTAAATGTTCGAAAAGAAAGGAAGGAGTCGCATAAAAATCGCGATTCCTTCCTTTCTTTTCTTCAGTAACTTGTAGCATTTTTCTACTTCTGCCCCAGTCTCATTCCATTTATTCAAAAACTTCAATTGGGTGGTAATCTAGTGTACCTGCTTTTGGATATAGATATTGCATAGGATAACTTTCTTGTTTTCCTTTTACCTGTGCTGTGAATGTATATTTTTTTAATTCTTTAACAGGTAAATTAGTTAGAGAGTAGAAAAAGTTATATTCTTTTGTTCCTTTTTTATATTC
>JAGHSJ010000282.1 GCA_018065935.1 Candidatus Kurthia equi
CTATTAATTAATGTAAATGTTAGCGATTTTTATGAAAAATATTGTTAAGATATTTGTGAAAGTAAGTTACAAAAACACTTATTTATTTCCAGGAGGATATTTATGTTTAATCGTAAAAAGAATGATCCGTTTTTTGATAGCCTAGCAAAAATTGCTGATAATGTTCAAATAGCAATGCATTATGCAAATGACTTCCGCGTTAATTCATATGATGATTTAGAAGAAATTAGCGTTCAAATGAAAAAATACGAAACGGATGGAGATAAATTAATCCATGAATTAATCGTTATGTTAAATAAATCATTCATGACACCAATTGAACGTGAAGATATTTTAGCCTTAGCCAATAGTATGGACGATGTACTTGATGGTATGGACGAATGTATCGCTCATTTTGATATGTTTAGATTAATTGATATTGACGAACACATGCGCAACTTCATTAGTTATATTGTAAAATCAGCTGATGAAATTGTTAAAGCAATGGAAAAATTACAATTGAAAAAATTAGTCGATATGCGTGAGCATGCCATTTTAATTAAAGACTATGAAAGCAAGTGTGATGAGATTTTACGTGTTTCAATTAAACAATTATTTTTACATGAAAAAGATCCAGTACGTATCATTATGTTTAAAGACATTTATGAGCAACTGGAGGATATCGCAGATGATTGCCAAAACGTAGCGAATACGATGGAAACAATTATCATGCGTAATGCATAGGTGGGATAAATAATGGATACAGTATTAGTCGTTACCTTACTAGTAGTTGTTTGTGCTCTAGCATTTGATTTTATTAATGGTTTCCATGATACAGCAAATGCAATTGCAACATCAGTATCAACACGTGCACTAAAACCTAAAACAGCTGTTATGATGGCTGCTATAATGAACTTCGTCGGTGCCATCACGTTCACAGGTGTAGCCAAAGCGATTACAAAAGATATCGTTGACCCATTCGAACTTCAAAATGGTTCAGTCGTTATTTTAGCAGCATTAATTTCAGCTATTATTTGGAATCTAGTAACATGGTATTTCGGTATACCTTCAAGTTCATCTCATGCAATTATTGGTTCAATTGCTGGTGCAGCAATTGCCGCTGCAGGATTTGCCGTATTAAATTATGACGGGTTTTTGAAAATTATTCAGGCACTAATTATTTCACCTTTCCTTGCAATCGCAGTTGGTTTTGTTGTTATGACCTTGTTTAAGTTATTTTTCAAAAACCTTCCATTGTATAAAACAAATAAAGGTTTCCGTACAATGCAAATTTTCACTGCAGCCATTCAATCATTTACACATGGTACGAATGATGCGCAAAAAGCAATGGGTATTATTACAATGGCTTTAATTGCAGCTGGTTGGCAAGATACAGATGATGTACAAGGTTGGGTTCGATTTGCCTGTGCTTTAGCAATGGGCCTTGGGACATCTATTGGTGGTTATAAAATCATCAAAACTGTTGGTGGTAAAATCATGAAAATTCGTCCGGTTAATGGGATTGCAGCAGATATTTCTTCAGCATCTATCATTTTCGGTGCGACATTAATTCATTTACCTGTTTCAACAACGCATGTAATTTCTTCTGCAATTATGGGTGTTGGCGCAGCGCAACGAGTTAAAGGCGTTAAATGGGGCGTAGCACGTAAAATTGTATTAACATGGGTGATTACATTACCAATTTCAGCAACTTTAGCGGGTGTAATTTACTTCTTGATCAATTCAATTTTCTTTTAACAGATTGTAGGATAGATTCAACTAAATTCGCTGATTAATCGTAAAGTATAGAATTCTTTGAAATACGATATCTAATTTGATTTTTTAGCTATAATTTTATAAAAATAAATTAAAAATACCTCCGTATAGACACTAACTATACGGAGGTTTCTATTTAGATTGGGAGAAATCTATTTTATTTGAAAGAAGAGCTGATAAATAACTATTGTCAGCTGAATACGGTTCAGCCTCTTATGTAAGTAGAGCAAATTTTTTTGAATTATTTAAAATGCGAAGAAAAGCGATTGAAGTGATAAAAGTAGCTGTCAAACAAAATTTTTCTGGCCTTGAACTAGCAAGTGGTTCTATGTATCTTGGACTTATGTACAAGAAATTAGGGGGATTTAGTACCGAAACGAAATATTTTGATTTGGCATTAAAAATAAGTGGAAATGAAGACAATCCATATAGCTCCCATTTTAAAATTATTGTTGAGTGCTTTCTTGAGAACAAAGAAGAAGATAAAGTGAATAAATGGCGGAATCATTTAATTATCAGAGCTCGCTAGGATAAACGCTTTTTAAAATTAGAAAAAATAGAGTTACGCTAAATGACAATAAATAAAAATGAGCCATTGCATGAAAATATTTCTTTAAGAAATGTATTCATGCAATGGCTCATAACTATGCAAAAAAAGGTAAAAAAATAGAGCGGGGGCTCATCGAAATTTCCCCGCTCCGCTTACAAGAATCTCTAGTGATTAAGGTTCGAAACAAAAGACGAAAATTGCGGGTTAATGCAATTTTCGCCTTTCTTATTCTCAGGAAGTAGCGTTTTATGTATGCAAAAAAAGGTAAAAAAATAGAGCGGGGGCTCATCGAAATTTCCCCGCTCCGCTTACAAGAGAGTCTCCAGCAATCCGTGCTGTTAGCGAGTCTCTCTTTTGTTATTCTAAAATCGAATAACTTAGGTTTGGCACCTAATGGCTAATTATACGCTCATTTGAAAAAAAGTCTAGCGAAATTTGCAGTTTTTATGAATAAATGACTTAACTTGTTCGTCAAAAAAATAAATATAATTTTTGAATCTATATATGTCGCCGTTTTTTTCCAAAGTGATGTGAATTGTAGCAAAGAGACCGTAAGTGCTATACTAAAAGTAGCTATTTACGGAAATAAAAGGAGGAAATTAAATGACAAATGTAACTGCTGAGGAAATAGATCATATTATCCGTACACAAAGAAAATACTTTAATTCGGGTGTAACGAAACCACTTGCGTATCGCAAAGAAAAATTAAAATTATTAAAAGCGACTATTTCTAAATATGAAAAAGAGGTGAAAGAAGCTCTTTATAAAGATTTAAGAAAGAGTGATTTTGAAGCATACACAACAGAAATTGGCATTGTTTATGCAAGTATCACGCATGCCTTGAAGTATTTAGAAGAATGGATGCATCCGATTAATGTGCCAACACCTGTGCATTTTATGCCAGGTAAAAGCATGATTGTTCATGATCCATATGGTGTGACGTTAATCATTGGGCCATTTAAT
Organism: Candidatus Kurthia equi; assembly: GCA_018065935.1. Lineage (GTDB taxonomy): Bacteria > Bacillota > Bacilli > Bacillales_A > Planococcaceae > Kurthia > Kurthia equi. The sequence goes on from JAGHSJ010000282.1 coordinate 3,269, forward strand.
TATCCTTTCCAATTGGTAATGGAGCCACTTATTGGGGCAATTATTGGCGGAAATACAGCAGTAGTTAAACCTTCAGAGTCTTCTATAGAGACATGTAAAGTAATTCGTATGATTTTAGAAGAAGCTTTTTCAACAGAATATATTGCTGTTGTAGAAGGAGAAAAGGATGAAACAAGTGCATTAATTCATGCTCCTTTTGATTTCATTTTCTTCACTGGTAGTGTAGCAGTTGGAAAAATTGTAGCTAAGGCAGCTGCAAATCGCTTAACACCGAATATTCTTGAATTGGGTGGGAAAAGTCCAGTCATTGTCGACCAAACGGCCAATTTAGAAGTAGCAGCTAAACGAATTATTTGGGGGAAATATGTGAATGCAGGGCAAACTTGTATCGCACCAGATTATATATTTGTACATGAATCTGTAAAAGTCTCATTTATTCGCCAATTGAAAAAGACATTAAGTAAATTCTATGGTTCAAATCCGCAACAAAGTAAGGATTATGGGCGTATTATTAACACACGTCAATTTGACCGATTGGAATCATTACTTCAACAAGAAAGTAGCAATATTTTATTTGGTGGCGAAACAGATCGTGAAGATTTGTACATTGAACCGACTGTCTTGCAAGATATTACATGGCAAAGTCCGATTATGCAGGATGAAATTTTTGGACCAATTATGCCAATATTAGTGTATTCAGATTTAGCACAAGTTATTCAACAAATTAAAGAACGTCCGAAACCATTGGCTGCCTATTTCTTCTCTGAAACAGAAAAGGCAATTCAATATTTCTTAGATGAACTTCCATTCGGTGGTGGCTGTATTAATGAAACATTAACGCATGTCGGATCATTACATTTACCATTCGGTGGTGTGGGGGAATCAGGAGTCGGAAATTATCACGGAAAAGCTAGTTTTGATGCATTTACGCATCAAAAATCAATTTTAAAACGCTCATCTAAATTAGCGACAAATCTATTCTATCCACCATATAAACAAAAAACAGCATTAGTTAAGACGGTCTTGCGCTAAATACTTTCTTTGTTTAGATGAATGAAGTGATTCGCCTCGTTTTGAGCGAGAACGACTAATTTGTATATAAGAAAAAACCAAGTTGTATGAATTTCATACAGCTTGGTTTTTTTCGTAAAACAGAAGTTATTTTAACAAAAAAACGAACAACTAGGAAGAAAAGTGATACTAGTTGTTCGCATGGTATTTAAAGCTCAAATGGATTTTTTGGTGTATCCGAAGCAATCGGAAGTTTAATACTTACCGTGGTACCGATATTTGGTTCACTTGTGATTTTGATATCGCCGTTATGTTCCTGGATGATTTTCTGAGAAATCATCATACCAAGTCCAGTACCTTGTTCTTTCGTCGTATAGAATGGAACAAAAATATGATCAATGACACTTTGACTCATACCAATTCCACTATCAGTAAATGTAACAATGATATGTGAATTTACATTTTTAGTCGCTATTTCGAGTGTACCTTTGCTACCAATCGCTTCAATACTGTTTTTTAAAATATTGATAAATACTTGTTTGATTTGATTTTCATCCCCATCCACATTAATGGCGTGAGCATGTAATGTTTTTTTATGAGAAATTAAATTATTTTTTAATTGTGGTGTAAATAGTAAAATAATTTGTTCCAATACATGATGCAAATCGAAAGCCTGTGTTTCTTTCGTATGTGGCTTTGATAACACTAAAAATTCGCTAATGATTAAATTAATGCGTTCAATTTCATCATCAATTAACTGATAGTAATAGGCATAGGGAGAATCTTTATCTTGTTTCATCATTTGTGTGAATCCAGAGATAACTGTTAATGGGTTACGAATTTCATGGGCAACACCAGCAGCAATTTCTCCCGCTAGATTTAATTTTTCTGATTGTAATAGTAATTGTTCCGCTTCTTTACGATAGGAAATATCACGTGTAATAACAGAAGTAGCGATAATTTCTCCATGTGCATTAAATAGTGGAGAAAGTGTAACCTCTGCTTCAAAAGTAGTACCGTCTTTTTTCATATCCGTTGTTTCTAGTAAATCAAAGCTTTCGCCTTCGAGCATCCGCTTAATACGATCGGTCGATTTTTCAAAATGCTCTGGAGGAACCAATGGGATCTTTTTGCCGTAACATTCTTCGATTTTCCAGCCATAAAGCTTTTCAAATGCAGGATTGACTGCAATGACACGATTACTTAAATCAAATACAGCGATACTATCTTTCGCATTTTCAAAGAATAATTTTAGATAACCTTCACGAGATAAGAAGGCCATTTCTACCTCGTCACTTTTTGTTTCTATATGTCGATAAGATGCACTAAAATAAAAACCTTGAATTAAGCTGATAGCACACAAAAATGAGAGTATAATAATAAGCAATGCGAGATTGGTTTTTCCCATGGCCTCAAGTAATTCTGGATACCATAAATAAAAGAATCCAAGAATCTCAGCACCAAAGACAATCATAACGATTGTATTTAAGTAAGCCGATTGATAAATGGAAATAACAAACATGCCGAAAATCAAAAATATTGCAAAGTAAATATTCATTGAAGAAGTAATCATATGTATGAGTGTTAGGTTGATTGTAATAATCAAAAGGGCGCATACTAATTTTTCATTGACATGTGAACGATATAAAAATATGGTCACGATACATAACAATAAAGGAATGTATGGGAATGTATAAATGCTGTCGAAAAAGCTAATTGCCGAAAGAATGGCATATAGTAATATATTTGCAGTAATAATTGATAGAACGACTTTATTCCGCTTCCTTAAGTGTGTATTGTGCTGCATGTAAAACACCTCAAATCTAGTTATAGTTCTATCATACAGTATTTGTTGGTGTCGGAAAATGTCATATTCTGATATTATGGAATAAATATAAGAAGGAGGGAGCTTTCAAAATGAAAATTTTTGATGAACAACAAACCGTAGCGTTATTAAAAACACTAACGAATACGCCTAGTCCAACAGGCTATACGAAGAAAATTATGAATGTGATGGCTTCCATTCTTGATGAAATCGGCGTAGAACATGTAACAACGAATAAAGGCGCAATTATTGTCACTATAAAAGGTGAAAATGATGAACGTCAACGTTTGCTAACAGCTCATACAGATACTTTAGGTGCGATGGTGAAAGAAGTGAAACCTTCGGGGCGTCTTGCGTTATCCATGGTTGGAGGCTTCAACTGGAATGCAGTAGAAGGTGAATATTGTACGATTCATACGGCTTCAGGTGAAGAAATTCGTGGGACAATCTTGATGCATGAAACATCTGTCCATGTCTATCGTGGAGCGGGAAGTCTACCACGTGATGAAAAACATATTGAAGTGCGTGTCGACGCAAAAGTACGCTCAGCAAATGAAACACGTGCGATTGGTATTGAAGTAGGCGATTTTGTTTCATTCGATAATCGCTTTGAATTAACGTCAACAGGTTTTGTGAAAACAAGACATTTAGATGATAAGGCGAGTACAACTTTATTAATTCAATTAATTAAACTGATTCACGAAGAAAAAATTGTTTTACCTTATACAACTCACTTTTATATTTCTAATAATGAAGAAATTGGTTATGGAGGTAATTCCAATATCCCTGAGAAAACAGTAGAATATATTGCTGTAGATATGGGTGCAATTGGTGATGGCCAACAAACAGATGAGTATACGGTGTCAATTTGTGCAAAAGATTCAAGTGGTCCATATCATTATGAATTAACGCATCAATTAGTAAATTTAGCGAAAGCAAATAAAATAGATTATAAATTAGATATTTACCCATATTATGGCTCAGATGCTTCAGCAGCAATTAAAGCTGGTGCAGATGTACGTCATGCGCTATTTGGTGCCGGGATTGAATCGTCACATGCTTATGAACGTACGCATATGGATTCACTACGTAACACAGCAGAACTTTTATATGCTTATGTTACAGCACCAATGGTTGATGAAGAGGAGGAAATTTAAAAATGCAAGCAACACAACTATTACAATGTTTACCAATGAAAAAAATCATTGGCACATTACCAGAAAATATAAAAGATATTGCGATTGATTCGCGCAATGTTCAAGATAAGACGATTTTCATCTGTATCAAAGGTTACACGGTCGATGCACATGATTTCGCACAACAAGCAGTAGATAATGGAGCGACAATTGTCGTTGTAGACCATGAATTACAATTAACAGGTGATGTAGCACAAGTAGTTGTTGAAGATACGGTTCGTGCATTAGGACTGTTATCAGCTAAATTTTTTGATTATCCTTCAAGAGATGTAACAATGTTCGGTATAACAGGAACAAATGGTAAAACTTCTGTCGCAACGATGATTCAAAATATTTTACAAGGTTTAGGTGTTCGCTCTGCGATGTCAGGAACAATTGGTTTCAACTTAAATGGAATTATGTATGATTCTGCAAACACAACAAGCGATGCACTTACTACACAACAAATGATTTTCCGTGCAAAAGCAGAGGGCTGTCGTGGCATGGTAATGGAAGTTTCATCACATGGCTTAGTGCTAGGACGTCTAGCTGGTGTAGACTTTGATGTGGCTGTATTTACGAATTTAACACATGACCATTTGGATTTCCACGGCACAATGGAGAACTATGGTAACGCAAAAGGCTTACTATTCTCTCAATTAGGACAAGATTTAGATAAAGACAAGCATGCTGTATTAAATTCAGATGATCCTTGGGCGGAAAAATATGCGGGCTTAACACCATATCCTATATGGACATATGCATTACATGATGATAATGCGGTATTCCAAGGTTTAAATATTCGTTACCATGACGAACATACAGAATTTGATATGAAAACACCAGAAGGTATCAAACATGTGGAATTAAAACTTCTAGGTGAATTTAACGTTTATAATTCATTAGCAGCTACTGCAGCCCTATACTGCCGAGGCTATGCGTTAGAAGATATTATTCAACAACTAGAATTAATGGCACCAATTAAAGGGCGCATGCAAAAAATTGAAACAGGCGATCTGCCAATTTCTATTTTTGTTGATTATGCACATACTCCAGATGCTATCGAAAAAGCAATTAGTGCAGCGATTCCTTACAAAGAGAGAAAACTTATTTTTGTAATCGGTACAGGCGGTAATCGTGATAAATCAAAACGTCCAGATATGGCGAAGATGGCCTCAGTGGCTGATTATGTTGTCTTAACAACGGATGATCCACGTTATGAAACTTATGATTCAATTATGGGTGATTTAGAAAAAGGTATGACACATAAAAATTACGCATGTATCGGCGATCGTGCAGAAGCTGTTCGCCATGCAGTCGAAATGGCAGAACCAGGCGATTTAATTTTATTCGCAGGGAAAGGTCATGAAGATTACCAAATTATCGAAAATACGAAATATCCACATAGTGATGCAGAAATTGCATTGATTGCAGCAAAAGAAAAATTTAATAAATAAGTAGTTATAGCAGGGATTTGAACCGTTTTTTTCGGCTTTCAATCCCTGTGTTTTTTTTAGGTCTTTTTCTTAATGCTTAATTTTGTTATAATCATAAGGTTAGAAACGTAAATCTAGGATCGATCATATAAAAACTCATAAGTAAGGAAAGTGATAGCCGATGTAGGTCAAACCTTCAACCAGCCATTTATGAAAATATATGATAGTAGAAGGAGAAAAATAATGGGCAACTCAAATTTAAAAAATGACATATTATCACGCCGTACATTCGCCATCATCTCTCACCCAGATGCTGGTAAAACAACAATTACAGAAAAATTACTATACTTTGGTGGCGCAATTCGCGATGCAGGTACAGTTAAAGGGAAAAAGTCTGGTAAGTTCGCAACTTCTGACTGGATGGAAATAGAAAAACAACGTGGGATTTCTGTTACATCTTCTGTGATGCAATTCGATTACAGTGGCTGTCGCGTAAATATCTTGGATACACCAGGACACTCAGATTTCTCGGAAGATACGTACCGTACACTTATGGCAGTAGATAGTGCTGTCATGGTTATTGACGTAGCAAAAGGGATTGAAGCACAAACATTAAAACTATTTAAAGTTTGTCGTATGCGTGGTATTCCAATTTTCACATTTATTAACAAGTTAGACCGTCAAGGGAAAGAACCACTTGAATTAATGGAAGAACTTGAAGAAGTACTAGGTATCCAATCATACGCAATGAACTGGCCAATCGGTATGGGGAAAGAGTTCTTAGGTATCTACGATCGTTATAATCATCGTGTAGAACAATTCCGTACAGAAGAAGACCGTTTCATTCCTTTAAATGAAGAGGGCGGCATTGACGTAGAAAATGATATGACAAAAACGTCATATTATACACAAGCACTTGAAGATATCGAACTTTTAGACGAAGCAGGAAATGCATTCTCAGAAGAGGCAATCCGTAAAGGTCAATTAACTCCGGTATTCTTCGGTTCAGCTTTAACTAACTTTGGTGTTCAAACATTCCTTGAAACTTACTTAAACTTTGCACCACAGCCTCAACCTCGTTTAACAGAGGGTGAAGAAATTGTGGAACCAACTGATGAAGAATTCAGTGGTTTTGTTTTCAAAATCCAAGCGAATATGAACCCAGCTCACCGTGACCGTATTGCATTCGTACGTATCGTATCAGGTGAATTTAACCGTGGTATGAACGTAACACTGAATCGTACAGGTAAGAGCTTCAAAGTAACACAGGCGACAACCTTCCTTGCAGATGATCGTGAAACAGCTGATAAAGCTGTTGCAGGTGATATTATTGGTCTTTATGATACAGGTAACTATCAAATTGGTGACACCATTGTTGGTGGCAAACATAAATTTGAATTTGAAAAATTACCTCAATTCACACCAGAATTATTTGTTCGCGTAACAGCTAAAAATGTGATGAAGCAAAAACATTTCCACAAAGGGATTCAGCAGCTTGTACAAGAAGGTGCAATCCAATACTACAAAACACTTCATACAGAAGATACAATTCTTGGGGCTGTTGGTCAGCTGCAATTTGAAGTATTTGAAAACCGTATGAAAAATGAATACAATGTGGATGTTCGTATGGAGCCAATCGGTTCGAAAATTGCGCGTTGGATTGAAAATGAAGAGGATGTAAGAGATGCAATGACAGGTCCTCGTAGTATTTTAGTAAACGATCGCTTTGGTAACAAAGTATTCTTATTCGAAAATGAATTTGCAATGCGTTGGTTCGGCGATAAATTCCCAGAAATCAAATTGTATAGCTTACTGTAAGAAAATATATGGAAGCTTTAATAAATGTTTGAGCAAAAAAAACCGTATGAATGAATATACGGTTTTTTTGTTTATCTATAACTTAGAGAAGAGTATACGTATGCCAATTACCTACTAAATAATTGGATTGCTTCTATAAAAAGAACTTCTCATATTTGATATATAAGCATATACTTATGTTATGTAAAAAAAGGAGCTTAACAATGGAATTTACACTCGCATTTTTATTATTTATTGTGACGTTATTTTTCGTCATAGCACAACCTCGTAATATAGGTATTGGTTGGTCTGCTTGTGGTGGCGCTATACTTGCATTTCTATTTGGTATTGTCGGTCTAGACGATTTAAAGTCTGTTATTGATATTACATGGAATGCCACACTCGCATTTATCGGAATTATTATCATCTCACTTATTTTAGATGAGATTGGTCTATTCGAATGGTCAGCAAGACATATGGCTAAATTGGCTAAAGGTCATGGGATTCGCATGTATATTTATATTTGTATTTTAGGTGCAATTGTCGCAGCCTTTTTTGCAAATGATGGAGCAGCCTTGATTTTAACACCAATTGTTTTAGCGATGGTACGAAATTTGAATTTCAAAGAAAAAATGATTTTACCGTTCATTATGGCAGGTGGATTTATTGCGGATATGACGTCCTTACCATTTGTTATTAGTAATTTAGTGAATATTGTTGCGGCCGATTATTTTGATATTGGCTTTACAGAATATGCGCTACATATGATTTTACCGAATCTATTTTCATTAGTTGCAACGATTGTTGTACTCGTTTGGTATTTCAGAAAGACCATTCCAAGAACATATGATACAGGGCAAATTGAAGAACCAGCAGAGGCCATTCGCCATGACAAATTATTTAAACAATCATGGTGGATGTTAATTTTACTTCTAATTGGTTATTTTACAAGTGAATGGACAGGCATACCTGTATCATTTATTGTTGGTGCAGTCGCAGCCTTAATGCTACTACAAATGAAAGCTTATAAATTTTCAAATACGAATAAAATTATCAAATCAGCCCCTTGGAATATTGTTTTTTTCTCTATCGGTATGTACTTAGTTGTATATGGTTTAGGGAGTGCAGGTTTAACGAATCATATCGCTTCATGGATACAATGGCTAGCGAACCAAGGACTATTTGTAGCAACTATCGGCATGGGCTTTTTAGCAGCTGTATTATCTGCTGTTATGAATAACCTACCAACGGTGATGATTAATTCATTAGCTATTGCAGAAGTACAAACAACGGATTTGATGAAAGATACACTTGTCTATGCAAATGTCATTGGTTCAGATTTAGGGCCAAAAATGACACCAATTGGCTCACTCGCTACTTTAGTTTGGTTGCATGTACTGTCGCTTAAAGGGATTAAGATATCATGGCTAAGTTATATAAAAATAGGTCTGATTTGTACAATTCCCATCCTATTTATTACACTAGTCGGTTTATATATGACAATGAAA
>JAGHSJ010000379.1 GCA_018065935.1 Candidatus Kurthia equi
ATCAATAATAATTAAATTCTTCCATTAATTATGACAAACCTAGTAAATTCAATATTCTAAGCAAATTATCATTTACCATTAGTTCTTTTCACCCTCTTACTTAAAGCGATAGTGAAATAGTTCACAAAAATTAAAGCTTTTTGCATTTTTTTTACTATTGAATCAAGCTGAAATTATTTTTTCTGGTGGTTTTACCTGGTAATACCTACTATATAGAGATATTTTGCTACATTAATTCTAAATTTTGTTTTTATAAAATTAATTTATCATGCAATTTAATAAAATCGTCCGATTTTTAAGCAATTATCTCATTTAAAGACTTTTTTCTCCTTAATTGAGAATTGAATTACTTTCTCTTACTAAAAACCCATAAAAAAATCCTTCATTTCGCCAAAAACAACGAAACAAAAGATTTTAATGATAATATGAACTTTCATTTTGCGACATACACTATAAATTAAAGCTGATTTATAATTTTTTGATAGATTGGTATCATATGCAACTCTTTGCAGTACGTAGCGATTTCATCCATTGGAATCCATGCGACATCACTATTTTCTTCTTCACATACTTCCAAATGCGCTTGATCATCTGCTTCTACTAAATAAGTTACATTCATATGCAGATGTTCTGAAATATATTTTCCTCTTTTCATATGACCAAGAACGCTTAACTGTTCAATTGAAATTGGCTCCGTTTGAAGTGGCGTTGCATCAACACCAGTTTCCTCTTTCACCTCACGCAATGCTACCGCAAGAAAATCATGTGCTCCATCTGCATGTCCACCCGTCCATGCCCAAGAATCATAAATATTATGATATGCCATTAATACATGCGTACGTTTTTTATTTACGACAAATGCTGATACGGTCATATGTGCGATTGGATTTTCGCGTGTAAGTACATCATCAAAATGGTCAAAGGCGTACTTAAATGCTGCTAAATCAGTCGTTTCTTGTTCGTTAATCGGTTGATAGTTCAATAATTTTTCTTGCCAATTCATAGTTAAAATCCCCTTTTACTTATCTCTATCTAAAAACATGTATGAATTCATTATACAATGGATTCATACGTGTTTGGCGTTACTTTTAGTTCTTTCTAGCATTTAACTTGAAACGTCTTGCTATAAATAAAACTCCTAATCCTAGTAAAGAAATCCCTACTACTACCCACATATTTGTATTTGTTTGAGGTAGGTCATCTTTATTTTCACCAGCTTGCTGTGCCGCAATTAATTGATTTTTTCTTATCAGATTTGCTTTAGCCTCTGCCTTTTCTTTTGCTAATTGTTGTTTTTTCACACTTTCTAAATGAAGTAATTCAGCAAATTTATCTTTATTTGCTCCATTTTCTAAAATTATTGGATTAGCCCCTCCTACTATCTCCTCTGGAACTGTCTGATTAATCGTATTATTTTGATTCTCTGTATTTAGTGTTTCTGTTGGTTTACCTGGGTCTGTCGATTCATTTGGATCTACAGATGGCACGATCAATTTGTATTGATAGATAATCGTTTGATCAGTTTCTGTAAATATCCCTGTCGCTGATGGCGTCACACTTTCTAAAACATAGCCTGCCTTAGCTTTTTCTGCCGTTGTAAATGATTCACCTACAAGACCTTCTAGTGGCGTTTCTAACTCTACTAAAGTTCCGTAATGATGCTCTACTTTCACGATTCCTTTTTTTCTTCAATGCTATACCAGCATGTAAAGTTGTCGCTTCTACTGTTGGATTCAGCTCTGTTGCTGCAACTATTGTATTTGTACCTTGTTTAAAATCATTTTTAACAACATCATCGGTTGTTCAATTACAGGAGCCACAATGTTAAACACACTATTTTGTCCTGCATAGCTTACTTTATATGCCCCTGTAATTGTTTCCTTGAAGCCAACTGTTTTGCTATTGCTCCCCTCTTTAGACCAATCAATTACTAATTGCGTCGTATTTGAAGCACCATTAATTAGATTAACCGGCTCATTAAACTTTACAGAATCTGTTTCAGTTTCGTTTTTAAAAATGTAAGATAAATCAAATCATCTGTTGAAAATTCTGTTTGTGCAATTTTTTGACCAGTAGCATCTGTTAATTTTATTAATGATTCTTCAGCAGTAACAGTTACACCTAAAAAAGGCGATAAAACCATTTGTACTATTAAACTCAATATAATAACGACTTTTTTTAGTCTTAAAGAAATTCATTCACCCACCTATCTCGCTTTTATAGAAAATTATGTAATATAAATAAATTATTCCCTTTTAGCTTTGGGTAAAACTCAAACTGACTAAAATCTAATTTTCAACACAAAAAAGAGTTAGACAAGAACATGAAATGTTCTTAATCTAACTCTTTCCACTTTATTTTGAACCATTCAAAAGCTCTTTTATTGCCGAGGGGGCTTACACGATGTCTGTCGGCTGGACGCCGATTGGTCAAGTACAGCAACAAGAATGTTGCGTTTCAAGCTTGACTTCCTTTAGATGGATTATCTTCCCTATTAAATCTCATATTCAAGTCTCACTGCTTGGCTACTGCTAATGCTTGGTGAAGGTTGTGAGTGGAATACGCGTGAATGTGGCACAACTGAATGTGTTAGCCAAATATTACTTCCTAATACTGTGTCGTGTCCAATCTTCGTTTTTCCGCCTAGAATAGTTGCACCTGCGTAAATGATTACATTGTCTTCGATGTCAGGATGGCGTTTAATTCCTTTAATCGGATTGCCATTTTCATCTGATGGGAAGCTTAATGCACCTAGTGTCACACCTTGATAAATTTTTACATTGTTACCAATTGTACATGTCTCACCAATTACAACGCCTGTTCCATGGTCAATAAAGAATGAATGACCAATTGATGCACCTGGATGAATATCAATGCCTGTTAGCTCGTGAGCGTATTCTGACATGATACGTGGAATAATCTTCACATCCATTTTATACAGCTCGTGGGCAATACGGTGAATACATACAGCTTGAATTGATGGATAGCTTAATAAAATTTCCTCAGTTGAAGTTGCAGCTGGGTCACCATCATAAGCTGCTTGAATATCTGTTTGCAGTGTTTTACGAATTTCTGGGAATTTATTTAATAAATCCATGACAATTTTATCTGCAGCTTTTTGAGAAGTTGTTTCGCAAGCTTCTGATTCCACTTCACTATAAAATAATGCCTTTTGTAAAATATCTCGTAAATCGAGGGCTGCTTTTCTAAGGTTATTACTTACGGCCATATTTAGACGAACTTCATCAATTGGCTTTTGATCATAAATCCCTGGAAATAGCGCTGTACGGAAACTTTCTAGGACGCGATAAATTCGATCTCTTCCTTTAAACCCAATCGAATTTTCCATATCAAAATGGTGCTTATTAATATTCGTTAATTCATTTGAAATTTCAGGTACTTTATTATTCAACCATTCGCTTAATTCCATACTATTTACTTCCTCCCCTATCTACACTTATGCAGATGACAATATTCCAAATATTATTTTCTGTTTGTTTATATATTCTAACGCAGTTTTTCTAACGTTCCAACTAAATTGTTTGATAACTTATCGAAAATATTAAATCTTGCTTTTTCCATCTATTCTTAAAATAAAAAAACGATGCTCCCCAATAAAGGGCAACATCGTTTTGAACATTCAAGCTTATGGATAAATACGGTTAAGTAAACGAGGGAATGGGATTGTTTCACGTACGTGATCTGCACCTGTAACCCAAGCTACTGTACGTTCTAAACCAAGACCGAAGCCTGAGTGAGGAACTGAGCCATATTTACGTAAATCTAAATACCAGTTGTATGCTTCTGGGTCTAAACCGTGTTCAGCAATACGTTGTTTCATTAGTTCATAATCCCAAATACGTTCAGAACCACCAATGATTTCACCATAGCCTTCTGGAGCGATTAAGTCAGCGCATAGCACGACGTCATCACGGTCTGGATGTGGTTGCATATAGAATGGTTTGATACCTGTTGGGTAGCAAGTGATGAATACTGGTAGGTCGAAGTGATTTGCGATAGCTGTTTCGTGTGGTGAACCGAAATCATCTCCCCATTTAATATCATCAAAGCCTTCTTTATGAAGGAATTCAATTGCATCATCGTAAGAAATACGTGGGAATGGTGCTTTGATTTTTTCTAATTTAGAAATATCGCGACCTAAAAGTTCTAATTCAAGTTTGCAGTTTTTAAGTGCTGATTGAATGATATAAGAAACAAATTGTTCTTGCACTTCTAAGCTTTCGTCATGTTCTACGAATGCCATTTCAGGTTCGATCATCCAGAACTCGATTAAGTGACGACGTGTTTTCGATTTTTCTGCACGGAAAGTTGGTCCGAATGAGAATACTTTACCAAGAGCCATAGCTGATGCTTCAGCATATAATTGACCTGATTGAGATAGGAAAGCATCTTCTTCGAAATATTTCGTATGGAATAATTCTGACGTTCCTTCTGGAGCAGAAGCCGTTAAAATTGGTGGATCCATTTTAACAAAGCCGTTGTCATTGAAGAATTCATAAGTTGCACGAATTAATTCATTACGAACTTTCATTTTCGCATGTTGTTTTTTAGAACGTAACCATAAGTGACGGTGATCCATTAAGAATTCTGTACCATGTTCTTTTGGTGTAATTGGGTAATCTGTAGATTCAGCGATTACTTGGATTTCTTTTACTTGGATTTCGTATCCGAATGCAGAACGAGAATCTTCAGTTACTTCACCAGTTACATATAGAGATGTTTCTTGGTGTAAACCTTTTGCTGTTGCGAACATTTCTTCAGAAACTTCTGCTTTCACAACAACGCCTTGTACAAATCCTGTACCATCACGTAATTGTAAGAAAGCGATTTTACCGCTTGAACGTTTGTTTGCCAACCATGCGCCGATTTTAACTGTTTCGCCAACATGTTTTGACATTTCTTGAATTGTAATTTTTTTCATAGTATCCTCCATCGCACATAGTGAATAGGGCAGTTTCTATCCTACTTTACCTAAGTAAAATAAGATGAACAACCCTGTTATGTTTGTTTGCATTTCTATTATATACAATAATCGTGTACATTTCTATTTTCGAAATATTATAAATTCGTTATTTTCTTCCACCACTGTCCATTTTCAAATAGAACATAGACATAATTCAGTTGGTCCTTGTCATTACGATAAGAAACTTCCCAAACAACGCCCGGTGTTTCTAAGCCTAATTTTACATGAAGAATCTTTTTAACCTTTTGATTCTCAGTTGCAACTTTTATCGCTTTTTCCTTAGAAATGCCTGTTGATAATACAACCTGCTCTTTTTTTGCTTTTAAATCATCTTGATTTACAAAAACCGCCGTTGCTTGTTGGCGATCATTTTCCCCAAAAACAGTTACATACGATTTTTTACTGCTATAAACATAAGATGATGTAATTTTTGATAGTAGCTCTTCATCCGCTACAATTTTTTCTGCTTTCTCTGTTGCTTTATGGAAAGGCATATACGCTTGAATCGTAATCGCACCTGTCAAAACGACCGCAAGCAGTACAAGGAAGATAGAAAAGAATTTAATCCAGTTTTTCATTAGATCACCTTAGCTTTTATTTAATATCACTGCTTATTTATTATACCAATCTTCTAAATCGAAGACCATATCCTCAAGTGTAACTTTTCTTACTTCTACATTTGGTAAAGCACGCAAGAAATCTTTCCCGTAGGATTTGGTATCAATTCGGCGATCTAGGACGATTAATGCCCCTTTATCACGAGAAGAACGGATGAGGCGACCAAACCCTTGCTTGAAGCGAATAATCGCCTCAGGTAAGGATAATTTATAGAAGGAATTTACCCCTTGTTGTTGCATTTTCAAAGCTTTCGCTCTAAATAATGGTTCTTCTGGAGCAGAGAATGGTAAGCGTACGACGATTACCGCTGATAATGCATCACCTGGCACATCGACACCCTCCCAAAAGCTATTTGTCCCAAATAATACCGAGTGGTCAAAACGTTGGAACATTTTCAGTAAGCGCATACGACTACCTGTTGAGATGCCTTGCGCAAAAATCATATAGTCATCCAATGCACCGATTTCTTGAATCAAATCAACGGTTTTTCGTAGCATATCTTGTGATGTAAAGAGTACAAAACAGCGGCCTGCTGTCGCAAGAACGGTTTGAATTACAGCTTCAGCAACCGCTTCAATGTATTCATGCTGCGAAACCTGCTGAATATCCGGCATATCCTCTACCACATAAAGCCCTGCACCATCATAGTAAGAAGTCGGTGCTTGGAATTGATGAAGAGGGACAGATGGCTGTAATCCCAACTGATCGGCGATAAAACGACGATTTCCTGGAACAGTTAATGTACCTGAAGCCCATACAATCCCTTGCTTCGTACGGAATCGGTCAAATACCTGTGTGATATGGTTGGCGATTTGAATTGGACGATTATAGATTTGTATACTGTTTGGTAAGCTTCTCGCATCTGCTTCAATCCAAGACGTCATATCCTCTTGCTCCATTGAAAAAATGCTCTCCCATTGATCGACCATTTTTTCTAGCTCATGTAACCAGAATTGCCAATCACTTAGAGAAGCACGCTGCGAGACTGCTAAATCATCATGGTAGTTCAAGAAAATTTGTGTACTTTGATGAGCTAATTGTATCCACTCTTTAAGATTATGACTGACTTCCTGTAATAAAGGTTGCTTTAATGTCAAATCTTTCATTAATATCGTTTTCTTTTGATTTCTACGGTTCGTATGTGGTAAATTCATTTGACTGACGACATGACTCATCGTTTGTTCAAAAATATCCACACAAACAAAGAATTGATTTTCAAGCTTTGTTAAGGTACGCAATGGCACACGCTCAGAAGAATGCAGTAAACGATAAAATACATGCTGTAATTGGCGATCTTCGAAATTAGCCAGCTGTCCAAATGTATATTTCCAGCGACGGTAAGCAAACACTTTCTCCTCGCGCATCGTTGCGGCTTGAATCATCTGATGTCCCTCATCTAAAATAAAGCCGGCCACATGTTCAACTAGCGGTGTTTCGCGCTCTAAATCAGCTAGGAGCATCGCGTGATTAGTAATAATCAGTTCTGCTTCTTTGCAACGATTCATTGCTTCTAAATAAAAATCAAACGCATCTTTTTGCTTTGTTTCAGACGTTGTAGAGGTACGGCGGATACGATCCACCGCTGTTCGCCCACCACCGGATACATTGACTTCATTTAAATCACCTGTAGCAGATATAGCGAGCCATACTAAGACTTGCATTTTGATGAAATTCTCATCGTACGAATCATCGCTTACCGCAAGAGATTCACAAAAACGGTCAAGGTCAATATAATGTTCCATACCTTTTAATACAGCCACACTTACCTTACTTTCTAAAAGTAACTCTGCTTTCGGTAATTCCTCTTGAATTAGTTGGTCTAATAGATGCGAAGTGTACGTACTAATGACAACTGGCGCTTGCTGCTGCTTCGCAAAAATGATACTTGGAATTAGGTACGCCAATGTCTTCCCAATCCCTGTTGAAGCTTCAGATAAAATCTCTGTGCGATGTTTGAAGCTATTCCAGACAGAATCCATCATTTGGAACTGTCCTTCACGCACCTCGAAATCAGCGATTCCTTTTGAAAATAACTCTTTTTTCATTTCTGTACTTTGCGGATAGGCTAATTTCACTTCCGGTGTTTCAGTAATCTGTGCTCGTTTGATAGGCACACCACGATAGACAAAATAATCCTCTAAATGATCTACTTTCGCTCTTTTTAATTTCACCGCTTCAAAAAATAAATGGGCCAAACCAGATTTCAATTTAAATGAACGTGTGTGTAGTTTTTGAATCGTATCTAATGGCAACGTAATTAAACGTTCCCAGCATTTTTTTAGTAACAACGCGGTCGCAAGTGCATCATCATCTGCTCGATGGGCATTTTCCAGACCAATATCCAATTCCAAAGCAATTTCAGATAATTTATAGCTATATGCCGAAGGAAAAATAATTTTCGCTAGTTCGACGGTATCCATGCTCTTACCTAACCATTTTGGTAAACCACAGCGCTTAAATTCCTCCTGTAAAAATGGTAAATCAAAATCTATATTATGCGCTACAAATACACAATCCTGTAGCATGTCATAAATCTCATTCGCAATATCCTCGAAGGGTTGTTTTCCTTTCACATCTTCATCACGAATATGTGTTAAATCTTGAATGAAGAAAGGAATTTTCTTCCCAGGGTTTACGAACGAAGTATAGGTTTTTTGAACTTCCCAGTCTTTCATAAAAACGATTGCGATTTGAATAATACGGTCGCCCTGCTTCGATGAGTGACCAGTCGTTTCTAGATCGACGATTGCATACATTTGACTTTCCATTTTTATTCACGTCTTTCACATCAATTTATATACTCAAGATTTTATCATAGTTTATAGGTGAAAAGATAAGAAGAAGCCAGTAATAGGAATGGAATCCATCTTTTCTATTACTCAATTCCCTAATTTCTTTCTTCATATACTTCTTTGATGCAGTTTTTTCACCTAAAAAGAAAATTAAGTAAAATCTTTTCCTTGTTGATTTACTCACAAAAAAAGGCATCACATGATGTGACACCTCTTTTTTACACTCGGGTATATTTTATTTCATCGCTATTCAAATATTTCATTTTCAATTAAACGCACAGTAGAAAACTGAAGGGCCGCTGCTAAAATTTTATATTCTGATGCATGTACATCTTTTGTTAAGTCTGGGTAGCTTAAAAATTCCATATAGTCTACTTTACCGACGGTTTGCTCTAGCTTACTTCTTGCCTGCATTAATACAACCGCTTGTTCCTCCCCATCCTTCAATCTTGCCTTGGCTAAAAGAAGGGCACGATGCAACTCAACAGCTTGCTGACGCTCTTGTTCTGTAAGTAAGCCATTCCGTGCACTATAAGCTAAACCATCTAGGTCACGAACGGTAGGAACCATCTTTATCTCAATAGGCAAATAATAATCGTGTACAAATGCTCTAAGCAAGGCGATTTTTTGAGCATCCTTTTGACCAAAGTAAACTCTAGTTGGATTAATTAAGCCGAAAAATTTATTAAAAATTTGTAGCACGCCATTGAAATGGCCTGGGCGTGTCGCTCCACACATGATTTTTGAAGAACTTCCCGCATTAAAGCTAATGTCACTATTATTTCGATACATTTCACTCACAGAAGGTGCAAATAGTATATCTACCTCTAAAATTGCACAGACTTTTGCATCGGCTTCCAAATCTCTCGGATAACTTTCATAATCTTCATGAGGTCCAAATTCTGTTGGATTCACAAAAATACTGACTACGACCAAGTCATTTTCTTCTTTGGCCTTTTTAATTAAAGCTTCATGTCCCTCATGCAATGCACCCATCGTCGGTACAAAGCCAATCGTCGCTAAATCTAGTTTACTTATTGCTGTCTGTAATTGCACGATTTCTTGAATAATTTTCAATTTGAACACCCTCCAGTTAACATAATCAACTATTTTTTGCATAAATAGTTGATTATAGATTTGGGTCCCGTGGCAAGTCGCTAGATGAAATCCCCTACTTCATCATAAATTTAAAATAGGCGATTCTTACAACAGAACGCTGAACATCTCGAAGAAGCCTTATCTGCTGTAAGATGATGAAACTTCCTTTATCACTGATTATTTTTCAATTCGCCCTTTAAGGATATGTATCTACTTGATGAACGAGTGACTATACGAAAATCGTGTTATTTTTTGATTTCTATATCTGCTGAAATCACATGTTTAATTTCTCCGTCTGGTAATTGAACTTTTAACACACCATCATTTGTAATAGAGACGGCTTTTCCGTAAACCACTTCTCGTAAAGTGGTTACTTTAATTTCTTGACCAATTGTACATGAATACTCTTCCCACTGTTTTTTTATCGGTGAAAAGCCATTTTCGACGTACATTGCTGAGTAATGTTCTAAATAGTAAAGAATTCGTGCAACTAAGACTGCGCGATCAATTTCTTTTCCTGTCTGAATTTTTAAAGAGGTCGCAATCGTTTGAATCTCTTGCGGGAAGTCTGCCGTTTCGTGATTGACATTAACCCCTATCCCCATGATTAAAGCATTTATTAAGTCCGGATCAGCTTGAAGCTCTGTTAGAATACCTGTTATTTTTAAGCCATCAATTAATAAATCATTCGGCCATTTGATTTGTGGGCGAATCTCTGCCACGTCTTCAATCGCTTTTGCAATGGCGACAGCTGCAACCAGTGTAAACTGTGGTGCTTCATATGGAGGTACATCTGGACGTAAAATCACACTCATCCAAATCCCTTTGCCCTTTTGCGAGCTCCATTCTCTTTGCATGCGCCCTCTCCCTGCTGTTTGCTCCTCACATATGACAACAGTTCCCGCTTTTGCGCCTTGCTGTGCTAGCTGATGCGCAAGTGGTTGTGTGGAAGGTAGCTGTTCCTCAAAAATGATTTGCTCTCCAAACTGAGCAGTTTCTAAAGCTGCTTTAATTTTATCGGGTGACAGACTATTTGGCTGTGATTTTAAAATATAGCCTTTTTTCTTCACTGTTTCAAAAACATAGCCTTCCTCTTCTAATTGCTTAATATATTTCCAAATAGCTGTTCTTGATAGACTAAAATCATCTGCAAGCTGCTGTCCTGAAACCGGGATTTCCCCTGATTGCTGTAATTTTTTTAAAATTTCATGCTTGTATAATGTACTCATTACATTCTCAATCCCTTATGTGAATTTTTTATAAACGGTGCGTTTTTTAATGTATACGTTCTATTCTAAGCCAATCTTAACATTTACAGCATACCCTTTCACTAATTAAGCGAAAATTCCTATTATTAACATTTATTATTAGTTTATAAGTAACTCTAAAATATTTTTTAGTATGCTGAAAGTTTAATGATTTTGTTTTATTTCTACCTAACTTATTAACTATCATTTTTTCACACCTATTAACGGACAATCGTATCCAATAAAACACGCCATACGTTAGATAAGCATCTAGCGTGTGGCGTGTCCTATGAGAAAGTAACTTAAAATTTATACGAGCTACAAATAAGTCGTCAGATACCACTGTTTAATGGCATCTATATCATTGGCTAATTCACTTGTAATAACCGCTTGTAAAATTGCAGCAAGCGATTCTTTCAACCAAGGTCCACCCTTTTGATTGGTCCATTGCATTAAATCTTTACCTGATACAGCGAGTTCACTACTGTTTTGCAAAGGTAAACTTTGTTTTTGTCTAAATAATTGCTCCGCATCAGGATAATTACTCGCATAAAAAGCCTCATAGCAGTGCATTGCGGCTTGCCAATAAACATCATCGTATTGGAAAAGTTGCATTTTTGTCGGCTGACCTTGCTGTAAAATATCAAAACATTGACGACTATTTCGTACGAACTGTTTCTCCGCATTTGAACATTTATAGCGTGTGAGTAACTCACTTTGATCTGTTAAAATCACCCAGTAAGTCCAAGCAATTTTAGCATCTGTGACCGGGGTGAAATCCGCCCATTTCTTTGCTAACGCAAATTCACCTGCTAAAAATGGACCTACTTCAAGCATCTCCAAATGTTGAAACGCATTAACAGGCGATTGGCTAACAAAAATCTTGTCCAATTCTGCTTTTATACGCTCCACTGCAATTTCATTTAAAAAATGTGCCGTTTTTTTCATAGCTAAAGCCGTTTGTTTTTCAATTTTGAAATCTAGCTGTGCTGAAAAGCGAATAGCTCGGATTATACGAAGCGCATCCTCTGTAAAACGTTCAGTTGGATTACCAACCGCTCGAATAATGCGTTGCTGTAAATCTGCTTGACCACCAAATAAATCGACAAGTGTCCCATCTGGGCGAATAGCCATCGCATTAATCGTGAAATCTCTGCGCTTTAGGTCTTCCGCCAATGAACGGACAAAGGTCACTGCATCTGGTCTACGATGGTCTGTATACGCACCTTCCGTACGAAAAGTGGTCACTTCAATCGGCTCTTCAAAATCGACAACAAGAACCGTCCCATGTTCAATACCAACATCTACGGTCTTGCTGAAAATTTCTTTAACTTGCTCTGGAAGTGCACTTGTCGCTACATCTACATCATTTGCCTTTTTTTGCAATAAGAAGTCGCGTACAGCTCCTCCTACAATTACAGCTTCATATTGATGTGCTTCCAATAATGCAATTACCTGATTCGCCGATTTCCATGCTTCGTTCATCATTTTTTTCGGACCGCCTTTTCATAAATTGCTTCATATTGTTCAACAATTTTAGATGAGTGGAAACGTTCTTTCACACTTTGAATGGCATATTCCTTAAAGCGATTGAGTTTCTCTTCATCAGATAATAATGCAACTGCATAGGTTGCTGCTTGCTCCGTATCGCCCAACTCTACAATATAGCCATTTTCACCAGGGATAATAACTTCTGGAATTCCCCCAATATTTGTCCCAATACCGGGAACACCACATGCCATTGCTTCTAATAGCACAAGTCCAAATGCCTCTTTTTCAGACATCAGTAATTTTAAATCCGCCATCGCATATAGCTCTGCTAGATTTTCTTGCTTCCCTAAAAATAAAATATCCTCACTAAACGGCGTTTCTTTCGCAATTTTCATTGCTGCATGTTTATCAGGGCCATCGCCAATAAGCAATAATTTTGCGGGAATATGTGCGCGTGTTTTGACAAAGGTATCAATAATATCTGGCACATGCTTTACCTTACGGAAATTAGAAACATGAACAATTACTTTTTCCTCTGGCTTAATGCCAAAAGCTTCACGTAATTCACTGCCATCACGTGGATAGTATTCACGCTCATCGACAAAATTATGAACCGTTTCAATTTCTTGATTGGGTTGAATCAATTCCATCGTTTGCTTCTTCAATGCATGTGATACAGCTGTCACAACATCTGATTTTTCAATGCCATATTTAATAGCCGGCGTTAATAATGAATCCTCACCTAGAACTGTAATATCTGTTCCGTGAAGCGTTGTGACAATACCGATATCTGAATTCGCCATATCTCTACCGAGCACAGCACAAACTGCGTGCGGAATTGCATAATGCACATGTAATAAATCTAATTTTTCATCGCGAATGACATCTGCCATACGACTTGCTAATGCAATATCATATGGTGGATATTGAAATACCGCGTAATTATTTACTTCTACTTCATGGAAGAAGATGTTTGGATAAACTTTATTTAATCGAAATGGCATACTTGAAGTAATGAAATGAATTTCATGTCCTTTTTCAGCGAGCATTTTCCCTAACTCTGTCGCCATTACTCCTGAACCACCAACTGTTGGATAACATGTGATCCCTATTTTTAGTTTTCTCATAATGATCACATCACTTTCTTATTTTAAACGTCTCTCCGCAATTAAACGGAAATCAATAAAACCTTGTTCAAGCCCTTTCAGCAATACCTCTGCTGTTCCCATATTCGTAGCTAATGGAATATCATACACATCGCTCAGTCGCATAAGTGCAGAAACATCGGGTTCATGTGGCTGAGCTGTCAATGGATCACGGAAGAAAATAACCATATCTAAATCATTATTGGCTATCATCGCGCCAATTTGCTGATCTCCACCAAGTGGACCTGAACGAAAGCGCGTAATTGACAAGCCTGTTGCTTCCATTATTCGTGTACCCGTTGTGCCTGTCGCATATAAATCATGGTTCTCTAAAATTGCTTTGTAGGCAATTGTAAATGTCACCATGTCATCTTTCTTTTGGTCATGCGCAATTAATGCGATTTTCATTCAAATCACTCCTCTATAAAATATTTTCTAAGCCGTAAACTAGGTGGTCTAGTTCTACTACTTTTTCTACACATAATTTTACACCAGACATGAATGAACCACGATTATAGGAATCATGACGAATCGTCAGTAATTGGCCTTCTCCTCCAAATAATACTTCTTGGTGTGCAACAAGACCTGGTAAACGTACGCTATGAATACGCATACCATCAAAATCTGCTCCTCTTGCGCCTGGAATCGTTTCTTTTTCATCTGGGTGCCCCTGTTTATGCGAGGGTCTATTTTCTTGTATCAGTTGAGCCGTTTTTACAGCCGTTCCTGAAGGTGCATCTAATTTTTGATCATGATGTAGTTCGATAATTTCAACATCTGGCATATATTGAGCAGCCATTGCAGCAAATTTCATCATTAATACAGCCCCTACTGCAAAGTTCGGTGCAATAATAGCACCGATTTTATTAGCTGAAGCATATTTCTGTAATTGCTGCAACTGTTCATCTGTAAAGCCCGTTGTTCCAATTACTGGGCGGACACCATGTTCAAGAGCCAATTTAGCATGTGTATAAACTGCCTCTGGTGTCGTTAAATCAATTAATACTTGTGGCTTTTTTTGCGTGAAAAGTTCGTTTAAATCTGTATATGCTACTACATCATATGTATCTGGAAATTGGTCATAATCGCTCAGATTATTTGCAATCTCGCGATGGTCGAGCACTGCCACTAATTCCATGCCTTCTTGCTTCATAATGGTATGAACAGCTTCCTGTCCCATACGTCCTCTTGGTCCTGCAATTGCTACTTTAATCATTTCAACATCCCCCTTTAATTGTCCAACGGTCTTTCTTTAATCCCAAGAATCCAACAGCTCATCTGACTCTACTCTCTCATTTAAACATACTATTTTAACTGTAACAATTCTGTGAATTATAAAAATTATTATCCAAAAATTATTGCACAATTTTTTTCACTTTGCTTCTCTAGCAAATAGATAACTGCTACTGCGATTACATCAAATCAGCTGAGAGTTGTGACCTATATTTTTACTAATCAAAAGATTTCAATATATTTTTGATTGTAAAAAGACGTAAAATACATGATAATGTTATTCTGTGGGTAATAAATTACCCTAAATCAGCTTAATCCATGCATTTATTCACTATCATTCATTATACAGTATGCGAAATAAATAGTGACGTTGAATTATTCAATTCAGCATAATTTCATAATAAAGGAGGACATTTTATGCGCTTAATTAAGCTTAAAAACACCCTTTTCATACTCCTTGGAGCAGCTTTATTTAGTTTTGGTTTAGTCAACTTCAACTTAGAAAACAAGCTAGGCGAGGGTGGTATTACAGGGATTACATTAATTCTTTATTTCATGTTTAAATGGGATCCAGCACTTATGAACCTAATCTTAAACATACCGATGTTCATTATCGGTTGGACTATTTTAGGTCGTCGTGCATTTGCCTATACGCTTATCGGAACAGTTAGTGTATCTTTTTTCATTAAAGTATTTCAATTCGCAAATCTACACATAGACTTACACAATGACTTACTTTTAGTTTCACTATTTGCAGGGGTATTCCTCGGTGGAGGACTCGGTATCATCTTTAGGTATGGCGGTACGACAGGTGGCTCCGATATTATCGCGCGACTGATGGACAAATACTTTGGCTGGAACATGGGGAAAACAATGTTCCTTATTGATGCCATTGTTTTAATTATCTCATTCCTTACTTTCCTTGATGCGCGTTCGACAATGTACACTTTAGTTGCCGTATTCATTGCTGCACGAATGATTGACTTCGTTCAAGAAGGTGCCTATGCTGCTCGTGGTGCGATGATTATTTCTGACCACCATGAACAAATTGCTTCTAAAATAACGACACAGATGGATCGTGGCGTGACGTATTTGAATGGTGAAGGCTTCTATTCAAAACAAGATAAAAAAATCATTTACTGCGTTGTATCAAAAAATGAATTATTCAAATTAAAAAGTTTAATCAATTCAGTCGACGCCCATGCATTTGTTTCTATTTCTGAAGTGCATGACGTTGCGGGTGAAGGCTTCACCTTAGACGAAAAAAAACAACCAATTGAGCATTAACAAAGAAACTCGTTACCTAATCGGTAGCGAGTTTTTTTATCGTAACTTATTTTAGAGAACCTTCATTTGCTTCACAAACTTGAACCCACTGTTTGATAGCTTGAATGACTGCTTTAAATGCATAGCCATTTTCAGTTAAGCGATAGAGTGTTTTCTTCGTACAATTATCAATATATATTTTTTCAATCATCTTTGAATCAATTAATTCATTTAAGCGTTGCGTTAAAAGACGGTCTGAAATCCCCTCAATTCTCGCATGAATTTCATTATAGCGTTGAGGTTTATCTATTAAAGTATATAAAATAGCCCCTACCCACTTCTTTCCGATAAATTCGATGGCCTGATGATAACTTTGACAAATTGGATTCAACGTCTGTTCGGTTGTCATCCTATCCCCCCCTTGCGTTTCTTCCGTATTCCACCATTGACAGAGTTCCTTACTTAAAGTAAGATAATATCTGTTATTCAAGTTTAGGGAGGAACCACATAAATGTCAACAACAACTAAATCTGCTGTCATCGAAACAATGTACGCACGTACTTCCGTTCGTAAATATGACGCTACTTATAAAATGTCTAAAGAAGAGCTTTCAGCCATCTTAACTGATGCCATTACTGCTCCTTCTACTTCAAATATGCAACCTTGGCGTTTCCTTGTCATTACAGATGAAGAAGCGAAACAAAAATTACTACCAATCGCATTTAATCAAAAACAAATTGTAGATGCTTCAGCAATCATCGCAGTTCAAGGTGATGCAAATTTCCATGAAAAAGCACGTCAAATTCATGATTTATGTAAAGAAGCTGGGTTCATGACGGAAGAGGTCGCTGAAACGCAAACACAAAATTCCGAAAAATTATACGGTGGTTTACCACTTGAAACACGTAAAGCAGCAGCAATGTATGATGCTGGTTTAGTATCTATGCAAATCACTTTGGCTGCTAAAGATCGTGGATTAGATACAGTCATCATGGGTGGTTACAATAAACCTGCATTTGCAGAAGCATTTAACTTACCTGAAAACGAATTCCCAATCGTACTAATCGCTATTGGTAAATCAAATGGTGAAACAAATCGTGGAACTGCTCGTCTTTCTGTTGAAGATGTAGCTCGTTTCATCTAATATAGCTAACTTAAACCATGCATTCAATTGATCTTTCTACTTCACCATGGGGTGTTGAAAGGTAATTGTGTGCATGGCTTTTTATTTTCCAAAATATTAGTTTGAACAATCAACATATAGGGCCACATCTGAATTTTAAAAGGATTCTCTTAGAAATTGAAATGGCGTGATTCCTCTTCATTCAAGCAATGCTCGCAGAAAGTGACAAACTGAAGTGATATTCTTGAAAACCCCACAAGCTTTTTTAGAATCAAAAAAGGCAATGACTGATTAAAATCTGTCATTGCCTTTTGAGTATCAAATAAATTAACGAGTTGTACCGTAGCTTACTACACGTTTATCCCAGTAACCGCTTAATGATTGGAATTTCACGCTGTTACCTGCTGCGTGTAATACTGTGTTATTTCCTGCATAAATACCAACATGTGTTACATAGCTACCACCTGGTGAAGCTGAGAAGAAGATTAAATCTCCCACTTTAGGTGAACTTACACGTTTTACTGCTGCTTTTTGTGCACGACTAGTACGTGGTAATGATTTCATACCAGCTTTTTTGTAGACATAAGAAGTAAACCCAGAACAGTCAAAACCACCTGGTGTAGTACCACCCCATACATATGGTGTACCAATATATTTACGTCCTGCTGCAATGATTGCATTACCTGATGTAGATGAAACTTTTTTCACTTTTTTCGCTTTAGCAACTTTTTTAGTTGAAAGGTATTTACCTGAAACCCAACCTTTATTACCGCTTGCACGTACTTTATACCAAGTAGTACCAGAAACTTTTTTACTTCTTGAAGCATATACTTTTTTACCGCGTGGTAAGGCTTTGATGAATTTTTTGTTAGCACCAGCACCTGTACGCATATTTAATGAAGCAGTTGTATAAAAGTTTTTTGATACTTTTTTAGTTGATGAAGTTGCTGCTGAAGCTTCTTGTGGTGTTACGCCAGTGAAAGCTACTGTTGCAGCTAAGAATCCCGTTATTATTGAAGTTGCTAATTTATTTTTAATCATATTGATTGAACACTCCTACTGTTGTTTTGTTTACTTCTATATAAATTCGATTAATGTCGTTTGTTTAACTTACAACCCCTACTTTACAGCATATACTTTACGAGACGGAGTCATTAAAATTACAAGCATATTACAAATTGTTACGAAAATAATCAAAATCGTATTATTTTAAGCTTATTTTTAGTTTTGTACATTTTCATATTCGTTAAATATTAGTTATATAGAA
>JAGHSJ010000403.1 GCA_018065935.1 Candidatus Kurthia equi
ATTTAGAATCATACCAACTAATGACATAAACGTCAATTAATTAGTATTGATTCCTTCGATAGATTTAGAAAAATTTTTGTTATTTTTGTGCTTTATAACTGATTTTTTAAAGATTATTACTATAAAATATTTTAAATAGTCTAAAAGTTTCAAAAAAATACCAACTTTTTGTTTCGATTTTTCGACATTTCATGATTACAATAAACTTTGATTGAAACAAATTTCGTACTTCGTTAGAATAAAGACTATACTGATAAGCAAATGGAGGCAAAGCTCTCATGAATGAACAGAAAACATTTTATATTACAACCCCAATTTATTACCCAAGTGGTAAATTCCACATTGGTACAGCTTATACAACGGTAGCCTCAGACGCTATTGCGCGTTACAAACGATTAAAAGGTTTTGACGTACGCTTTTTAACAGGTATGGATGAACACGGTCAAAAAATTCAAGAAAAAGCACAAGAAGCAGGCATGCACCCTCAAGATTACGTAAATGAAATCGCGGCAGGTGCCAAAAAATTATGGGCTACTATGGATATTTCCTATAATGACTTTATTCAAACTACCCAAAAGCGTCATACAGATGCTGTAGAGAAAATTTTCCAAAAGTTTTTAGATAATGGCGACATTTACAAAGGTGAATACGAAGGTCTTTACTGTGTACCTTGTGAGTCTTATTATACTGAGACGCAATTAATCGATGGAAAGTGCCCAGATTGTGGTCGTGAAGTGCAAAGAGTTAAAGAAGAATCCTATTTCTTTAATATGAAAAAATATGCGGATCGATTACTTGAATATTACGAAAATCACTTAGATTTTATCGAGCCAGAATCTCGTAAAAACGAAATGATCAATAACTTCATCAAACCAGGCTTAGAGGACTTATCGGTTTCCCGTACATCATTTGACTGGGGAATTAAAGTACCTGGAGATGCGAAACACGTAATTTATGTTTGGGTGGATGCATTATCAAACTATATTACATCGCTTGGCTATGGTTCAGATAACGAAGAGTTATTCAACAAATTCTGGCCAGCAGATGTTCATGTTGTTGGGAAGGATATTGTACGTTTCCACACAATTTATTGGCCAATTTTCTTAATGGCATTAGATTTGCCATTACCGAAGAAAATTTTCGCACATGGCTTCATTATGATGAAAGACGGCAAAATGTCGAAATCAAAAGGGAATGTCGTGTATCCAGAAATGTTAATTGAACGTTATGGCTTAGATGCAACGCGTTATTTCTTATTACGCGAGTTACCATTTGGACAAGATGGCGTGTTCTCTCCAGAGTCATTTGTTGAACGTACAAACTTCGATTTAGCAAATGATTTAGGGAACTTATTAAACCGTACTGTTTCGATGATGAATAAGTATTTTGACGGGAAAATTCCAACAGAAAACTTACAAGAAACCGAATTTGATGCTGCGTTAAAAGCACATGCTGAATTGACGCGTATTAGATATGAAGAAAGTATGGAAAAAATGCAATTTAGTGTGGTTTTAGGTGAGCTTTGGTCACTTGTATCACGTACAAATAAATACATTGATGAAACCTCTCCATGGGTATTAGCAAAAGATGAAGCAGATAAACCAAAATTAGCAGCAGTAATGAACAATTTAGCAGAAAGCTTACGTCACATTGCAGTACTAACTCAACCATTTATGACAACAGCACCAAAGCAAATTGTGGAGCAATTAGGCCTTGATGAGAAATTATTAGCATGGGACACAATTGAAACATTCGGTAATACTATTCCACAAAACATAAAAGTGGTAGAAAAAGGAACACCGATTTTCCCTCGTTTAGATGCAGAAGTGGAAGTTGCGTATATCCGTGAGCAAATGCAGGTGTCTGTAAAAACTTCTCAAGAAGAAGAGGTTACAGCTGTAGAAAAACCAGAAACAGAAGAAATTACAATTGATGACTTTATGAAAGTGGATTTACGTGTTGCAACAGTTACAGCATGTGAGCCGGTAGCAAAAGCGAAGAAATTATTAAAGCTTCAGGTCGATTTAGGCTATGAAACACGCCAAGTCGTATCAGGGATTGCGGAACATTATAAACCCGAACAATTAATCGGTAAAAAAGTAATCGTTGTGGCAAATTTAAAACCAGTAACACTACGTGGCGAACTTTCTCAAGGCATGATTTTAGCTGGATCACATGATGGTGTTTTAACATTAGCATCAGTCGATTCAAAACTCGCTAATGGAGCACAAGTCAAATAATTAGAAAAAATCTGTTGAGCGATTAAAGTTCAACAGATTTTTCATTATTTATTTAATAGTATTGATTAAAAAGTATATTGATATAATATAAACAATCCAAT